>CAKUTI010000081.1 GCA_934691925.1 uncultured Treponema sp. | reverse complement strand
AAGGCCGGAAAATTGATTTTAACGGTCAGATTGAATTCGAGGTCCTGAAAGTTGAAGACAACTTAATCCGCGAAGTAAAGGCTTCTCAAAAAAATTGCTAAAATAAAACGCGACAAGGCGGAGCTTTTGAAAAATGCAAGCCCGCTTTGACGCGCGTTTTTTTCGCCTATAAAAAACTAAATCAACTTCATAAAGAACGGCAGAATAATAACGGTGAGAATTCCGCAGACGGCAATGCTTAGGCCGCTCATCGCGCCTTCAACGTCGCCCATTTCAAGGGCTTTTGAAGTTCCCATCGCGTGTCCGCTTGTTCCGCAGGCGACTCCGCGAGCGACCGGCTCTGTGATTTTGAAAATCCTGCAGAAGAAAATCGCGAACACATTGCACAAATTTCCCGCGATGCTCACCATCAGAATCGTTACGGCTTCAAGTCCATGGTTCTGGTTTGTTATTGCTACGGCAATCGGCGTTGTAATCGACTTTGGCAAAAGCGAGACATATTCATTGTGTCCGATTTTAAAGACGAGGCAGATTGCAAGGACGAAAAGCGCGTTTGACAAAATTCCGCTGATGATTCCAAGAAGAATCGCAATCGCGTTTTCCTTTAACTTCTGGAACTGGCGGTAAAGCGGAATTGCAAGCGCAACTGTTACCGGCGTCATCAGATAATAGAGAAAATCCGCGCCGTCAAGATATTTCTCGTAAGGAATCCGAAACACAACAAGAACGATGATGACCGCCGCACTCGATACAAGAAGAGGCGAGAGCAGGACAAATTTTGTCTTGTTGTAAAGCCAGCACGATGCGACAAAAATTGTGAGCGTTATAAAAAATCCGAAAGAAACTGAATTTGAAAGAAATTCTGAAATCTGGCTCATAAATCTTAATCCTTATTCCTTTTTTTGCTTAAAATCTTCACAAAAAACTGCGTGACGTGTCCGCTCACAAAAAAGTTCAGCGTTGTTCCGGCAATTCCAAGTATTATGATTGGAAGCCAGTATTGCTTTATGACCGGCCAGGCGACAAGAAGACCTACTGTTGACGGAACAAAAAGAAGCGGCATTATCTCAAGAAGATAATCTGAAATTTCCTCGACTTTATCGAGCGGCATAATCTTGAATTCAAGCGCGAGAAACATAAGGACAAGCCCGTAAATCGAGCCTGGAATCGGAAGCGGAATTATCCTGTGGAAAATTTCTCCGATAAAGCAAGCCGCAACAAAAATCGTAAACTGCCTGATGTATTTCATTTTTTGACTTTACTCCTTTCCGTTCCAGCAGTATGTGCAGAGCTTCTCGTGCGGCAGGCCTGTTGAATTTAGCATGTCGTCAAGACGATGATAGCGGAGCGTTGTAAAATGAAGCTGCTTGCGGATTTCTTCCTGCATCTGCGCGTATTCAGGCGTGTCCGGGTTGCAGTATTTTGCAAGAACTTCTTCGCTTGGATTGTCTCCCTCGAATTTTTTCACGACACGGCGCGCAATCAAGTCCATCTCGCTTTTTGAGCGGCTAAAATTGAGGT
>CAKUTI010000080.1 GCA_934691925.1 uncultured Treponema sp. | reverse complement strand
GTCCGTCAACATTCACGGTTGTATTCCCATACAGCAGTTTGGATTCCGAGCTTTGTTCTGCTGATGTTGACTTTTCAGCGTTTTGTGTTATATTTTCTCGTGGAGGTTCGGTTTTGCCGTTCGCTCTGGTCGGATTGACCGTCACCAGCTGCCTGCCAGTTGCACGCTCAATCACTTGCCCGATTTCATCTGATGCATAAATCAGCTGCTCGGGCATTTTTATTTTAGATATTGACTTTTCGTTGATTTGTGTTATCTTGTCAATGGAAGCGATGACAGCTCCCACCTGTCTGCTGATAGAGAGGAATTCAGGTGCATAGCCATATTGTGCGTTCACCGCTTTTATGGCATCTGCCGCTTCTTTTTTGATGACATTGTTTTCATCATTTTCTGCAAAACCTGTTATAACCCAGTTTTCATCACTTCCAAGCCACTGCTTTGAAACGCCGACAAATATAGAATTTTTTCTGATATTAAGCCTGTTCTTCGTAATGTCATCAGGGATTACAGTTTCCACAGTATCTTTTATCAGATAAAGCAACGCTGAAATTTCCTTTTCGTTAAGTCCGTCTTTTCTGTAGCGACCGTCTATGATGTGCTTTATTCCGAATCCGCCTGTATTTTTCTTCTCAAGGTTTCCGAGAGTGCCGTTAGCAAAAACAACATCGCCAAGAACAGGATTCTTTATTATCATCGAGCTGTCCTTTTCAATGACTTCCGCAATCTGAGAAAAAACTGCAAGCTGGTCTTTATTCTTATCATTCATACTTCACTTCCGTTAAAATTTTGTCTCGCGTCCGTCGTCCGCAAAAATATCGAAGTCGCTTGGTATTGACTGTGTAACCTCGACTTTCTCAATCCGTTCTATTGTCCTCTGGATTGAGCTTTCCACGTTGAAATGCTTTCTGCGGTGGCTCGGGAGTTTTTTTAGCCTTGAGTAAATCTCATTCATCTCAGGAACTTTTCCGAATGCCTTGTCCTTGAATCTAGGGTCTTCGTAATAGACAACCTTCTTTCCCTTGTACGGCGGCATTTGACCGTTGAATACAATGCAACGCGAAAAGTCCATTTTCATAAGCTCGTCCGGGTTCACAAGGCTTGTCTGCGTCTCCTGCGAGCTTCGCGATATATTGCTGAATCCGACTTGCCACTTTGTGCCGGAACTTGAGATGTTGTCCAAAAGAACAGAGCGGTTTCCGATTGTCTCTGAAAACTGCCTTGCATCCTTTATGTTTCCCGGAGCAAAAAGTATGATTGTCTTGCAGTGGTCAAGGAACGGATGGTTCTCGCCGTAGACATCGACAATTTGGTTCAGCGACTGGCTTACGATAAAGAAAGTGACTCCGTAGCCTGCAAGGATTCCGGCGTTCAATGCAATGTCCGGGAAATATCCAAGAACCGGGAACTCGTCCAGAAGAAAAAGGCACGGAATCTTGAGCTTGACAGCGTTCGCGTTCGTCGTTCCGCTTGAGAATTTCTTAATCATGAAAAGTGATTATCATCCTGAACACAGGGCTGATTCGCTTGATGTGGTTGTACGGAACAATCAGATAAAGGCTGATTC
>CAKUTI010000079.1 GCA_934691925.1 uncultured Treponema sp. | reverse complement strand
AGCTGCAAGCGAGTGTACTCGCATTAAACTTTTTTATCGCAGCCTACTGAATTTACAGAAAGTCTTTCACACTCTCGATTTTTTATTTTTCGTCTTCTTTTATGGTTTTCTCGCAAGTCTCGTCGTAGATTTTGCAGCCGCTTCTTCCGTGCTGCTTCACGTAGTAAAGAGCCTTGTCCGCTTTTTCGTAAATCTCAGGCGTGTAGCCTTCATCTGAAATTGCCGCGCCGACGCTTATTGAAACGTGCCTTATTCCGCCTGTGATTTCCGAGATGACTTCATTGACATACCGAATTTTCTTGATGATTGCCTCGTCCGGCTTTGCCTTTAGTCCGCGCAAAATTGCCGCAAATTCGTCTCCGCCGATTCTGCAGACGTAATCGCTTCGCCTGAAAGTTGACTTTAAGATTTTTGCAAGCTCTTTCAAGGCTGTGTCTCCGCCTGCGTGCCCGTAGGTGTCGTTTATGTTCTTGAAATTGTCCATATCGATTAAAAGAAGCGCAATATGGTCTTTTTCCTCTGCGCATTTTTTGCAGATTTGATCGTAAGCCCGCCGGTTCAAGATTCCTGTGAGCGCGTCATATTCCGCATCAAAAAGAAGCTCTTTTTCGTTTCTCGCTTTGATTTCGTAGATTCCGTTGTAAGTTTCGGCAAGATATTTAAGCTCCGACGCGCCCTGAACTTGAAGCCGCTCGTCTTTTTCAATCGAATTAGTGAATTTTTTTAGAATCCTAAGAACTAGAACCTCAAAGAAAATGAACAGAAGCACTAGAATCACAAAAAGGCTGATTAAAAGCCATCGCGAAAGCTTCAAATTCTTGTCCAAAGAGTCGGAATTTATCTTTAGATTATTGCTGATTTCTTCCTGAATGCTTTTTATCGTCTGGTTGCAGTTCTCGTTGACTCTTCGCTGGTAAATCAAATATCCGTCGCCGAAAAGCGTGTTTTCTGCGAGCTTGCAAAGCTCGTCAGATGAAAGATTCTGGTCAACTTCGCGGAGCTTTACAGAAGTTATGCTTTCTGGCATGTCTTGTGCAAGAGTTTTGCAGCCTTCGTAAACGAGCTTTATCGCGTAAATTTCGATGCTCACGAGATTTTCCGCCTGTCCTTGCGCAGTCTGGATTCTCTGGTATGCCAAATCATCTGTTCCGCAAGCCTTCTGAAGCTGTTCGAGCGCTTTTTCGCGCCGTTTTTTTACATCTTTTTCTTCAAGATATGCTTTCGCATATTCAGGATTGTGCGTGATTACAAAAAGCCGCGCCTGCTCGGTCAAATATCCTGCGGAATCCTTTATCGTGTTTGAGCTTTCCTGGCAGACAAAAAATTTGTCGATTGAAGTCTGGACCAAGCAGAACCGCCTGTAGACGCTAAAAGAAAGCAAAACCAAAGCGGCAAAAAAAATTCCTGTGATAATTGCAAAAATTAAAGTGAGCAGTCTTATGCTGATTCCTTTTTGCTTGCCGTTCATATAGAAGATTATACCGACAATCTAAAATATTTTCAAAATGTAAGAAAAAATCGAACAGAAATTTTGTTCGCTGAGCCGGAACTTCACGAAAAATTGCACAAAAAATTTGTAAGAAAATCGCATTTGCTGAATCTGCGGAAACAGAGAAAATCTGATTTCGGCAGAAAATTTCATATCATAGCCTGAAATTCGAGTTTTAAATAAGCCAGGGGCTGAAGAAGTTTTGATAGAAGACCAGGCCGGAGCTTAGCATGCAAGCGACTATGCTATAGAAAAAAATGGCGGGTACTTCCAGCCTTGTGTCATTCAAGCTGAA
>CAKUTI010000078.1 GCA_934691925.1 uncultured Treponema sp. | reverse complement strand
ATTCTTTCCAGGATCCAGCTTACAGAAACAAGGCGCGCGAGGCTGCACTTGTAAAGGAACTTGAGAAGAATCCAGAACTTGCAAAAATCATCGTAAGACCGTAATTTTTACGTTTTTGTGAATTTTTTTTCAGCCCCGGCGGGAATTTTCCTTACCGGGGCTGTTTTGTTTCTGGCTATTTTTGAAATTTTAAGACTTAATCAGCACTCGAATGGAAAAGGCAGAGAAAGAATGGCATTTTTATAGTTCGAATTTGAAGGAAGTATACCTTTGGACTAAAGGAAGTATACCTAAGAGCTGAAGTAAGTATTCCTAAGACCTGAAGGAAGTATACCTTCAGTCCTTAGGAAGTATTCCTTAGGGAGTTAGGAAGTATTCCTTTAGACTGAAATGCTATTGTAGTTTTAATGTTCTTATTCTGTGGAATTTTTCCCCAGTATGCCCGCACGGACGCGGGAAAAAGCAAAGAGAGAACCGCAGGTTCTCGTAAAATAAAAAATTACAGGATGTAATTTCTTATTTTAAGATTGTTTTAAGAATCTGCCGCTTAAATTTACTTTTTTTGTATTTATGATAGAATAGTTTCCGCAGCAAACCTCAGTGCTGTGTATCACTTAAAATTCGTTAGCTTTAAAAGGCGGGAGGAAAATTATGGCTGTAATCACAATTTCTAGGCAGTATTTTTCAGAAGGACACGAAATTTGCAAAAGAATCGCGGAAAAAACTGGATACAAGCTTTATGACCGCGCGGCTGTCTTTCAGAAAATAATTGAGCTTGGCTGCAATGAAAAAAAAATCAAATATTTCGATGAGATAAAGCCTGGAATTCTTCCGTCGCTTTCAAAATACAATGACGAATATCTTTATTATCTGAGAACTGCGGTTCTTTCGATTGCGAACGAGGACAACTGCGTGATTGAAGGACGCGGAGCTTATATCATCTTGAAAGACATTCCGAATCATGTTTCTGCGCGAATCTTTGAGCTTCGTGAAAAGCGCGTGAAAAATGTGATGAAAGAACGGAATGTTGACGAAAAGCACGCGATGAAAATCCTAAAAAAGGCGGATATGCATCAGTTCGGCTTTATAAAGCATTTTATGCATGCGAACGTCTTTTATCCGATGGAGCAGAATCTGATAATCAACAGCGGACTTTCTGATGTGGAGTCGATTGCTGACTCGATTATCGCGTTCGCGAAAACCTACATCACAGAAGAAAAGGAAAAAGAGGGCAAGGAGCGTCTCGCAAAGCTTTTAATCGGCCAGGAGATTGTGAATCTGCTCCGTTTTATCTACTCGGTTGACATTGACTCGATGAAATGCGAAGTGAAAGACGGCACAATTTATCTTGACGGAGTTGCAAGCACGAAAGGAATCGTTGACTATGCTGTGAAAGTCATAAAGTGCGAGTTCCCGGAATGTAAGGTTGTGAGCAACATCAGGATTGTGCAGGCAGGAATGAATCTTCGTTAGTTGGAAATTTCAGCAAGATTTTTTTTA
Organism: uncultured Treponema sp.; assembly: GCA_934691925.1. GTDB lineage: Bacteria > Spirochaetota > Spirochaetia > Treponematales > Treponemataceae > Treponema_D. The sequence continues at coordinate 290 of CAKUTI010000078.1, read as the reverse complement.
GAAGATTTTATCTTGCGGAATTTTTTGATTTAGATTTTGATGACGAAAATAAAAATCCCGGCGTTCAGAAAAAATTGAACGCCGGGATTTTTTGTTTTTTACGGATTCTGTCGCGTTTATTTTATGCGGCAGACTGTCGCTTTATTTAACAAATTCTTTCTTCAGAAAATCCAAGTCAAGCTCTGGATAAAGGACGAATTTGCTCAAAAGTGCTTGAACGCGTTTTGAAGCGGCTTCCTTTACGCTTTCGTCAAGAACAATCTTGAGTTTTGCAGGTTTTCCGTCTTTTG
>CAKUTI010000077.1 GCA_934691925.1 uncultured Treponema sp. | reverse complement strand
AATTGCGGTTACAAAGTCCACATGAAAAAGCAGAAAGACCGTCTGCAGTTTTTATTTCGTCCAGACTCATGTAAAAACCAAGGCTTGTATCGTTGAGTTTGCTTTTGCCGATAGGATATTTTTCTTTGAGAGAAGCTTCAAAATTATTATTTTATCTTCCAGCCTAGGATTCCCTTTCCGTCGCTGGAGAACACCACGCCGATTTTGTACATTGTTTTTCTGGTAACGGCGAACCGTTCTGAATAGCCGTTAGCATCAATCTGAGCAAGGGCGCTTTCTGCAACAGTGTCAAAATTCTGCCCCTTGTCCATTTTCAGCTCAAAGATGAAAACCGAATCTTTTGTGGTGACAATCACATCACTTCTGCCCGCCACATTCTGCAGCTCCGAGACTACATTATAGCCCGTCATTCGGAACATAAGGTGTGTGACTGATTCATAGTAGTTCCCGCACATATCTTTCTTTACGATTGTGGGCAAGTCTGCGATGGCGGATTTTATGATTGACAGCGCTTTGTCAACATCATGTTCACTCAAGGCGTAACAAAGATTGTCAATTGCAAGCCCTAAATCATCATCGGGAACAGTGACAAATTTTTTGAGGAGGACATCAAGAAAACCGTCTTTTATTTCCTGGTTCGGAAAATCAAGCGTATAGCGGTTAGAATCTTCATCGAAATTTTTTATAGTAAGATAGCCGCTCTGATAAATCACTGGAAGCATATTTTTGCTGTCCGGGTCATAATTCTTGAACTGGTCTTCTTTTACTTTTCGGCCGTTCACCAAATTTGCCAAAAACAAGGGCTGATTCTGCAAAGTCTTAACAAGGAAAGAAGGTGTTCCGCTCTCAAACCAATACGAACCGAATTTTTTTGCACTGAAACATTTGAACAGGCAAAACGGATTATAGACGCCTTCAGCATCAGGCGCAAAATGGTAGCCGTCATACATTACGGCGAGCTTTTCTTTTGTCTGCTGATAAGTCAGCTTTCTCCGCTCAGCAAGCGCTTTTATTTCCGGCTCAAAATATTTTTCCAGTTCTGACCCAGAGATTCCGCAAAGAGATGAATAGTCTTCATCCAAGCTTATGTCATTAAGCTGATTCAAGCCGCTGAAAATGTTCACATGGCTCACCTTCGTAATGCCGGTGATGAACAAAAAGCGGATGTATTTGTCGCAGTCTTTGAGCGGGCTGTAGAATGCCCGGATTTCCTGACGGTTCTGCTCTTCGTATTCGGTGTAAAGCGCGTCCAAAATAGGCTTGTCGTATTCATCGATGAGGATTACAACCTGTTTGCCGGTCTTTTCAGCTGTTTCACGGATTATTGCATAAAACCGCTCTGAACAGTCATCGCTTTTCTTCTCGATATTAAACTTTTCTTCATATTCAGAAAGGCAAGATTCAAGCCGGGCCTTCAATTTTGCAGTATTCTCAAAATTATTGCTTCCAAAACTGATTTTGATTACAGGATACTCAATCCAGTCCTTTTCAAGACTTTCAATCTCAAGCCCCTCAAAAAGTTCTTTCTTTCCGAGGAACAGGGCTTCAAAAGTCGAAAGCAAAAGGCTCTTGCCAAAACGGCGGGGACGGCTCAAAAAGAAAGGCGTTCCCAGTCTGGCAAGCTTGTAGACAAAACTTGTCTTATCGACATAGACATAACCGCCCCGCCTGAGTTTTTCAAAATCCTGAATGCCGATTGGCAAAAATCTTTCTTCCATGCGGATAGTATAGCACAAGTTGCAACATTGCTCTATTTCACCGCTTGGCTTGCCGGCTGTATTCAGCTGTAATATAAAGAATCCATTATCTTTTTTTGACATTCAACGGAAGGCTTTTTCATCTCCAGGAGTTCCGCCTCAAGTTT
>CAKUTI010000076.1 GCA_934691925.1 uncultured Treponema sp. | reverse complement strand
TTTGAGATTTCCTGAGCCGAAAGAACGCCGTCGTCAGCCGGAGCAGCCTCGTTCTGGACATTCAATCCAGCCGCAGAGCCAGCATCTGAAATCGGAGAAGAAGCAAATTCCTCTGCAAAAACACTTCCTGCAAGCAAAGCCGCCGCGCCAATAACAACTGCAAATTTTTTCATAATTTTTTCCTTACCAAAAAAACGTTTTGGTTTCTTAAAAATAACGGACTTCAACGCTCAAGCGTTTATTCCGTTCCCCCCCCGTTTTTTTGATAAGACGATGTTACAGGCGGCGTTTCAAGACTTTTTATTGGAATTGTCAAGATTATGCAAAGATTTTTAGATTTCAGAGAATTTTTCGGTTTGCGATTTTGCAAAGCTGTCATTCCGAACTCGAGAACGTTCGTTCTCGCTTTGTTTCTGAATCTGCAATCAAAAAATGCGATTCCGCATGACAAAACTTTCCCCTGCGGATTCATTTTCTCATAATCGCTTACACAAATATAAAAAATCCGATATTATAAGCCGCAATAAATCAAAACAACCATTCAATCTAGCGAGCAGCCAAAAGCGTAAGTCCAGTTAGGGCGCGTTTTCAGGCTGTTTTTTTTATGTGGTTTTCTTAATTTTTTATGAGGTATTTTATGAAAAACTATGACTTGGGAAGCGAGAAAATCGGGCGGCTTGTGCGCCACTTTGCAGTTCCGTGCGTTATCAGCATGCTGGTTGCGGCTTTGTACAACATTGTTGACCAAATTTTTATCGGCTGGAGCCACGCAGGAGCGTTCGGAAACGCGGCTACAAACATCGTCTATCCGTTCACGGTTCTGGCTTTGGGACTTTCGCTTCTTGTGGGAGACGGCTCTGCGGCAATGTTCAGCCTTGCTTTAGGCGAGCGGAACAAGGAAAAGGCGGACAAGAGCGTTGGAACAGGATTTTCGTTTCTGATTATTCTTTCTGTTGTGCTTTGCGCTTTTGGCTTCTTGTTCAAGAACCAAATTCTTGCGGTTTTCGGCGCAAATCCAAGTGAAAAGCTTTGCTACGATTTTGCAAATGAGTATTTTATAGTGATTTGCGCGGGACTTCCCTTCTATATGATTGGACAGGGCTTGAACGGCGCAATCCGCGCGGACGGCTCTCCAAAATTCGCTATGACTTGCACTCTTGCTGGCGCGGTTTCAAACATTATTCTTGACCCGGTTTTTATTTTCGTCTTTGGAATGGGCGTGAAAGGAGCGGCCATCGCGACTGTTATCGGACAGCTTCTGACTTTTGCTATGAGCATTTTTTATCTTTTCCGCTCAAAGAATTTCCGCCTGAATCTAAAATGCATTAAGCATTTTAAAAGCCTAAAGCCTGATTTTCCGCTTCTGGGGCGAATTTCAATGATTGGAATGGCGTCTCTTATCGTTCAGCTTTCAATCGTGATTGTAATCGCCGTGAACAACAACCTTCTTACAAAATACGGCTACGGAACTTTCGCAAGCACAGGAGAGGCTTTCGGCTCGGTTATTCCGCTTGCGGTCGTGGGAATAGTTATGAAAGTTTTTGGAATCGTAATTTCCATTGTGATTGGAATCAGCTTGGGAGGCCAGCCTATAATCGGATTCAACATGGGAGCCGGAAACGCAGCGCGCGTAAAGGAAACAGCAAACGTGATTCTGCGTCTTGTTCTTGCAATCGGCGTTATTGTTTTTCTGATTTTTGAATTTCTTCCGGACTTGGTGATTTCGATTTTCGGAAAAGGCAACTCGCCTGAATACATTGAATACGCGCGGCTTTGCGTAAGAATCTTTTTGAGCGGAATCATAATGACATGCTTCATAAAGTCGTCTTCAATAATCTTGCAGTCAATCGGAAAAAGCGGAAAATCAACGATTCTTGCTCTTCTGCGCGATGTGATTGTTTTTGTTCCAGCTTCAATTATTCTTGCCACCGTGAGCAAAAATATTGTGACAATGCTCTGGAGCGCGCTCATAAGCGATGCAGTTTCGTTCGTTGTCGCAGTGA
>CAKUTI010000075.1 GCA_934691925.1 uncultured Treponema sp. | reverse complement strand
AAAGTTTAATCCAATTTAAGTTTAAATGAATCCCAATTTAGATTAAAAGCATATCCAAATTGATTTTAAAGTGAAATCAATTTGGATTAAACACGTATTCAACTTAATTTTAAAATGAAATCAATTTAGAACATATATCATTCCAACTTGATTCATCAATAATGCTAATTTAAAATTGCACTCAGCTTCCCTAACATAGAACCATAGACAAGCATTGCATGAAGCCATTGCAAGCATAAAAAACACACGAAGGAAGCGTATTATTAACCATAAGAAAATGGCTGGCAACAGCTGTCCTGGCAATGTGTTATGCTTGTTAAAAATATTTAATTTATTTTTGACGTTAGCGATTGAAAATGTGTTCTTTTGAGTATATTATAATAAAGTATGAAAGGAATTATTCTTGCGGGCGGGTCGGGGACTCGCCTTTATCCTATAACAAAAGCGGTTTCAAAGCAGATTCTTCCGCTTTATGATAAGCCGATGATTTATTATCCTCTGAGCTGCCTTATGCTTTCTGGAATCCGTGATGTCCTGATTATCTCGACTCCTCGTGATATTTCTCTTTTCGAGGAGCTTTTTGGCGACGGAAAATGGCTTGGAATGAATTTTTCCTATGCGGTTCAAGATAAGCCTCGCGGTCTTGCGGATGCGTTCATTGTTGGAAAAGATTTTATTGGAAATGATGATGTCGCTCTTGTTTTGGGCGACAATATTTTTTACGGTCAGAGCTTCACAAAGACTTTGCAGAATGCAGTTGAGAAAATCCGGTCGAAAAAAGCTGAGTCTGTAATTTTCGGGTATATGGTGAAAGATCCGACAGCCTACGGCGTTGTGGAGTTCAATTCTGACGGAAAAGTTCTTGGAATCGAGGAAAAACCATCTCAGCCAAAATCCAATTATGCGGTTCCTGGTCTTTATTTCTATAATAATGAAGTCGTTAAAATCGCCCAAAATGTTAAGCCGAGTGCGCGAGGCGAAATTGAAATCACTGCGGTGAACAATGCTTATCTTGAGCGCGGAACTTTGTCTGTTGAGCTTTTGGGTCGCGGAATGGCTTGGCTTGACACTGGAACTTACGACGGTCTTTTGGAGGCGAGCAATTTTATCGCGACTATCGAAAAAAGACAGGGAATGTATGTCTCTTGCATTGAGGAAATTGCTTTCAATAACGGCTGGATTACAAAAGATGAGGTCTTGCAGCTTGCTTCCGGCTACAAAACAGACTATGGAAGATATTTGGAATATATTGCGGAGAAATAAATGTCTTTTGAATTTAAAAAATGCGGTATAGAAGGGCTTTTTGAGATTCAGCCTAAAATTTTCGGCGACAACCGAGGATATTTTCTTGAAACTTACAGCGAAAAAGACTTTTTTGAGTCTGGACTGACTATGAAATTCGTTCAGGATAACCAGTCTTCTTCCACAAAGGGCGTTTTGCGAGGCTTGCATTTCCAGAAGCAGCATCCGCAGGGGAAACTCGTACGTTCTCTTTATGGAAAAGTTTACGATGTCGCAGTTGACTTGCGTTTTGGAAGCCCGACATTCGGAAAATATTACGGCGTTCTTCTTGACTGCGAGAAGCAGAATATGTTCTATATTCCCGAAGGCTTTGCGCACGGCTTTTATGTTCTTTCTGACTTGGCTGTTTTTGCCTATAAATGTACGGATTTTTATCATCCTGAAGATGAGGGCGGCTTGATGTGGAACGATTGTGAAATCGGAATCGACTGGAAATCTGTCGCTCCAGAGATTGTGCCTGTCTTGTCTGAAAAGGACGGAAAACATCCTGCGTTCAGCAAAAATGAAAAATATTTTGACTTGAACGCTAAGTGGATTGGAAAATAAATTTTAATCAGGAAATTAAAATGACGAACAGAAAACTGAAAAATGTGATGGTTACCGGCGGAGCTGGATTTATCGGCTGCAATTTTATTCATTATCTGCTTGGAATGAGCACAGCTGGCGGCGAGGCTTTTACGGATTCAGGTTTTGACGGAAGAATTATCAATGTTGACTGCCTTACTTACGCAGGAAACGCTGAAAGTCTGAAAGACATTGACGAGAAATATGGAAGCGGAATCCCGGAC
>CAKUTI010000074.1 GCA_934691925.1 uncultured Treponema sp. | reverse complement strand
ACGAGAAAATCACTGCGCGTTTCAACGCTCTTAAAGACGTAGTCAGAAGCGTGCGCGGACTTAGGAACGAGTGCGGTGTAAATCCTGCGGACAAAATCAATCTTGCCTTGCTTGTTGTAAAAGGAAGCGCGGCGGAAGTCTGCAAAGAAAAATCTGATATGATTCAGCTTCTTGCCGGTCTTTCAAAAATCGAATTTGTCGAGGAAAAGCCTGCTAAGTCAATCGGAACTGTAGGAACTGGATTTGAGGCGTTCATTCTTCTTGACGGCAACATCAACAAGGAACAGCTTTTAAAGCATTTCAACAAGGACTTGGAAACAGGCAAAAAAGATGCTGAAAGAATCGAGTTCAAACTCAACGGAAAATTCGGTCAGCACGCTCCGGCGGAAGTTGTCCAGGCTGAGCGCGACAAGCTCGCAGAAATCAAGCGGCGCGTTGAAAAACTTGAATCTTACGTTGCTGCGCTGAATTAGTTTGACGGATTGGCTTTGTTGCCGGATAATACTCAGCACGAAATTGTCAGAAAGAACAGGGGGCGAGACATGGGAATTAAATATGAGATGAAAACTGAGAAGCCTGAAAAAATGGGCAACAAGGAAGCTCAGGAGCTTAAGAACATTGTCTTGGCTCCTTATATGCAGCTTGCCACGGGGCTTATCGGAAAAGCGCGGCACGCTGGCGGAAATATGTTCCGTCATCAGATGGACACGCTTGCGATTCTTATTGACTATGGCTACATCGACTCTGTTCTTTTAAAGGCGAGCGTTGTTCACGACACTGTTGAGGATATAAAGGATTTTGACAAAAGCCTGATTGCAAATGCAGATTCTGAAGGCGAGGAAGTCTTGAGGCTCGTTCTTGAAGTTACAAGGCGCGAGGACGAAAGCAAGAAGCAATTTTTGCAGCGGATTCTCGACAGCGGAAGCCAGAAAGCGAAAATCTTGAAATGCGCGGATAGAATCTCTAATATGATTTCGCTCGGCTATGTTACCGACCCGCATTTTATTGAGCGCTACTGCGACGAGACCGAGTTTTTCCTTCTTCCGATGGCGCTTGAAATCGACTTCAATATGTACCACGAGCTTATAAATCTGATAATGACGCGCAGGCGTTATCTTGAGGACGGAGGATATTTCGACAACCGCCACAAAGACACGAACAGCGACGACAGCACAAAATGATATTTATATAGAAGAAACGGCAGAAAATTATGAATCTTTTTCAAAGAGATGATTTGTTCTGCCGTTTTTTGATTTTTCCCAGCAGTTTTTCGGAAATCATTTTTTTATAGACGGTTTTTAGAAAAATCATTATATTTATCTTGTTATTTAAATTGAAATTCAATTTATAGGAGAATAAAAATGGCAGTAAAAGTTGCTATTAACGGTTTTGGCCGTATCGGACGCTTGGCATTCCGCCAGATGTTTGCAGCAGATGGTTACGAAGTTGTAGCTATCAATGATCTTACAAGCCCAAAAATGCTTGCTCACCTTTTGAAATACGACACAGCACAGGGCGGATACGCAGGAAGAATCGGCGAGAACAAGCACACAGTTTCTTACATTGACGATGTTCTTGCAGAAGACGGAAAAACAGTAACAAAGCCAGGCGCAATCGTTGTAGACGGAAAAACAATCACAATCTACAAGGAAGCTAATGCTGCTAATCTTCCATGGGGAAAACTTGGTGTAGACGTTGTTCTTGAATGCACAGGTTTCTATGTTTCAAAGGCTAAATCACAGGCTCACATTGATGCTGGTGCAAAGAAAGTTGTAATTTCAGCTCCTGCTGGAAACGACCTTCCAACAATCGTTTACAATGTAAACCACAAATCTCTTACAAAGAATGACAACATCATTTCTGCTGCTTCTTGCACAACAAACTGCTTGGCTCCAATGGCAAAAGCTCTTAACGACTTTGCTCCAATCCAGAGCGGAATCATGTCAACAATCCACGCTTACACTGGAGACCAGATGATTCTTGACGGTCCTCAGCGCAAGGGTGATCTTCGCCGCTCACGCGCAGGCGCTGCAAACATCGTTCCTAACTCAACAGGCGCTGCAAAGGCTATCGGTCTTGTAATTCCTGAATTGAACGGAAAATTGATTGGTTCAGCTCAGC
>CAKUTI010000073.1 GCA_934691925.1 uncultured Treponema sp. | reverse complement strand
ATATAAGGAAGATTTTGAGATAATTCCCTACGATGACTTTGCGGTCAGAATCTGCGGGGAGCTTTCAGGAGAATGTTCAAAAGAATGAAAAAAACTTCCCTACTGCGACACACAGATTGCGGCGACCGCAATCGCAAACGGAATGGTTCTTGTAACGCACAATGTCTCAGATTTTTCAGAAACCGCCGAACGCTCGTTTCTGCGCATGGAGGACTGGTTTTTCACCAAATAATTTTTTTAATGTTGTAGAGCAACATTCTTTTATAATCTTGCCCGCTCGTTTCGCGTTCGCTATAATTTTCCGCGTTGAGAAAAACTAGAGGAATAAATCATGGAAAAAATCGTAATTAGAAAATACACGGAAAAAGATGTTCCTGCGATGTGCGGAATCTGGAACGAGGTTGTGGAGGACGGCGTCGCTTTTCCGCAGGAAGAGGCTTTGACTGAAAAAACAGGCGCTGAGTTCTTCGCGTCCCAAACTTACTGCGCGGTCGCTGAGGAAAAAGAAAGCGGAAAAATTGCAGGGCTTTACATTCTGCACCCGAACAACGTCGGCCGCTGCGGTCATATTGCAAACGCAAGCTACGCCGTAAGCAAAAATCTTAGAGGACTTCACATCGGAGAGCTTCTTGTAAAAGACTGCCTCTCTCAGGCACGCGTGGCAAATTTCAGAATTCTGCAGTTCAACGCAGTGGTCGCAACGAATATCCACGCACGACACTTATACGAAAGGCTCGGCTTTATCCAGCTCGGCACAATCAAAGGCGGATTCAAGATGAAAGACGGACATTTTGAGGACATCTGCCCGTATTATAAGGAAGTCTGAAATTCAAAAAAAAATGAAAAAAGCCACGGCTCTTTATTTTTACGACTTGCAGCAGGGCGACCTTTTGTTTATGAGAGATTCTTCTGATATTTCCAGAGCAATCACAGGAATCGAGAAAGAAAGCGTCTACAGCCATGTCGGAATCTATTTTGACGGGATGATTTATCATGCCACGCAGAAAAAAGGCGTGAACAAGCAGCTTTTAAAAGCCTATCTTGCAGAAGAGCGAAAAGAAGTTTCTGTTTACCGTTTGGATTTCATCGATGCAAAAAAAACAAAGTCAGAAGCTGAGAAATATCTGGGGCTTCCGTATAATCACGGTTTTTATCCTGACGCAAAAGGATTTTACTGCTCCCAGTACATCGCGAAAATTCTCCAGATTTTTGAGACAGTCCCGATGAAATTCAATGACGGTCTGAATGAAATTTCAGGATACTGGAAAAAATATTATGAAAAGCTCGGACTTGAAGTTCCGCTGAACCAGCCGGGAACAAATCCTTATCAATTGTCTTTGTCAAAAAAGCTGGCTTTCATCGGAAAATTGCAAACGCAAGATGAATCTTGTGATTTTGTTCCAAAACAGAATAAAAATGACTATAATTCAGACACAAAAAATAAAATCTCGCATCTAATTAAGATTGAAAAAAATTGAAGGAAAACATATGAAATTATTGATTGTAATCGATATGCAGAATGACTTTATTGACGCAGCGCTCGGAACGGAAGAGGCCGTCGCAATTGTGCCGAATGTCGCCGCAAAGATTTCAGCGTACAGGGCGGTTGGAAATTTGGTTGTTTTCACAAGAGACACGCACCATTCAAACTATCTTGAAACTCAGGAAGGAAAAAATCTGCCTGTAGTCCACTGCATAGAAGGCACGGAAGGCTGGCAGATTTCAAAAAAACTGGAAACAGGCGAATCAAAAATCTTCAACAAGCCAACGTTCGGATCTCTTGAACTTGCAGATTATGTTGCAGGCCTTGAAAATCTTGAAGAAATCGAGCTTGCCGGCTTATGCACAGGAATCTGCGTAATCAGCAACGCGCTTATATTAAAAGCAAAACTTCCAGAAGTTAAAATCACCGTGGACAGCTCATGCTGCGCCTGCGTAACTCCTGAAAGCCACAAAAACGCTCTAAACGCAATGAAGCTCTGCCAAATCAATGTAATTTGATGGCAAAAATTTTGGCAATTTTTTTACAAAAAAAGCAACGGAATTTGGGATTCAGAGATTACGAAAATAGTTTTGAATATTTTCTTCCTTAACTTGCATAAGTTCGCAAAATTTCTGGAATTTCTCTGCGTTTTGCGGAATTTTCATGCCGATTACAGCGAGAGTTCCGCCGAAGCCTGCAAGATTGTAACGCTGATTTTCAAAATCCGTTCTGCCGTCGTCAGGGAAAACAAATCCACCATGGGAAATTTTCATAGAGTGCATATATGAGACAACCTGATACAAATCTTCTCGGCAGACATTTTTTTGAAGCGGCTTATATTTTGCGTCCAGAATGTACTCGCCTTCTTTGTAGAAATCTGGGTAGATTCTGAGGCAATTCTTGTCGAAAGTCAACTCATCGTTGTCGTTATTAAACATTCTGATTCCACCCCTATGAATTTTATTTTCCGGATGAACAAAGCCAAGCGGAGAAAGAATCTTGTTCAGATATTCCTCCCAGAGCCAGGCACCGTCAAAAAGCAGGCCGCAAACAGATTTTCCGCCTGAATGATAGTTTATTTTTGAATGGTTCAGAATCGCAAGGCAAAGTTTTTGGAGCGGCCTCCATTTTAAGAAAAACGGATGATTTGTTTCGCGGAGATTTTCGGAAATTATTTTCTGCCGTGCATGGAAACTGTAATTCTGCGTAAGCTTGACAATCTGGCTGACTGCGGATTTCGTTTCGGAATCACAGTTCAAGACTGATTTTCCGAACGGTTTTGCCTTGATGAATTCAA
>CAKUTI010000072.1 GCA_934691925.1 uncultured Treponema sp. | reverse complement strand
CTCCTGCCGCCGGGGACACTGCGGCGATTGACGAAAGCGGCGCGGACTGGACACAGGTTACGGCAAAACTTTCCGTGAACAAGCCCGGAACTCTGCTTTTTCCTCTGCCGAAGACTCTTTCTGCCGGCACGTACCGCATTGTGCTGAAAACAAGATGCACTTCAAACCTAAAATATAAGCGGAAGGAGCTTGTCTCGACGGTTTCTGATGCGCTTGTGATAAAATGATGAGTGTGCTTATCGGGGCGTCTGATTTTCAGATGTCCTGATTTTTTATTCCTGGTAATTTTCAAACTGAAAGAAATTCAAAGCAAGACGATGCTGCATTTTTATCGCGTTAAATATTTCAGGAGAACTCCGACATTCTATGTCGCATTGACTGTGCTATAATTTATTCCTAAGAGTGAAAAGTGTCTTCAACGGAGGTTTTATGGTAGATTTCGCGTTTCCGTCAGATCCTATGGAGATTTGTCCGTGCCTGTATAATACAGAAAGCTATTTTTGCAGATGCGTCGGATATTGCACTTTTCACAAGGCATATCTGACAGAAAAGCAGCTCAGGACAAAAAACTGTCTTGGAAAACAGTGCGGCGCCTTAATCAGGCAGACAGGCCATCCGTTTTGGCTAGAAAGAGAACTTCAGAAGCTTGATAAAAAACTTAGAAAACAGGAAGCCGCCTCGAGACTTAGCGGCATAGGCAAGTCTCCTGCCTTGCCGCAGAAAAAGGCAGAGCTGTTGATAAAGAAAAAACGATATATCTGCATTGATTTGGAGATGAACGAGCTTACATCAAAGGAACGCAAGTCAGTAAAAGGAATGTCGGGTGAAGTGATTCAAATCGGGGCGGTCATGCTTGATGAGAATTTTAATTGCATAAGCCAGTTCAGCTCTTTAGTAAAGCCTGTTTTCAGCCATATTGCGGACGAAATCACAAAGCTTACTGGAATCTCAGATGAGGCTGTTGCCAACTCCGACACATTTTCAGCAGTGTTCTATAAATTATATTGCTGGGCAGGAAAAGACAGCGTAACGGCTTTTTGCTGGAGCGACAGCGACTATAAGCAGCTTTGGAACGAAATTTATGTAAAGGCAAAAAATCATGACGAATACAGAAAATTTCTAAAGACATTTGCCGACCTGCAGCTTGCTTTTGGAAAAAGACTTGGAGCAGAAAAAGCGCTTTCTTTGGATTCGGCGCTGAAACTGTGCCGCCTGAAATTCAAAGGGCAAAGGCACAATGCTTTGGCAGACGCATTTAACACGGCAAGAATCCTTTATAAAATGCAGCAATCGGACAAATCCTCAGTTGAAAATCTTCCGAAGCTGTCAACATATGCAGAGACCGGCATATCCAAAAGATTTGAGGCGAGCCGCACAAAAGAAAAGGATTTTACGGCGAGCATAGCGTCATTCATCGCGCCGGAACTGCTTTCAAAATTCGGCTGTTCGGAACAGAAAGAAGAAAAAGAAGAGAAAAAAAATGAGACTCATAAAAAAGAAAAATCGGCTTTATCGAAATTTCTTTCAAAGAAAATCACCTGCTTCAAATACGGAATAGCGCCTTCAAGATGGCTCAAATTCTCCGTAGAAATGATGTTTGCAAAAGATTTGAAAGTGCAGAAGAGCGTTATCAATGTGAACGGCTTGGTTTGGGATTCTCTGCGCGCCTGAGTTTAATCTTTTCCGTATATTTTCTTATGGTCGCCGATGTCAGTCGGGATTATCTGGTCGGCTTCTATCTAAAAATCGATGGAAATTCTGTATTGCAGATTTATAGAAACTGAATGCAAGCCTGAAAAATTGTGCAGTCTGAGGAAGGTTGATAGACATTTTGCTCCATAAGAAGAAGCGTTAATTGTCATTTCCTATTTTATTTCTCAAAAAACTTATATAATGTCTGCATGGAAAAAAACGTAAAAACCGGGCTTGTTCTGGAAGGCGGAGCGATGAGGGGAATGTTCACCGCCGGAGTTCTCGATGTTTTCATGGAAAACGGAATCGCTCTTGACGGAACAGTCGGAGTATCGGCCGGAGCGACGTTCGGCTGCAACTACAAGTCAAGGCAAATCGGAAGGACAATCAGGTACAACAAAAAATATTCAGGCGACTGGCGTTACTGCTCGCTTCGCTCGCTTATAAAAACAGGAAACCTTTACGGCGCGGACTTCTGCTACAACCGGATTCCGAACGAGCTGGACATCTTTGACCTTGAGTCTTACAGAAAAAATCCCATGCCGTTTTTTGTCGTGGCGAGCGACTGCAGAACCGGTGAGCCTGTGTACAAGGAGCTTAAAACTTGCGATGCGGACGACCTTACCTGGATGCGTGCCAGCGCGTCAATGCCGCTTGCCAGCAAAGTTGTAAGAATTAACGGCTACGAGCTTTTAGACGGCGGCATGACCGACTCTATTCCGCTGAAATTCTTTGAAGAATCAGGATTCAAAAAAAACATCGTTGTTCTGACCCAGCCGAGAAACTACATAAAAAAGCCGAACAAGCTGATTGGAATAATGAGAATCGCGCTCAGAAAATATCCAGCGATTGTAAGCGCGATGGAAAACCGCCACAACGTCTACAATGAAGAGACAAAATATGTGTTCGAGCAGGAAAGAAAAGAAAATGCGCTTGTTATATGCCCTAAAAAGTCGCTTGGAATCAGCCGCACGGAAAAAAATCCTGACGAGCTTCAGCGTGTCTATGACGAGGGGCGGAAAAACGCGCTTGCGCGGCTCGATGAAATCAGAAAATTTATCAGCCTGAAATAAGAACGTTTTTCAAAGCAATCTTCCGTTGTCGTTCCATTCGCCGAACATTACGCCTTTTTTTGTGTTTTCCAAAAACTTTTGCAGCCGGCTTTTA
>CAKUTI010000071.1 GCA_934691925.1 uncultured Treponema sp. | reverse complement strand
ATGAAGGCTGGAAAGAAGGCGACAATGATATTGACTGCTATATTGTTGACAACAGAGCAGACTCTGTTCCTTCTTCAGTAACGGCTGTTTCTGGCGGCTCGACATACAACAACTTTGACACGAGCGAAGATTTGCATCTGGCTGACGGCTCTCTTACAGAACCGAAAGACGCTCTTTCAAACGTTGTAAAATTTGCAGGACGGCACAATCCTGACTTTGCATGGACTTTTGACAATGCGGAGCAAGACTCAAACTACAGCTTGATAAAGGAATTGAAAGCGGCGGTTGTCGCTTATGACAACGCTGGACTTTCAAAAATCGGACAGTAATTCTTTTTTATAAAATCAATAAATAAAACAAACGCCGCTGAAATCGCTTTTTTCAGCGGCGTTTGTTTTTGTATAGTTTCCATTTCAGCTTACGAAAATCACCTGCGGCACAAAATTTCTTAATGCTTCTCGCTTCCGTCAGCCGCAAATCACGCTTTTTCTTCCAGCACCAAGTCCACTGCTTCTGCGCCGGCGGCTTTTATCAGGTCTTCCGGGCTTAGGGCGATTTGCTCGCCTCTCATTCCTGCGCTTACGTAGATTTTTTCGTGGTCAAGCGCGGTTTTATCGATGAATGTCGGAAATTTTCGCTTCATTCCAAGCGGAGAGCAGCCGCCGCGAACGTAGCCAGTCAGCGCGAGAAGCTCGTCTGGCTTTACCGGCGAAATTTCTTTTGCGCCAGCGGCTTGGCGAGCTTTTTTCAGGTTGATTTCGTGCAGCGCGCTTTGGCAGAAAACGAAAATCTGCTTGTCGTTGGAGCGCATTACAATTGTCTTGAAGCACGCCGCCGGGTCGATTCCAAGTTTTTCCGCTGTTTTTTCTGCGGCTCCACGGCTAAGCTCATGCTCGCCGTCATCGTCATATGAAAGTGTCTCGTATTTTATTTTTAAGTTGTCGAGGATTCGCATTGCATTAGTCTTTTTCATGCGGACAATTATAATGAATTTATTTTAAGCTGCAATGCGGGAAAGGCAGGCAACACGGACGTTGCCAAAAGGTCAGTAGATTTTTCGCTAGAATACGCGGAGCAGATTCTAGCTAGCGTCAGGAGGATGCTGGGATTCGCATTTCATGCATTGCATTTGTTTTTTTCATAAGCGACATTATAATGTTTTTAGATTTTGTGGAAAAGGAAGAAAAATGAGCAGCTATATTTCCGAGGCGTTCAGCAAATTTTCAGACAGGCTAAAGAGATTCAATGACGCGGATTCAGACAGCAGGCGGATTATTAAAAAGAATTCAAATGATTTTGCGGGCGAAAACTTGAAGGAACGCTCCGAGCGGCTGAAAAACAACGTTGTTTCAACTTACAAGATTTACAAGTCGCCGTTTGAGGCTTTGGGAACGGATTCTGTGCGCGCGGCGAACATTGATTCCGACGAGAATTTGCTTTTCAAGGCCTATAATCTTTACAAAAGCACGATGGACTTGAATCTTTTGAATCAAGACGAGATTGGCGCGACTTACATAAAAGACGTTGAGATTTTTTCTCCGCTTGCACAAAAGCCAGCTTACACTTCGGGCGGGCAGTTCGTTTATCTTTTTGCGTGGCTTTATTTTGAGAAAAACTGCCTGGAATATTTTCCGTTTTTCGACGGCGAAGGAAATTCTTCAAGGCTTAGATTTTCAAGAGATGAAAAGAAATCTCTTGACATTCACGAAGCGGAAATTTTCAGGATTATTGAAGACGAATTTTACAGATGATGCTTTGGCAAACAGTCAAAACAGCACATCTTGAAAATTGCTTTGAAGTTGTATTTAATAGAAGAATTGATTTTGATTTGGAGGAAATTATGACTAAACTGGTTTTGATTCGCCACGGTGAAAGTGAATGGAACAAACTTAACCTTTTTACAGGCTGGATGGACGTTGAGCTTAGCGAAAAGGGCGTTGAAGAGGCGAAAAATGCCGGACAGCTTCTCAAAAAAGAAGGATATGATTTTGATGTCTGCTACACTTCATATTTGAAGCGCGCAATCCACACTTTGAACGGTGTTTTGAAAGAGATGGACAGAGAGTGGCTGCCAGTAATCAAGACTTGGAAGCTTAACGAGCGTCATTACGGCGACTTGCAGGGAAAAAACAAGAGCGAGGCTGCTGAAAAATTCGGTGAGGATCAGGTAAAAATCTGGAGACGCTCTTTTGACGTTAAACCGCCGGTTCTTTCTGACGATGACGAGCGTTCTGCGAAAAAGCAGGCGATGTACCGCGATGTTGACCCTTCATTCTTGCCGCAGAACGAGTCTCTTGAGACAACAATCGCGCGCGTCGTTCCTTACTTCCTTGAGGAAATCAAGCCTCAGATGAAAGCTGGAAAACGCGTTGTAATCGCTGCGCACGGAAATTCTCTCCGCGCTCTTGTTTACTATCTCGACAAGATGACTCCAGAGGAGATTTTGGGAGTTAACATTCCGACTGCGACTCCGCTTGTTTATGAGTTCGATGACAACTTCAACGTTGTAAAGCATTACTATCTTGGAGACCAGGCTGCAATCGCTGCGAAAATGCAGGCAGTTGCAAACCAGGGAAAAAAGCAGTAATTCAAGCCGTTTTTTGTAATTTTTAAGCGATTTGAAGATAAAGCCGGTTTCGTTTTGAAGCCGGCTTTTTTTGTTTCTCTTGCAATTTTGTTTATTGTGAATTTTTTCACGGTAAAACGCGATAAAACTTCAGTTTTCTTGAATGTTGTCTTAAAAAGTTCTAAACTCTTGAACGTTGATTCCGTGAAGAATTTCACAGAGTTCACGGAAAAAGCAAAGCGTTAGGGGCAGTAAGGGCGCGCGTAGTGCGTTCTAAAAAATGCGAAGGATGAGCTTTTGCGAAGCCGAGCGTTTTTTAGAATGTAGGCGCGGCAGACGCCGGAACCCTGAATGACCCGACAGCAGGACGCGACCGAACGAAGTGACGGAGCGGCTTGCTGGAACGCCCAAAAAAGAATCAAAAATCACGATGAGGTGGAGACGAATGTCAAGAGTTTACAATTTTAGTGCTGGTCCTTCTTGCT
>CAKUTI010000070.1 GCA_934691925.1 uncultured Treponema sp. | reverse complement strand
GGACTGTTGGAAGAGCAAATTTAAAGACCGCTTTTGGAATCGGGGCGGTCTCAAAAATATCAATATTTTTAATCATATTGGCGAAATTTTATTAAAATGTTAAAAAATGTCAATAAATGTAAAAGTTTGCAGTGTGTAATAACAGTTTTTTATAAATATGACAGAAACAGAATTTTTCAAAATCTGATTCGCTTGGAAAACGCAATTTTTGGAAATTGTTGTTTTGCTTTTTATTTTCTCAGAACCCCAGAATTTTTTTTGAAGAGAATATGAGTTTTGCTCGCGCAAAGTGAACTTTTTATGAAGAGAAAATGCTAGCCGGGATTTGCAAAGCCCGCGCGACCAGAAAATCTCGCTCTGAAATTTCTCTGTTCTTAAAATCGAAAATCTCCTTGAAAAAATCCGAAATCTTCCGGATTTTTCCGAAATCCTAATTTTTTTGATTCTAATTCCTATTTCCTTTTTTTTTTGATAAACTTTTCAGACTTATGAAAAAACTGATTCCTGCGGCGTTTGCTGTTGTGGCTGCTGTTCTGATATTTTTTATTTTTGCGAAAAATCTTTTTGTGAAGGACAATTCGGTTGCGCGCGCGAAAGTTGTTGTTCCGCTTGTTGACGGAAGCGAGACCGAGACTAAGAAAAATGACGATTACAATGAAGATTTGGCGCAGACTTCGTTTATTCAGCTTGCGAACGGCGAAACTTTGATTGGAACTTCTGAATTTGATGTTGACGGCGACACTTTTGATGACCAGATTAACATTGTGAAGACTGCCGCGAGTCCTTTTATCACGCTGGTTGTGGCTCTTTACAATCCGAAAATTCAGGAATATGAGCGTTCCTACTATATTACTACGAATATTTCGCAGGTTAAGACTTTTGTCTGCACCGGAATCGATGTTGTCGGAAAACATAAGAAATCTCTTGTTTATCAGGGCGTGAATGATGACGGAAAAGTTTCGCTTGTGATTTTGCAGGGGAGAAAATCGAATTCCGGCGTTTTTGAAATGGACGTTCTCGGCTCTTTTGAGGCGGACGGAACAGTTTTTATTCAGCAGTCGGAGCGTAACGAGGCTTATGAGATAAACAATGCAGACGGCGAGCCTTTTCCGGTTTGGGTTTATTCTTCTGACAGCCAAAGTGACAAGAACTCTTCGGCGAATCTTGACCAGATTCAGACAATGTACACTTGGAGCGCGTCTGAAAACAAATTTGTCGAGTCACGCTCAATCCGTGTTGCCGGAAGCAGAATTGCGGCGCGCCAGCTTGCGAAAATTCAGGACGGAACGGTCGAGACTTTCGCGAAATTTCTTGACGGCCTTTGGTACAAGACTGAAAACACGGAAAACGAAATCCGCTACATTTATTTTGACTACGAAAATTCTGAGATTGTTTTTGAGCATGGCGGAAGCGAGGAAGTTTATTCCTGGATGAACTCGAATCTTAGAAGAAACGGAATTTATTTTTCTTCCGTGAACAAGACGATTGAAAGCTTGCAGCGGCGTTTTGACATTTCTCTCGTTAGCGTCGATGAAATCAGAATCAAATTGCAGGACGACGTTCGCATGCTGATTAGCGAAAGCACGCGGTGGGACGGAAACTACAAAAAATACACCGCAAAAAGCGATTCCGAACCGAAGAATTCAAAATCTCAGAATTCAAATTCTGATTCCAAGAACGAAAATGACGAGAAAAAAGTGATTTCAAAGCTTTTGAGCCAGTCCGACTGGATTTTAAACAACGAGACTGTCCTGAAATTTTCCGGCTCGGATTACACTGCGTCAAAAAAAGATGACCCGGCGGCGGAAGTTGAAAACGGAAGATTCACTGAAATCAATATTTCTGGGAAAACGCTGCTTCAGTTCCGTTCAGAAAGCGAAAATCCGTGTTTTTCAGGCTCGTATCTGCTTTCTTTCCTTTCTTCGGTTGTTTCAGAAACGGACAAGCGAGGCCGCGTTCACGAACGTTCTGTTGTTGACGAGGACACGGTAATTTTCCAGAAGGCTTCAGTGAATCCTGAGGGCTTTTTCCGTGACCAGTCGTCTCTTATTGTTCTTAAAAAGTATATTCCGCCTAAAGAAGATGAAAAAATCGAGACGGAAGAAATCGCTTCTGTTGCCCAGTCCGAATCTGAAAATTTGAGCGCGCCGAAGCTGAAAGTCGAAATTTCTCCGAAATATTTCAGTCCTGACGGCGACGGCCAATATGACACGCTTACGGCTTCTCTCGATGCGAACTGTTCTTCAGCCCTTGCAAGCTGGAGCTTTGTTGTTACCGCCCCGAACACTGGAAAAGTTTTCTGGAGTCGTCGCGGAACTTCATCGCTTGAATCAAAAATTGTATGGAACGGCAAAGGAAACGACGGCGCGGTTGTGAATTCCGCGACAGATTATCCTTACGTTTTTACGGCTACGGATTCAAACGGACTTTCAAGCGAGGTCAAAGGTTTCATTCAGGTTGACGTTCTCGTGATAAAAGACGGCGACAGAATTTTGATGCAAGTTCCTTCTATTATATTCCGAAGCGATGCGGCAGACTTCAAGAGCGATGCGGAAGTCCGAGCAGACAAAGACTGGAACGGGCAGAGCAGAGGTCTTGATCAGAAGACAATCGACAACAACTTGCGCGTTTTGAGCCGAATCTCCGAAATCTTGAAAAAATTCCGCGACTACAAAGTTACAATCGAAGGAAACGCGAACAATTTGTCTGGAACGGAGCGCGAGGAAGAGGAAGTGCGGCTTCTTTCCGAGCAGCGGGCGCAGTTTGTGCGGAACTGGCTTATCCGTGACGGCGTTCCGGCTTCAAATCTTACTGCTGTTGGAAACGGAAGCAAGAATCCAATAACGCGCTCAAAGCGTGTCGAGGAAAAATGGATTAACCGCCGCGTTGAATTCATCTTGCGGAAATAGTTTTGATTTCTTGAAAATTTTCAGCTAGATTTTAAAGTTTCGGTCAGATTAAAAATTTACTGTCGGGCTTGAAAATTGCAGAGCGGCGCAAAATCGGCATTTATTGAATAAAGAAGGTCGTTGTGCTAATATCTACAATACTATGACTGCAAACGAATTACGCTCAAAATATATTGAGTTCTTCAAATCTAAAAATCATGTTGAAATTTCTGGTCAG
>CAKUTI010000069.1 GCA_934691925.1 uncultured Treponema sp. | reverse complement strand
ACATAAAGAAAGGTGACATAGAAAGCGTGATGAACCGGTTCAAGTCTCTTTTTTCAACTCTTCCCTACACAACCGCAAGGAAAGAAAAAAGGGACGCTGTCATCGAGCAGAACTTCCAGAATGTGTTCTACCTTGTGTTCACGCTGCTAGGCCAGTGGTCGTCTGTAGAGGAGACATCCTCATTCGGCAGGGCTGACTGCGTGCTTTTGAACGGGAACAATGTGTTTATCTTTAAGTTCAAGAGGGACAAAAGCGCGGACGAGGCATTGACACAGATTGATGAGGCGAAATACGCCGAGCCGTACAAGGCAAGCGGAAAGCGCATTGTGAAAATCGGCGCGAGCTTCTCAACAAAGGAACGGAACCTTGCTGAATGGAAGATTGTGGAAGAGTAAACGTTAGATTTGTTCAGCAGAAAACTCCACAATTGCAAATCGAACTGCATTTGCAGTAAACTAAAAAAACTATGTTTTCAGCACTTTACAATATTATTATTCTCCCGCTTAACACCCTACTTGAATTTTTTTACCAGTTTATTTTTGAGGCGACAAACAATCCCGGTGTTGCTGTCATCGGCTTGAGCTTTGTTGTCACTCTCTGCACTCTTCCGCTTTATATGGTTGCCGAAGGCTGGCAGGAAAAGGAGCGCGAGACGCAGCTGCGCCTTAAGCCCGGAATTGAAAGGATCAAGAAATTCTTCAAGGGCGATGAGCAGTATATGATTCTGAACACTTTTTACCGGCAGAACCATTACAGCCCGATTATGGCTCTGCGCTCTTCTTTTAGCCTTTTGATTCAAATTCCTTTCTTTCTCGCCGCATACCACTTTCTTTCTGATCTAGGAACATTGCGTGGGGAATCGTTTCTTTTTATAAAGGATTTCGGTTCTCCCGACGCGACTTTTCATATCGGAAGCTTTGCAGTAAACATTCTCCCGATTGCAATGACGATTATTAACTGCGCGTCTGGATTTATCTATTCAAAAGGCCATTCGGCAAAGGAAAAAATCCAGATTTACGCTTTCGCCGCGATTTTTCTTGTGGTGCTTTACAATTCTCCGGCCGGTCTTGTCGTTTACTGGACGATGAACAACATTCTCTCGCTCGTAAAAAACATTTTCTACAAGCTGAAAAATCCGAAAAAAGTTCTTTATGTTATTCTGTGCCTTTTTGCCGCGTTTTGCATAGTTTCGCCGTTTACAGTTCTGTCATCTTCAAAAAGCGGATTTAGAAAAGTGATTTTTGTTTTGGGGCTTGCTCTTCCTTTTATTCCGTTTGCAGCAATAAAACTGGCAAAATTGACAGACAGTTCTTTTAAAATCCTTGAAAAGAATAAAAAACTCCGCGCATCTCTCTTTGCTTTCTCGTCAATCGCGCTCGCCTTTCTTTCAGGACTCGCAATTCCTTCCACGATTATGGAAAGCGAGCCGAACAATTACTGCTATGTTGACAGCTATTCTTCTCCGTTTGTATTTCTTTCGGCGGCTTTTTTTCAGGCGGTTGGATTTTTTATTTTGTGGCCGTCATGTTTCTACGCGCTTTTTTCTGTAAGAATTAAAAAAATCCTTGCTGTTCTTTTTACGGCAGGGGCTTTTATTGCTGTCACCAACACTTTTATTTTTGGCGGACATTACGGCCCTGTGGAAGCCTGGCTTGAGTTTATGCAGCCGCAGGTTTTTACTCCGAAGTTGAACGAGATTATTTTGAATTTTGCGGTTCTTCTTGCAATTTTTGCAGCGTTTATCTTTTTACTGGCAAAATTTCCAAAAATCGCGCATTCGCTTGCTGTTATTCTTGTGCTTTCGCTCGGCGCGGTTTCTGTAAAGAATATCGCCTCAATTCAAAAGGCATATAAGAATCTTGCAGTTCCTTCATACAACAATGAGCTTGAGCCTATTTTCTCTCTTTCAAAAACTCATAAGAACGTTCTTGTTATAATGCAGGACCGGCTTTTTAACCCTTATATTCCATACATTTTTGACGAGCTTCCGGATTTAAGGCAAAAGTTTGACGGATTTGTGAATTATCCTAACACAGTTTCTATGGGAAAACTCACGATGATTGGAACTCCGGGGCTTTTCGGAGGCTATGACTACACTCCTCACAGAATGAACGAGCGCGCATCCGAAGAGCCTGAAAAGACGCTTCAGGACAAGCACAACGAGGCGCTTCTAACGCTTCCGCTTATTTTCACAGCCAACGGCTACAAGGCGTATGTTGCAAATCTTCCTTATGAGAATTATCTTGAGCAGCCAGAAAGCAATATGTATCTAAAGAACCCCGACCTTGAGCGCAATGGAATAAAGCTTGAGTCTTTTTCCGACCCGGACGCAAATCCGTACACTGTGAAATATGCCGGCCATGAGGAGATTCAGCATAACCGCGTTCTTGGAACTTATACAGGCTACTGGTACGCAAAACACGGAATGGAGAAAGAGCCTTATATAAGCACTCAGATTTTCAGAAACTTCATCTGGTTCAGTTTCTTTAAGATGGTTCCGCCTGTTATACGGGGGGGGGTATACCACAGAAAATACTGGCTTTCCTACAACAAGTGGGACAACTCGGC
Organism: uncultured Treponema sp.; assembly: GCA_934691925.1. Classification (GTDB taxonomy): domain Bacteria; phylum Spirochaetota; class Spirochaetia; order Treponematales; family Treponemataceae; genus Treponema_D. The sequence continues at coordinate 905 of CAKUTI010000069.1, read as the reverse complement.
GCGCTTTATAGACAACTATGCAGTAATCGACTATCTGCCTGAGCTTACAAAAATTGACGGCGGAAAAGGTTCTCTGATTCTTCTTGACAATGAGGCGACCCACGAGCCGACCGCGCTTCAGGCGCCAGAATATGACTTTAGAAAAACCAAGGACATCACAAACAAAGGAAACAGCCCGCTTAAAAATGAGGATGCTTTCAGCACAAGCTGCGGAATCTTCAGCAGGCTTTCAGAATTTTTTGACTACATGAAAGAAAACGGAGTCTACGACAATACAAAAATCATTATTGTTTCAGACCATGGCTCTTCCAGCAATGGAGCAAAAACTAACTTGCCGGAATTAAAAGGACTAAAGGCAAGACCTCAGCATTTTGTCGCTTCTCTTTTGGTGAAAGATTTTAACTCCCACGGAGAAATAAAAGACGACTACACTTTTATGACAAATGCGGACACTCCTTATCTTGCGACAAAAGATGTAATCGAGAATGCGGTTCACCCTTTCACACATAAGCCGCTTAAAGTTGAGAACAAGAACTATTACACGATTTTGAACAATGCGCCTGCTCAAAGCACTAGAATTAGAAAAGAAGAGGCTTTCAGCGTAAAAGACAGCGAATGGTTTACTGTAAGGGATGACATTTTTAAGGAAGAAAACTGGGGACAGTTCAAAAAATAAAAACTGTGTCTCTTTTTCGAAAAAGTGTGTTATAATTGCATAATAAAAAAGCAAAAACGAATCAAGCGATAGATTTTACAGGAGTATTTTCTTATATGACAGAAATTGAATTTGACTATCTTATGGCGACGCGCCGCAAGGAAGACGCATCAGCATTCAGCAAGGATACTGTTCTTGCCTGCGAGAAAGCCGGCTGGGTAAAGAATGGAAAAGTTACAGACGACGGAAT
>CAKUTI010000068.1 GCA_934691925.1 uncultured Treponema sp. | reverse complement strand
TTCAGCGTGGACGAGCAGCTGGAGCTTGCAAGGCAGAACGAGGAGCAGTTCAGGAAGATGATGGCGGACTATGACGCCGACCTTGCAAGGCTTAGCGCGTCAAACGACCTGGGCGCGGTTGAAAGAAAGAAGAAAATAGAGGCTGAAAAAGCCCTGCTCGAAGAGAAGCAGAAGGCAGAAAAAAAACGGCAGGAAGACTTAAGGGCGCAGAAAGAGCGCGCGGACGCGGACGCAAAGCTTGAAGCTGAGCGAAGCATTGCCCTAAAGACACAGCGCGACAAGCTAGCAAAGGAAGCCGCCGCAAAAGCCGCCGAGGTGCGCAAGCTAAAGACAGAAAAACAGGGAGTGCTCGGCCTTATAAGCACGCTTGAAAGCAAGAAGAAGGCGCTTGTGGAGATACGGCAGGGAGTCGAGGCGCGCAGCGTGGAGCTTCATACGCAGATGAAAGAGGACGAGACAGAGCAGGCTCTAAAAATTCTTGAGGCAAACTGGACGAGCGTTGAGATGAAGGACGGAAAACCCACCGAGGCTGCAAAGCAGCGCAGGGCGAACAAGGTGCTTTCAAACAACGACGCTCTTCTTGCAAAGTTCTTTGCCGACTGCGAGAGCGTAAGGCAGTCCACAATGGCGCAGCAGAATGATCTTCTGCAGAGCATTGACGCGGACTATAAAAAGCTTGCCGCCGTAAAGACTGTGAGCAGCATGGGAGGCGAGCTAAAGGTGAGCTACGGAAACTACGACGGCGACAAGTGCGGCTGGAACGCTTACCTTTCGCTGTATTCAGATGGAATCCTGCTCTTTCAGGACACGTTCATCGTAAAGTACGAGACACTCGCAGGAAAGAGCACCCCTGGCATGGCAACGGCGAGCGACGCGCAGCTTGACGAGTATATAAGCAACACCGACATGTACACGTCTCTTTTGGTGCGCGGAGACCCTATTTTGTACTTTGAGCTTGACTACAATGCCATAGCCGCCGCAAAGGACAAGCCTAGCACGTACACATTCTACTTTACAAAGCTGCGTGCAATAAACACCGTGAGCGGAAAGACAGTGCAGACAATCACGCTCGACGGTGAGCTTGTGCGTGAGATGAAGCCTGAGCAGGACTTGCGCGAGATTCAAGGCATTGTGGCGGAAGAGAGAGCAAGAGACAAACTGATAAAGGATTTAAGAAGGCAGGGAAAAGGCATGGAGCAGGCTGAAAAATTGGCTTACAATGAATCTTTTTTTGAAAGTTTTGATTTTGCCTATATTCCAAATAAGAAATTTGTAATGTCAAAGACAGAGATAACGCAGGCTGTGTATAAGGCTATTATGGGGAAAAATCCGAGCGGCTTCACAGGCGACAATTTGCCTGTAGAAAGAGTAAGCTGGATTGATGCTGTTGAGTTCTGCAATGCGCTTTCTGAAAAGTATGGACTTGAAGAATGCTACAGCAATGGACGCTGGGCGTATTATGACGAGAAAAAAAAGAAAGATGTTACAGAGGAGGACTATAACGAAGACCAAAAGAAAAAATGGAATAAGCGGCAAGTCGAAAAATATTATGCCATAGACTGCAATTTCAACGCCAACGGCTGCCGGTTGCCTACAGTGGAGGAATGGCAGTATGCGGCACGGGGCGGACAAGACTACAAGTACAGCGGCAGCGACAATCTGGACGAAGTGGGCTGGTATTACGACAACAGCGGAGAAAAGACACATCCGGTAGCGCAGAAAAAGCCTAACGGCTACGGACTGTACGACATGAGCGGAAACGTGGATGAATGGTGCTGGGATATCGACAACCGCGACTGGCGGCACTACGGCATGCGCTACGGTTGTGGCGGCAGCTGGTACGGCATCGGCCACTGCGGGGTGGAGAACAGCTACGACGTCAACTTCAGGGCCGGCAACCTTGGCTTCCGCATTGTCCGCTCTACAAGCAAGTAATAGGCGAGCTGTGGCGGTGTAGAGCTGACACAAGGCCGGTGTAATGAGGCGTTAAGCCGAATGGAGCAGGCGCGAAGCAGCCGCAGCGAGTGGAATATGGAGAGAGAAATTTTTTTATGTGTATGGAAACTAAGAAAAATGGAAAAGTATAAAAATAATAAGAAAAGTAAAGAATGTGTGATAAAAATATACGCAAAAACTGAAAAAGAAGAAAAATCTGCAAAAAAATGTTTTGTATATAAATATAGCAGGCAAAAAATAAACTGCGAATTTAATGAAAATTATATAAAAATATCTTTTAAGACTTCAAACCTAAATGATATTTGCAAAATTTTTTACAGACCTCTTGTAAAAAACGCAATAAAAAGAAGTCTGCTTATTTACAGTTTGATATACAACAGATTTTTTTTATATGACGTCGATAAAAAATATGAGGTGATTTTTGATAACGAGCCTTGTGAAACAGAGAATGTCTTTCCTGTGTATTCCATGGGAAGCGAAAATGCGAATCTTGGTTTTAATTATAAAGATGGCGTATTGAGCAACATAATGGCAATAAAAGAGTCTGCCCGAGACGCCAGAATCGTTGCTTTGACAGATTTTATCATATCTAAGGCAAAAATATTTGAGTCAGAGCGATTCTTGTATCTTTGGATGGCTATGAACGGAATTTATAATTATGTGTGGAAAAATAGAAATAATGAAAAGGGAACCGAGTCAGAACGAATATCTTATCTTGCAAAAATAAAAAACTTTAAAGGAGTTGAGTTTTCGCGCGAAGAAAAAAATCATGTTTTTAACTGGATTAGGGATTATCTGTATACGGAACTTTCTAATAGTTTCGGTTGCAATTGTTTTGAGAAATATGCTTATGACAAAATAGAAGAACATGTTTGGCAGAAAACTGGAAAAAAAGAAGATGGAAAAGCTTTTGTTTTATTTCATTTCTGTTACACGCTTCGGTGCAAACTATTCCATGCGGACACGTCTGCCGTGCTTTATTGTTTAGGCAACGATAATGATTGGAAGCTGCTAAAGATCTTAAATAATATGCTTGAAACATTCCTAAAAGAAGAACTTAACCTTGCCTTTGATGATGATTATTTGAAAGCGTAATGAAGTAACAAGGAGTAAACAACCATGAAACTAAAAAAAATATTTCTGATTCTTGCAGCTCTCGTGGCTTTTTCATCTGCTTTAACCGCAGAAAGCGACTATGAGTATTTGCTTGACAAATATAAGTCGTTTGAAGGATTAAAGGCAATGCGTGAAGCACAAAAAAGACTTGCAGAAGAAGTTCGAATTGCAGCTGAGAAAAAAGCTGAGCTAATAAAAAATGCTGAGCATATAAAATCCATAGATGCTTACTTTATAAAAATACCAAATCAGAATTATTCAATGATGATGACAGAAGTAACTCAAAAGCAGTGGCGGACTGTTATGGGAAAAAATCCAAGCTGGTTCAAAGGCGATGACTTGCCTGTAGAAAGAGTAAGTTGGATTGATGCTGTTGAGTTCTGCAATGCGCTTTCTGAAAAGCAAGGTCTTGAAAAATGCTACAGCAATGGACGCTGGGCGTATTATGA
>CAKUTI010000067.1 GCA_934691925.1 uncultured Treponema sp. | reverse complement strand
GCCGAAAATCACTTGGTATGTTTCAGACGGACTTGAATTCAGCGCGAAAGGAATGTACATGGCAAGCTACAAGAGCGACAAGACCGAATTTGAAGGCTGGCACAACAACGGCTTTGTTCAGTTTGGCGCGAAATATTCGTTCTAATCTGATTCTTGATTCAGTTTCTAGAATGGATTTGAATTAGAAAACAAAAAAGCTGCGGAGTAAGAAGTTTTCTTCAAAAATCCGCAGCTTTTCTTTTTATTGGCCGAGCATTATCCGGTCGTTCATGTCGCCTTGCGCCGCAAATTTCGCGAGCAGGTCATCGACTTTCAGATTTTTCTTTTCTTCATCGCGCACATCATAAACGATATTCCCGTTCATCATCATAATCAGGCGGTTTCCGTATTCGATCGCGTGCTTCATGTTGTGGGTCACCATAAAAGTTGTGAGATGGTCGCGCCGCACAATTTTATCTGTGATTTCAAGGACTTTCGCCGCGGTTTTCGGGTCGAGAGCCGCAGTGTGCTCGTCAAGAAGCAGAAGCTCCGGCTTTTTCAGCGTCGCCATCAAAAGCGTTAAAGCCTGCCGCTGTCCGCCCGAAAGAAGCCCGACTTTGCTTGTCATTCTGTTTTCAAGCCCCAGCTCGAGCATTGAAAGCCGTTCCTTGTAAAGCTCGCGCTCGTCTTTTTTGATTCCCCATGCGAGAGTCCGCTTGTTTCCGCGTCGGTAAGCCATCGCAAGATTTTCTTCAATCTGCATGTTCGCCGCAGTTCCCATCATCGGGTCCTGAAAAACGCGTCCTAAAAACGCCGCCCGCTTGTATTCGGGCATTTGCGTAAGATTCTTGTTGTTCAGAACGATTGAGCCGGTGTCGCAAGCGTGCACTCCTGCAATCAAGTTGAGCAAAGTCGATTTTCCAGCTCCGTTTCCGCCGATTACAGTTATAAAGTCTCCGTCGGCAATTTCAAGATTTATGTCCAAAAGGGCTTTTTTTTCTGTGATTTGCCCCGGATTGAAAGTTTTTGATACGTGTGTGATTTTTAGCATTTATTTTCCTCGTTAAACGTCTTTGAAATCATAAAAATCAAAATCGTCATTTTTCAGATTTTTCTGGAGCCGCCTTGTAGCGTGTTGTCGCCTTTTTCTTGATAACAGGAATTGAAAGCGCAATCACAACGATAATTGCCGTTAAAAGTTTGAGGTCGGAAGATTTTAGTCCAAGCTGAAGAACAACCGCGATGATGATTCTGTAGACGATTGAGCCGAGAACAACGGAAAGAAGCGTGAACCAGAACGAAAGATTTTTTCCGAGCGCGCCGAAAATACATTCGCCCAAAATAATCGAAGCCAAGCCGATAACGATTGTTCCTGTTCCCATTCCAACGTCTCCGTAGCCTTGGCTTTGAGCCACGAGCGCGCCAGACATTGCGATAAGTCCGTTTGAAAGCGAAAGCCCGAGCAGCTTTATTTTGTCTGTGTCAACGCCGACTGCGCGCACCATATGCTCGTTGTTTCCAGTCGCGCGGAGGCAAGAGCCGATTTCAGTTCCGCAGAACCAGTAAAGCGCAATCACAAGCACAATGCTGAAAATCACGCCGATTATAAGAGATGCCACATTCGGCGAAAGCGAAAACGCGCCTTGAAGCTTTGTCATCATTGTCTGAACGCCGAGAAGCGGAGTGTTCGAGCGTCCCATAATTCTGATATTAATAGAATACAACGCAATCATCGTTAAAATTCCTGCCAGAATCTCGTGGATTTTAAGCTTTGCGTGCATAATTCCTGTCGCAAGTCCTGCTAAAAGTCCTGCTCCAAACGAGACTGCAACTGCAACAAGCGGATTCACGCCTTTTTTCACGAGAATTGCGCAAGTGCAGCCGCCGAGAGCAAATGAGCCGTCGCAGGTCATATCCGCAATATTCAAAATTCTAAATGTCAAATAAACACCGAGAGTCATAATTCCCCAGAGAACTCCCTGAGAAACCGCGCCTTCCATCGCGCCAAAAATGCTGATAAAATTCATTCTTCAATTATATATTGAAAAAATCTTCTGAGAAATAGAACTTTAAGGATAAAAATTTAAGAATTACGAATTAGTCGGCAGAAAAAACGCAAGAAAATTGACAAAAAATCGGTAAAGAACTGGCAGAAAAAATCTGTTGAACGCACGAGCGGAATTTCATTATCATAAAATCATGGAAAAAAATGAAAATCTTGCTGAAAATTTGCTGGAATTTATCAAAAAATCTCCTTCGTGCTTTCACGCGGTAAAAAACATATCTGAAATTTTGAGAAAAAACGGCTTTTCAGAGCTTTTGGAATCTGAAAAATGGAATCTTGAAAAAGGAAAAAAATATTTTGTTACGCGGAATTTGTCTTCCGTGATTGCTTTTTCGCTTCCGAATTCTGATGAAAAAACGGAAAATTCGCCTTTTATGATTTGCGCGAGCCATTCCGATTCTCCGTCATTTAAAATCAAGGAAAATCCTGAAATAAAATCGGGCGGCTGCGTTGTGCTGAATGTTGAAAAATACGGCGGAATGTTGATTGCCCCATGGCTTGACCGCCCGCTTTCCGTTGCAGGCCGTGTTGTGGCAAAATCCGGGCTTGGGCTAAGGCAAATTCTCGTTGATATTGATAAAAATCTTCTGATGATTCCGAATCTTGCGATTCATATGGATAGAGACGCGAACAACGGACACAAATTTGATGTTCAGTCGGAAATCCGCCCGGTTTTGAGCCTTAATGAAAACGCGGATTTGATGAAAATCGTCGCAGAAAATGCGAAAGTTGATGAGAAAGACATTTTGAGTGCGGACTTGTTTTTGTACAACAGGAGCGAGCCTTGCGTTTGGGGAGCGGAAAACGAATTTATCTCGTCTTCAAAGCTCGATGACTTGGAATGTGCTTTTTCAACTTTGCAGGGATTTTTGGATTCGATGAATCTTGATTCTGCAAAGTCTATAAAAGTTTACTGCGTTTTTGACAACGAGGAAGTCGGAAGCCAGACAAGGCAGGGCGCGGCTTCAACTTTTTTGAGCGACACTCTTTCCCGCATAAATTTCGCGCTCGGCTCAGATGAGGAAGACTTGAAAATTAGGCTTTCAAAAAGCTTTATGGTCAGCGCGGACAATGCGCACGCTTTGCATCCGAATTTTGTTTCAGTTGCCGACCCTGTAAACCGCCCGAAAATCAACGGCGGAGTCGTCATAAAATTCAACGCGGCGCAAAAATACACTTCAGATTCTTTGAGCGCGGGATTTTTCAAGAGCGTTTGCTTGCAGGCCGGCGTTCCTTTTCAGGTTTTCACGAACAATTCAAATGTCGCTGGCGGCTCAACGCTTGGAAACATAAGCCAGACGCAAGTTTCCGTTCCTTGCGTTGACATCGGGCTTGCGCAGTGGGCGATGCATTCGCCTTACGAGACAGCCGGAAAATACGATGTCGATTTTATGGCGCGTGCAATAAAGCAGTTTTATCAGAGCGAATTTTCTGTAATCTGATTTTGATGACTTATTGAAAAGCGATTTTGGAAATCTCTTTTCTGATTCTGGATTTTTAGGAAATTGGAAGCCTAAAAGTCAGAAAAATTTTGAGATTTCAGAGAAAAGCGCGCGGATTTTGCAGATTTTATTGGCATCAAAAAACATTGTACATCAAAAAAAAATTCAATATATTAGTAATAGATTTTTTTAAGGAGATCTTAGAATGACAGTTAATGACATTAAAAATGCCAAGATTAAGTCTTGGATTGAAGAATGTGTTAAAATGTGCGAACCAGATCAGGTTGTTGTTTGCGACGGTTCAGCAGCAGAGTATGACCGTCTCGTAAAAGTTTGCGTGG
>CAKUTI010000066.1 GCA_934691925.1 uncultured Treponema sp. | reverse complement strand
AACTTCCCAATAAAAAAGGAGGATTTTTTAAAATGAAAAAAATCATAACTGCAGCCGCTGTCGCTGCTATGGCTGCTGGATCAGTATTTGCAACAGAAGCAAAAATCACTTTGAATTACCGGACAAAACTTGACGCTTTCGCTCAGTCAACAGTAAAGACAAAAGGTTCTGACGATGTAATCACAAAGGAATGGATGGACTGGGAAGGCTATGACGGAGCTGGAAAACAAGCAGCTGCAAACTCATCAGACACATTCAAGTTTGTTTTGGATGGAGATAATGCAGGGGCGACCCTCGCATTGAATATGAATACAAACGCAAGCTCTTATACGCTTAACCAGTATTCTGCATGGATGAAATGGGCTGTCGGAAACGGAACTCTCAAGCTTGAGTCTGGAAACTGGAAAGATGGATATGCAGACGGAGCTTACCGCGTAAAAAAAGATGTTGACGCGCAGAATGCGGAAGGAGTTGATTTTGAGAAATTCAAGCTCGGCTCTATTTTCGCTGATAACCAAATTTCTTTTGTAGACAATCTTGGCGGCTCAAACAAAGCTCTTTCAAGCTTTGCAGAATACTCAATGCCTGTAAATGACGACATAAATCTTTCTGTTTTGCTCGGCGGAATCTACAATAATTTTGATAAAATCGAAGACGATGACACAACAACTTACTATGACAGCTACCTTGTTTCACGCGTTAAGCTTGGATACGCAGATCTCTTTGATGCGGAATTTATATACAAAAAGCCTGCTAAGCATGACAATGTTTTCGGCTTATATGTAATGCCAAAAGTTCTTGATGGTCTTACACTCAACATCGGCGGAGCTTTCGACCTTTATGACAAAGACGGCTCTGACTATAAAGACTGGGGATTTGACTTGCGTGCACGCTACCAGGCAAGCTCAGCACTTTCTGTTTCATTCTTCACAAACGTTTCTGGAACAGATCTTGATGCAGGACGCAAAATCGCAGGCGGTATCGTAGGACGCAAGGGCGCTTACGGATATGCTAAAGATGGAACTACGGCTGTTGCCAACAGCAAATTCAAGACAGCGATGTGGAACAACCTTTCTGCTAGATACAAGATTAACGACTTGATTACAGCAACAATGAATGTTGGTCTTATCACACCGCTTTCAAAGATTGATGATGATGACACATCTTACGGTCCAGAATGGCGTGTGACACCTGCAGTTCAGGTTTACGCAGCCTCAAATGCTTCTATCTGGGCAGGAGTTGCTCTTTCAGGAGTTTCTGTCGAAAGCGGAGATTTCTCAGTGTTCTCTGTTGAAGTTCCAGTTGTCTTCCGTGTAAAGATGTAAAAAGACTTTTTGCGCTGAATAAAAAAGGCTTTCCGTTTATCGGGAAGCCTTTTTGTATTCTGGAATATCAATTATTGCAACTATCGGTTTTGCCTCCGAAATACATAAAAAAAGATAGATATGAACAAAATAATTTCAAGTGTTTTTTTACCAAGTATGGTGATATTTTTCTTTGCTGGCTGTACTTCAACAAGAAATATATCACTAAATGAAAAATCCCCATGCGCAGTCATAACGATTACAGGGACATCGCTTGTCTCCTGGTTCAGCGATGAATCCGATTCAAAAGAAAGCTATTCTGATGGAGCATTAAGCAAGATTGTAAATCAATTTATAAACGGAAAAGATCCAGAAATATCAGGTGCCGTTGACCGTCTTGATTATGCGGACGAAAGCTTTCGGCGCATACTGCCAGAATACGCAAGCCTCGAAATTCTTGATAAAAATTCTGTTCTTGAATCTGAGATGTACAACTATGCAAAAAAATCAATTTTCAACTCTCTTTCAGACTCTACGAATGCCACAGGCTATAAGGACATGAGCGTAATAGGCGCGAAAAAAGCACGTATGCTGGAAGACTCTCTTGGAGCAAGGTCTCTTGCTGTAATGAATTTCAGCTTCAAGAAAACTTTAGCAAGCGGAACTAGAAGCGCAGGACGGGTTGCCGCCCTTGTAGCGCTTAAAATGAAAATATTAGACGAGAATGGACACGAATTTATAAACAAGGAATATGAACGCGAATCTGAAAAATCCATACCGATAATAAACGGGAACTACAAAAAAGAAGAGCTTCTCTCGCTAATCAACGAGACAATCGACGACTTGATTACGCAGTTCGCGGTAGAGTTTTCAGGAAATCTGAATGGAAACTTGGCAACAGGAAGCGGTTTTGAGGCAGACGGAAAAAATGTTGAAAACGCAGGAGTCGCAACGGAGACAAATCAAAAAGACAATAATTCAAGCACGTCGGGCGATGAATATGTTCCAGCGGTCTCGGCAAAGCTCGGAAAGCCGAAATTAAACGCAAAAAATGCGCTGCCCGAAAACAGTCTCGATGGAGCGGCAGCAGACGCAACCCCAGCTTCGCCATCCGAAAAGGACGCTCTTGAGCTTCAGGCGGAAAACACCGCGCGGAGCCTTTTGAAAATGGGGCTTGACTGCGAGAAAATCTCCGTGGCGACAGGGCTTTCGCTAGAACGTGTAGAAGAGCTCCAGAATGAGATTCAGAAAGAAACAAAATCTGATAAAACCGAGGAATGATTCCGTGCTTGGGCATTTACACAGATTTTTTTACAGGGGCACAAAAAAGGCTTTCTGCGTTCAACAGAAAGCCTTTCGTTTTATGTTCAGTTATGATTAATCTTTTCTAAGATTAGAACTTAACTCTGAAAAGAACAGGGATAGAAACAACCTTTGTGCAGTCTCCGCCGTATACAGTGTCGTTCATGTTAGCAGCGTCCCAGCAGATACCAGTGATGATGTTAGCGTTCTTTGTGTTGTAGATTTCAACACCGCCGAATACTCTCATGCTGTATGTGAAAGCTTTGTCAAATGTTGAAGCAGAAGCAGCAGGTTTCATATACAAGTCAGCATCGTTAGATGTGTTAGCAGCCCATGTTCCGTTAGAAAAGAGAACAGAAAGGAACGGATTGAATGTTTCGTTGAGAGCATATTTCAAGTTGAGCATTGCCCATGTTGCGTAGAATCCAGGCTTTTTAGCGTCTGAAACACCTTTTGTTCCTGATGTTACAGTGTTACCGAATGTCCAGTTGTACATAACAGTTGCAGAAAGGCCTTTCACAAATGCACCGAGGTCATAGCGTGCGCGAAGCTCAACAGCCATTGAGTTTGCAGCAACATCGTCTCCGCTCTTGTCAGTTCCGGCATTTGTCTTTGTCTCATAGATGAATCCGACCAAAGAAGTGAGCTCTTTCATGTCAGCGAGTTTTGGCTCGAAGAAGAGTGCACCGGCGTAGTCCTTGTGGGCAAATTTTCCTGTAGCCATAACGCGGCCGATGTCGTTGATTGTGTATGCTACTTCGCCGAACCACAAGTCGTTTGCAGCAACCCAGTCATTGTTTTCATCGCTGCCTGCGAATGTTGTTTTAGAACCGTCTGTGTCTCTGTAAGCTGCGCGAACTTCAAGACCGAGGTCTTTGTTCTTGTACTGAACCATTGTTGTCTGTTTGTTGTTTGACTGCTGAGAAATATCAATAGCGTTTCCTGCAGTTGAACCTGCTACAGCAAGACCAGGCTTGAGCAATTCGCCCCAGAACGCGCCTTCGTGGTTGCCAATATCCGCGTTCACACGTCCGACAGCGCGCGAGTCCCACGCTCCAGACTTAATCATAAAGTTGCCGAAGTTAATCCAGCCGTTATATTTTTTAAAAACCAATGTCTGAGATTCTTTCACAGAGCCTTTGTACCACTCAGGATCAATCTCAAGCTCGAGTCCGCCGTACTCAGCAGAGCCTTTGAAAGAGAGTGCGTCTGATGTTGAGCGACCGGAAGCCTGATTATCGAAAACACGAGTGCCTTTTGTCATCTGGTGCTGGAGAAGGTCGATTCCAGTTCTGTAGTTCACAGAAAATTTTGCGTCAGCAGCAGCGAAAGAAGCAGCCATAGCAGCGACAGCGGCTGCAGTTATGATTTTTTTCATTTTAAAAAATCCTCC
>CAKUTI010000065.1 GCA_934691925.1 uncultured Treponema sp. | reverse complement strand
GAGCCAGGAGCAGTAACGCGCTCAACAACGCCCGTAGCCAAAACATCTTTGTTGTCCCAGTCATAAACCTGATACTTTGCTGATGATGAACCGCAGTTCAAAGTCAAAATTACCATCGTATTTCCTCTTAACTAAAAATGATTAAAAAATATGCGAAGATTATAGAACTCTAGGAAACTTTTTTCAATTACAGCGAGAAAATATAAAAAATCCGCGATTTCAAATTTTCAAAACGGAAAAATTCTGAACTTGAACTTTTACCACACATTCCAAGTCAGAATTTGTTCAAAATTCCATTAAAGTTCCGAAACAATCAAAAAACGGCAAATATTTTCTATTAAAATGATTCGTCTTTATCATCAAAACTTCTATCGTTGAATCAAAAAATCAAATCAATTAGAATGGCTTCCTATGACAGACAGAATTAGAATCAAAAAATTTTATCCGAATTATTTTTCGTTTTTATGCCAGGGCGCGATGGTTCTTCTCGTCGGCGCAATTCTTCCCTATTTAATAGAAGAAGCCAAGCTCAGCTACACGGTTGCAGGCACGCTTCTTTCCGCGTTTGCGATTGGAAACTTTCTTGCAAGCTTTATTTTTCCGGCTCTTGAAAAAGCCCTCGGAAGAAAGCCGGCGATTTTGCTCACCGCAACTTTGATTCCGCTGGACTTGCTGGCTCTCACGTTTATTCCGCCGGTCTGGGCGATGATTCTGCTTTTCGTGCTTCTCGGAATCTGCAGGGGCTGCAACTCAATCATCAACAACGCCTACATCAACGAGAATTCAGACGGAAGTCCTTTCGCACTGAACATTCTTCATATGACATTCGCAATCGGAGCTTTTGCCGCGCCGATGGTCGCGTCGCTTTTCTTCAACGCGAATCTTTCATGGAAATCGATTGTCTACACGATTGTGATTGCGTCGGCAATTGCCGCGATTCTTCTCACGCGGCTCGACCTGAAAAACAAAGCCGAAACCGTAAAAAAAGACAGCAAATCCGAAAATTCCGCAAGAAAATTCTACAAAATGCCGGTTTTCTGGATTTCAGGGCTGATTCTTTTCTTCTATCTTGGACTTGAAAACTGCGTGAACGGCTGGTTTGTAACGTATTTCCGCTCGACAGGAATTATGAGCAGCAACTATGCGAACGAGCTTGTCTCTTTCACTTGGCTTGCAGTCCTTTTCGGCCGTCTTTTCACTGCATTGATTTCAACAAAAGTCAAAAAGCAGAAAATTATTTTAATAGACTGCCTTGCCACGGCGATTTTCTTCATTCTCTTGGTCTCTACAAAAAACCTCGTGTTTATAACAATCGCAATCGTCGGGCTAGGATTTTTCTTCGCGGGAATTTATGCGACAACAATCGCAAACGCGCATTCCGCAATCGCCGGCTCAGACCTGGGAACTTCAATGCTTCTCGCAATCGCAGCTTTCGGCGGAATCGTCGCGCCGCAGATTGTCGGCTCTGTCGCTGACAAAATCGGGCTTGCAGGCTCTATCGGAATTCTCACCGTGAACGCCGCCGCAATGATTGTTTTTTCTATTATAAACAAGATTTTGAACAAAGATTAAAATTCAAGTTTAATTGTCTAAACAGCCTGTTTTTATTAAAATAAAGTCTTAGACAAAATCAAACATTTTAGGACGATAAGATGTCAGAAAGAAACATTTCAGAGCTTTGCCACTGGGCCGACCAGCAGGCAGAGAGAATAATCAAGCAGAAAGGCGACCTTGACCTTTACACTTGCGCTTCGGGAATCACTCCTTCGGGAACAGTCCACATCGGCAACTTCCGCGAAATCATCACAGTTGACTTGATTGTGCGCGCTCTCCGCGACCGCGGCAAGAACGTTCGCTTTATCTATTCTTGGGACGACTACGACGTTTTCAGAAAAGTCCCGGGAAATATGCCGAAGCCGGAAGTTCTTGAAAAATATCTTCGCTTTCCAATCACAATGGTTCCGGACACTTTCGGACGCGACGAGAATTATGCCCGCCACCACGAGATTGACATTGAGACTCAGCTTCCGCGCGTCGGAATTCATCCGGAATTTCTTTATCAGGCGAGCCGCTACCGCGCGAACCGCTACACAGAAGGAATGAAAATCGCGATGCAGAACCGCAATGTCATCAAGGAATGTCTCAACACTTACCGCGACGACGAGCATAAAATGAAGCCGGAAGACGTCTACTGGCCTGTTGCCGCATTCTGCTGCAAATGCAACAAAGACACGACAGAAATTTTGGATTATGACGGCGAATACGGAATTACTTACAAATGTACAAGTTGCGGTCATGTTGAAAAAGGCGACCTCCGCACATCAAAGGAATTCAAGCTTGGCTGGCGTGTTGACTGGCCAATGAGATGGAACGAGGAAAAAGTCGTCTTCGAGCCGGGCGGAAAAGACCACATCTCTCCAGGTGGCTCTTATGATACTGCAAAACTTGTTTCTAAGCGCCTTTACAACTGGGACGCGCCTGTCACAATGAAATACGACTTTGTAAAGCTCAAGGGCGTTCCGGGCAAAATGTCGTCATCAAAAGGAAAAGTAATCTCGCTTGTTGACGCTCTCGAAGTCTATCAGCCAGAAGTCTTGCGATACATTTTCGCGCAGAACAAGGTAGACCACGAATTCTCAATCAGCTTCGACCTTGACGTTGTAACAGTCTACGAGGCTTACGACCGCACAGAAAGAATCGCGTGGGGAAAAGAGCTTCCAAAGGAAAAAGACGAGAAAAAACGCGAGTCAATCATCAACCACGAAAAGAGAATCTACGAGCTTAGTCAAGTTGAGCCGGGATTCCCGAAAACCGAGCCGTACCAGATTGGATTCCGAATGCTCACAACCCTTCTCCAGACTTACTCAGGCGACATCGACGCTGTAATAAAGAGTCTCGGAGACGTAAAGCCTGAGCAGGAAGAAGTTCTCCGCCGGCGATGCGTCTGCGCATGGTACTGGATTAACGAGTCCGCGCCTGACTGCGCCCCTGATTTCTGCTTCAAGCTCCGCGATGACGGGAGCAAGGCAGAAGACATTTCAGGCGACATGCTCAAAGCCGTTCAGCGCGTGCGCAACGAAGTCGTTCCGAAAGTTGGAAGCTACGCGCTCGACAAGGAATGCCAGCAGGAAATGTACAACATCGCAACCGATCTTGGACTCGAGGCAAAATCCCTCTTCACCGCGCTTTACCACGCGCTCATCAACAAAGACCAGGGACCGCGCCTTGCGAGCTTCATGAAGATTATCGGCAAGGAAAAACTTGCTAAAATCTTGAGCGTCTACTAATTTTCAAATTCAGTAAGGAAAAGCGCAACCTTAAAAAGGTTTCTCTTTTCCTTACAATCCTTTTCTCTTCCAAATTTTTCCTCAAATCATTATCCGTCTTATTTTTGTTATTTTCCGTCATTTCGGATATTTTCTACATTTAAATAATTTTTCTTTCGTGTTGTCATTTTATTCTGAATGTTATATATTAGTGGCAAGAAAACAGACATCGGGTTTACGATGTGGCGGTCTAGCGGTTCTAAAGAATCTCGAAGCCGCAAAAAGAATTTTGCTTGAATAAATACGAGCCATCTTAAAAACTGTTTTTGGTCACACTACAATCTACTCGCAGGGACTTTCGCAATTTAAACTTCGGTTTTTACTTTTGCTAGCACAGTTCTTGCGTTGTCTTTGCACGCGTCAGTGCCCTCGATTTTGGGTGTCTCCATAGTTTTTCTGACAGCTCCGAATATTCAAGAAGGAGATTATTTTATGGCAGAAGCTTGGGACGGTTTCAAAGGAAGACTTTGGAAAGAAGAAATCAACGTTCGCGACTTTATCCAAAACAACTACACACCTTACGATGGAGATGAAAAATTCCTCGCAGGTCCAACAGAAGCAACAAATAAACTTTTTGCAAAACTTCAGGAATTGCAGAAGGCTGAGCACAACACAAAACGCGTTGGAACAGACGGAAAAGAAAGAACTGGCGTTCTCGACATGGACACAGACATCGTTACAGGAC
>CAKUTI010000064.1 GCA_934691925.1 uncultured Treponema sp. | reverse complement strand
AAGTCCAGCCGTTCCATTCAAAGATTCTGAGATACACGGTAAGCCCTGCGGACGCGATTCTTACCTGGACAATGTCCCAGGGAGTGGGCGAGGACTACTTTGAATACCGCGACCTTGGCTGCGATGCCGAAGGAAACGGACAGGTCGAAATTTCAGGAATCAAGGAGGGCAGCGGAACTCTCGCCTGCGTTACAGACGGCGGCGCGAAAGCCCAGTGTGCTGTAAGGGTTGCCTGGGATTATGAGTTCAGTGTTGCAGGTTCCACGGCGTTCACCTGCACTCCTGATGAAGTGAAGACTTTTGAATATGCAGTAAGTCCTGTTGATTCTGTTGTTTCTGTTGAGTCCACGGATTCAATTGAGAACGGCGGCACTGCTTTCTCTTATGAGGTTGTAAGCGATGGAGATGGAAAAGGAAAGATTGTTATCCAGCCAGCCTCAGAGACAAGTAAGGCTATAGACATTGAATTTGTTGCAAAGAATCCGAACAAGGATTATGAGACAGTAGGCGCAAAGACAATAAAAGCACAGTTTGCATACAGCAGTGTTTCTGTCGATATTAGTCAGTCAAGTGCGAACGGAAAGTATTCTCGTTTTGACAGCCAATCAAATACTTTGTTTCTTGGAGATGGAGAATCTTCAAATATAGTCATATCTATCGCGCAGGAAAAATCCAATGCGACTATTCAGAGTATCACCGCTTATGGAAATGGAACACCGGCTATTTCCATTGTTTCTTCGGCTGAAAAATCCGGTGTTTATACTATACAAAACTCGCAGGCAGATGTCGTAAAAAAGGAATACTTGATAAACAAGGCTTATGTTCCTTATATTGGCGACACAGAGCTTTCAGACTGGGAAACGGCTTTTACTTGGTATGCAGCTGACTGTAAACATTCTAATGCTCACGATTGCTTTACTTTTGCTCAGCTTTACAGTTCTAACAACAGGGGCTTTAATTATAACGGATTTCGTTGTAGTAAAAATGTTAATAAAACAGCTCTCTCCCAATGGATGACACAAAATTGGGCTTACAGAGCCATAGGCAGAAACCAAGGAGACTGGAGTTTTGGAAATTTTAATGGAAACAGGCCTTCTTATACAAAGAACAGCTCTTTTTCTACAAGAGAAAAAACGTCTCTCCGGGGGAAAATATATCAGGAGGAGGATTTCCAAAAAATAGGCTGGTTCTATTGTCCTGGCACAAGAACAGGTGAGGGCGAGATAACTCTGCATCATACAGACAGAGGCTATAAGTGCGCTGTTGATAATGCAGCTGGAATTTCGACTCTTGACGATGACGAGGGCTGGTCAATGAAAGTTTCACCTTCTGTTTTAACAGATGTTGTTGATGCGACTTATAGAAACAGTTCTGATGAGACTGTAAAGGAAATCCAAGATTTCGGACGAATAAGAGTTGTAATAGACCATAACGGCAAATCGGAATACAAGGAATTTTTGGTTGTCGGAGAAATCAGAAACTGCAGTATGAACTAGCCGAAATTGTAATGGGCAGGCTCTAAAATTCTAGTTGTTTGTAAAATTCAAAATATTCCCACAGAAGGCAAATGTCATCTATGGGAATATTTTTAGATTTTATTTTATTTCAAAAGTTCTTTCATTGCCGAGGTTGTCTTTTGAAGTGTAGGCAACAGGATTTCCGCTGTCGTCAAAAATAAGCTCGGATGCTGCGCTCAGACCTTCCGCGCCTTTTGCAACAACGTCCTTTATTTTCCCGTTTTCAAAAAGAATAACACAGCTCAGAGGTCTGTAGTATTTGCTGTTTCCCTGAAGAACCTGCAAGTGGCTTCCGATTGCGCAGCCTATGCGTCCGTTTGTGAAGTAGACTTTCTGAAGAATGCAGCTTGTGTATTTTTTGCGCGCAACTTTCACATCTGGATTTTCAGCAGTTGAAATTTGTACTGTTGTTGTTTCCATTGGAACTTCCGCATAAGGCGACAGGAGAATTTTCTTCAGGCTGAAGTTTTCATTGAATTCAACGTTGGTTGTAGAAATTCCGTTTGCTCCAACTTTTATTACAAACGGATTCCTTGATGTTGCGCTTTTCAATGTTTTTGTGCTGAAGAATTTTAGTGTGATTACGCCGTATGGAACACTCCTGGTGCTTGCATCTGCTTCTGGCCTTTTTCCTGTTTTTCCCTGCATAATCGGAGTGCCTTCTTCAAGGTCGAAGTAAATTCCAGCCTGCTCTGAGCCTAAAAGGAAATGGTTGTCTGTCATGTCGATTGTCATTTCTTCTGGAAAATTGTCGTCAAAATTCTTAAAAGGCATGCTCGGAGACAAGTGCCAGTATTGTTTATCAAATTTGAGAGTTGAGGCTCTGTCTGGAATGCATGAGATTATTTTTCCGTCTTCTGAAATCACAACCTCGCTTCTCGCCTTTGTACTGAATCCAAGCTGATGTTTTAAAGATGATGAAGGTGTGAAGCTTTTCGGTTTTCCTGATTCATAGAATGTCAGAAGTGAGCCTGAGTTGAATTTTGCGTTGGCCTTGAGTTTTGTAAGAAATTCGGCCGTGCTTCCGTCTGCTGGAACTGCGCTCTCAATATTTCCGCTTTCATAGAAAGTAATGAAATTTCTTGTTCTTATCTCCATTTCTCCGTCTGGAGTTTTTGCTGTTGCTGTTCTTTCGCCTGGCGCAGACGAGCCGTAAAGATATGCAGACTTCACTGTTCCGTTTTCGTAGAAAGTCAAAGGCTTGTCTTTTGCGAGAGCCGCTCCGCTGCTTGGGGCTGCAGTAATGTTGAATGTTCCGGCTTTTGTTTCAAGCTGCTGAGCGCCTTCAAGAAAAGTGAGCTTTATGCTTCCGCTTTCATAGAATTCAGCTCTTGTGTTTACCGTGAATTTTCCGGCTTCAGTCTCAATTTCCTTGGCTTTCTCCAGCTGCATTGACTTTACGTTTCCGTTTTCATAGAAGACGACTGTGGATGTTGCAGGAGCTGTAAGATTCCCGTATTTTGTTTCAACCGCGAAAGACTGTGCAAGCACTGCCGCCTTGTTTCCGTCTTCATCATTTGTCATTTTCAGGACTGGCGCATCCTGACCGTTCGGCAATGTTTCCGCTGTGAGAGCTGTCATTGCAAGTGTTATTGCTGCCAGCGCTGCTGCTGTTTTCTTCATTTTTGTAAACTCCTTTCTAAGATAGTTTTAATCTATGAAAATTTAAATTTTCATCAAAGCTAGTATTTTCTGCGGATTGACGTGCTTCCGCCGGTGCGCTGGTATTCCCTTTTTCTCTGCCGCTCCTGCCTTATCTCCTCGTCCATTCTCTGGAATCTTATGACAGGAAGCGCGCTGTATGACATGTCGAAGTCGCCTTCCTCGATTTTCTTGTAGGTGAGGCTGTCGCCGAAAAAGTCCATCATCGCCATCTTGTTTCTTGTGCGGCGGTCGGTGTAGTTCATAGGGTCGCTTATCGACTTTGAGAAGTCGCCTTTCCGGCAGAGAGTAAGCCAGTCGAATCCAGAATAGGGCTTTTCCTGCGCGCAAATCACTTTGAGCTCGATTCCGCAGATCTGCATGTCGCTGTGTCCTTTTTTCCAGGAATAGAGCGTGCTGTACATCTGGTATGAATAGATGACTTTCTTTGCTCCGCCGATTCTCGGGAATGAGACAATCAGCTTTGTGGCGTTGTAGAATTCAATCTCAACCAGCTTGTTTTTGTACCAGCCGAACACCGTGAACGGATACTGTATTGCCTTCTCCTCCTCTGTCTCCTCGTAAGGCTTTGTGTCGAAGAAGCTCCGGCTTGTCGCGCATGATGACAAGGCTATAGCCATTATTACAGCGGTTAGAATTGCTGCTGTTTTTCTGCAATTTCTCATCTGAACACCTTTATTATTTCTGAGGCGATGTAGATGACGGAGCATCCGCCAACAAAGACCGTAGGCGCGTATACAATGAATGTCATTATCCCAGCGATTATTTCATGCCTGTGCGATATTGGCTCGATGATGACGCTGTGGATTCCGTGGGCTATGTAGCCCAGAACCACTGTCGGCATAAAGAATAAGAACAGGATATATTTTGCCAAAAGAATAGCTGTGATTATCATTTTTGTTTCCTTCCGAATTGTTTTATACTATACATCTTACCCCCCCCCGAAAAAGTTTCAAGCAGGGG
>CAKUTI010000063.1 GCA_934691925.1 uncultured Treponema sp. | reverse complement strand
CTCAATATTTTGCTGTTGTACGCTCAGCAAAATCTTTATCTACGCTCAATATTTTGCTATTGGGCGGTCAGCATAATCTTTTTGCACGCTCAATATTTTACTATTGCACGGTCAGCATAATCTTTTTGCACGAAAGGGAAAATCAACAAAAGGAGATTATCATCCGCAAGGCTCCGAGCCTTCCGGATCATGAAAATTTTCTGAAGACTACAAACAAGTCCGCCTTAACCATAAGATTTACCCGCACAAGGCAGCAAAAATCACCAAGTATTCTCCGTTCTTTTCTTTTATAAAGAAATCATTTATATTTATTGAAGAAAATCAGTTGTCTTTCAAAGAGGAATTTTTTTGTTCGATTTTGATAAGACATCTTTTTTTGAATATCGCGATTTTACGAGGTACTAAATGAGCAAGATTGCCATAAGAATCAATCCGGCTGACATTGTTGCTGTCGCTCTCGAGCCGCTGGCTAAAGGAACGACTGTAACTCTTGAGGCAATGGAAGGCGCGCCGGAAGAGAACGTAACTCTTCAAGAGGACATCACAGCCGGCCACAAGTTCGCGCTTAGAGACATCAAAAAAGACGAGCATGTAATCAAATACGGATATGCGATTGGCGCGGCAAGCCAGGACATCAAGAAAGGCGAGCACGTCCACACGCACAATATCCACACTCTCTTGTCTGAAAAATTTGAATACACTTACGATGAGGCAAACGCAAAAAAGGCCTACGATTCTTGGTTCAAAGAGACAGAAGGCCTTAGAAAAAATGTTCCGACAGTAAAAGTCTACAAACGCGATGACGGAAGAGTCGGAATCAGAAATGAAATTTGGATTGTTCCTCTCGTCGGCTGCGTGAACAAGATTTCAGAGAACCTTGCAAACTGGGCAAACGGAAAATTCCTGGGCGGCGAGCCGGGACCAAAGACAGACGGCGGACTTGAAGGCGTTTTCGCATGGACACATCCTTACGGCTGCTCACAGATGGGCGGAGACAAGGAGACAACCGCTGTAATTCTATCAGACCTTGTAAAGCATCCTAACGCAGGCGGCGTTCTTGTTGTCTCGCTCGGCTGCGAGGAAAACAATATTCCTTACTTCAAGCAGTTTCTTGGAGAATATGACGAGAACCGCGTGAAATTCATCACAACTCAGGATTTTTCTGACGAGCTTGGAGAAGCAAAGAAAATTCTCACAGGCCTTGTTGACTATGTTTCAAAATTCAAGAGAGAAGACGCTCCGCTTACAGACGTTGTTCTCGGAATGAAATGCGGCGGCTCTGACGGAATGTCAGGAATCACAGCGAACGCCTTGATTGGCCGAGTCTGCGACGCAATGACAGGAATGGGCGGAAGAGTAATGCTCACAGAAGTTCCTGAGATGTTCGGAGCTGAGCAGATGCTTATGAACCGCTGCGTTGACAAGAAACGCTTTGACGAGACTGTAAAGCTCATCAACGGATTCAAAGACTACTACGCGCGCCACAATCAGGTTTGCTACGAGAACCCAAGCCCGGGAAACAAGGCAGGCGGAATCACAACGCTCGAGGACAAGTCTTTGGGCTGCGTCCAAAAAGGCGGAAAAGCTCCTGTTACAGGCGTTCTAAAATACGGCGAGCGTCTCACAGAAAAAGGCCTCACGCTTCTTGAAGGACCTGGGAACGACATCGTAGCCTCAACAGACTTGACTGCGGCAGGCGCGAACCTCATTCTCTTCTCAACAGGAAGAGGAACTCCGCTGGGTGCTCCAGCTCCGACAATCAAAATCTCTTCAAATCATCCGCTCGCAGAAAAAAAGGCTGGCTGGATTGACTTTGACGCAGCGCGTCTTCTTGACGAGCCAAGCGATAAAGTCCGCGATGCGCTTCTTGAACAAATTTGCGACATCTGCTCTGGAAAAGCGCAGGCAAAGAACGAGACTAACGGCTACCGCGAAATCGCGATTTTCAAGGACGGAGTTACACTTTAGTTTTTGGTAATTCCTGACCAAAACAATAAAGCCCAAAAGCAAATCGGAAATGCAATAAAACGTCCGAAAAGTTTTTGGGCTTTTTTTTATTTTTTCATCAGATATAAGTTATAAAAAAATTCCAGCGAAAACTAAAATCATTCTCACTTTTCAGACAATAGTTTCTTGTGCATTTTGCACGAGACAGACTCTGCCTCAATCTTGAAAACTCCGACCAGGTTCAGCATAACCAAAGGAAAATTCCAGCCGTCTTTTTTAGTGGAACTGAGCATAATTTTATTCAAGGCGTGCTTTTTCTCATCATTTTCTTTAATTTCAGTGATTTTTCCCTCGCCAATCACGCTCGCATAATACTCAGTGCAGTCGCAGGCTTTCTCCGCAGATTTTGTTCCATAGTCCGCGTCAATCTCAAAGCCCACATTTCCTCCTTTTTTAATCAGCGAAAATTTTCTTCCGTCACGCGCGCCGTGAAAATAAAAAACAAATTTTCCGTCCTTGCTCTCAAACCCAAAATTCACAGGAACAATATAAACACGTCCTTCATCGCAAAAACCGACACGCATAATCTTCTGGGAAGCCAAAAACGCCTCAATCTCCGAAAAATCTGTAATCTCACGCTCTTTTCGTCTCATAAAATTTCCTTTTTTGGGCGTTCCCATCGCTCCGCTCGGGTCGGGTCTTTCGCCGTTCCGCTTTCGCTCCATTCCTCCGCTCTTAGAAGCAAAACTTCAAGCAGAGCTACGGAACGTCTGCGGCGCGGCTACAGCCCCTAACGCATTTGAATTTTCAATGCAATCTAAAATTACAAGTCAACTTTGAACGAAATTCCGTTTCCCAAAACAGAAACCTTCAAGTCGTGCGAAGTGTTGAAAGTGTGAAGCCACGGAACCAAAAATCCCACAGCAGAGCCAATCGCCGCCCCAGCCAAAACGTCTGTCATAAAATGGTTTCCGCTCAAAAGCCTTAAACCCGAAGTTCCGGCGGCCAAAGCGTAGCTTCCGACAATCACAGGATATTTCCATACGGAATCAGGAAAATATTTCGAAAAAGTATAGCTTGTGAAAGTCGCCGAGGCAAAAGCGATTGTCGTGTGTCCCGACGGAAACGAATTCGCGTAGTCGCCCGAGTCAACATCGCTTTCAGGCCAAGGGGCAGAATCATAATACATATAAGGACGTGTTCTATTCACGCAGAGCTTCGTGATTTCCTTTATTCCGTTTGCAATAAGAAGAGTCTCAGCGTACATAACGCCCTCAGTAAGCCACTCGCTTTTCCCAGTCGGAATCAGGGCAAGCGGAGTGGCGACAGCTGCGGCAAGAAGAAAATCCGCCGCCTTGTCTTTTGATGACGAATAGCTTTTCATAAAATAGCGGTCAAAAGCGTTCACGTCATCTTTGTCAAAAGTCTCGTTTTTGTATTCTGAACGGTTCACTTTCAAGACGCTATCCAAAACAAGGTCAGCTCCAGAAAGGGCAACGCCGCTTCCAAGCAAGATTCCGTCCGTAAGAGGATTAAGCTTAAAAATGTCTCCTTTTCCGAAAATATTAAAATCCTGAGCGGAAGCTCCAAATCCAGCAAAAAAAACTGCAGCCAAAAAAACTAAAAATCGCTTCATGATTTTGACTTTACAAGAAACTTTTGTTTTAAGTCAATCTTCTATACAATCCACGTTTTTCGTAATAAAATGGTGGAAAATTATCGGTGAAGAAAATTCACCTCAGGAGCAAAATCAAATGAAAAAATTCATGGACGAAAACTTCCTCCTCGACACAAAAACAGCGCAGGAGCTTTTCAAGGCTTGCAAAGACGAGCCTCTTTGGGACTACCACTGCCATCTTATCCCGGCGCAAATCGCTGAGAACAAGAAATTCAAGAACCTTACAGAAATCTGGCTCGGAGGCGACCATTACAAATGGCGCCAGATGAGAACTTACGGAATCACAGAAGACTACATCACAGGCGACAAGCCGGACTACGAGAAATTCCTTAAATGGGCTGAGACAATCGAGCATCTTATCGGAAACCCTCTCTATCACTGGACTCACCTTGAGCTTCAGAGATATTTTGGAATTTACGAGCCGCTCACAGTCGAGTCTGCTCCGCGCATTTGGGAAAAAGCAAACGCGATGCTCCAGACAGACGAGCTTTCAGTAAAAGGAATCTTCAAGAAATTCCACGTTTACG
>CAKUTI010000062.1 GCA_934691925.1 uncultured Treponema sp. | reverse complement strand
GGTTTACGATTCCTGCAAGCTCTGAGCCGAACGGACCGTCAAGAACTTTTCCCCAGTGCGCAAAATTGTTGAAAAGATAGTTCAAAGAGAAAATATCGACTTCCGCAACTCCGAGGCTTGTAAGGTAGCCCGGAGAAATCACAACGATGTTCGCTTCTCCGCTCTGAAGCTTTCTGAAAAGCTCGCCCTCGTCCTCGCTCATTGTTCCATTGTAAAGTTTTGCTGTAGCGCCGCCGCCTGAAACCTGCTCGAGCTTGTCCTTGAATGCGTTAGCTCCGAAAACATATGGATTGTCTTTTGCTGTCTGGTTGTGTGCGAATGAAACTGTCAGTTCAAGCGGGCGGGAAGTCTTTTTAGCCTGAGTAGTTGTCGTTTTTGATTTTGACGAGTCTCTTATTATTACTTTTCCGCTTCTTGCCGCGGAAGCTGAAAATGCAGCTGCAATCATGACTGCAGCCGCAAGAATGTTTTTTACTGTTTTCTTCATGTTTTGCCTCTTTTTCTAGTAATTAAAATAAACTTAAAAATAGAACTTTTTTATTAGAATTATGATAAGACAAAAAATATTACCTGTCAAAAATAAAAAAAATCTTATCGCTTTTGATTTTTGCGGCTTAAAAATTGTCGGCTTAATCTTTTAAAATTGCAGTTGCGTTGACTTTCACGTTTTGATTTAATGTTCCGCATGAATTCTTCTATAAATTTAAATTTGAAAGATGAAAAAGATAATCAGATAAAAGCCGTTCTTTTTGATATGGACGGAGTTTTGCTCGACACCGAGAAAGTCTGCAAGAAAACTTGGGAGATTGCGGCGGCTGAATTCGGGCTGAAAAAAATCGAAGAGGTGTTTTACAAATGCGTCGGAACAAACCGGCACGACACGGAAATCATCTTGGAAAAATATTTTGGAGGCAAAATCTCGCCTGAAAAATTCCGGGAGCGCACGAGCGAGCTTTTTTATGTTGTTGAAAAAGAGCATGGGCTTGAAAAAAAGCCTTTCGTTGTTGAGTGCCTTTCCGCTTTGAAGGCAAAAGGCTTTAGAATCGCGCTTGCAAGCTCCACGCGTGGAGAAAGCGTTCGCAGGCAGCTTAAAAATGCCGGAATCATCGATTTTTTTGAGACTCTGACGACTGGAGACTTGGTTGAGCACTCAAAGCCTGCGCCGGATATTTACTTGAAAGCGGCTCTGTCGTTGAATCTTAATCCAAACGACTGTGTTGCGGTTGAAGACAGCCCGAACGGAGTCAGAGCCGCAGTTGCCGCTGGAATAAAATGTGTTATGGTTCCGGATTTGATTCAGCCGGACGATGAGATGAGAAAAATCGCATGGAAAATTCTGCCTTCGCTGAAAGATTTGGACAAAGAGATTTAGACGGACAATCTTCATTGTGAAACTTTGAAAGTGAGTGGGGCGTTTAGAAAAACGAAGTTGCAAATTCTCAATCTGAAAAGATGAAATTACGGAAACTCGAAGCACGGAATCTCACGGAAAAAGTCACGGAAATTCACGAAAGAATAAAATCGCAGTTTTGAAAAATAAAATCGCGGAAACGTAATTAAGAAAAATGAAATCTCGACAGAAAAAAATGCAAAAAATGCATAAATATTCAGAAATTATGCAGAAAACTGCTTCTGTATATAGATACGAATCATCAGAACTGCTATAATGCTCATACTTTTGGATAATAAGCTGGATTTTCATGAGCACAGACGAGGCTTTAAAAAAGCTTTTGCTTTCTTTTGAACATTATTACGACATAAAAACAGACAGAGCGGCTTCTCCATTTGCGGCGGAGGCGGAATTTCACCAGCATCAGGAGCAGTATATTCTGGTTCGCGCCGCCCATGTCTCTGATGTCGATTCCAACGAATACGTTTTTTTCTACACCTGCGAATCTTTGGACTGCGAGAATCTTGAAAAAATCGCGGAAAAAGCGTGGGGCGAAGGTCTTTCGCGCGTGAAAGTCTATCCCGGACATAGAAATTCCGATGTGATTCTCGTCGTTCTTGCTGAAAAAATCGATGAGCAAACATTCAAAAAAATCAAAAAGACAAAATTCTATAAATCTTACGCGTTCAGCTTTCGCGGCTGGAGCCATTTTAAATTGGTTGCAATGGAGACTTCTTCCAAAAAGCTTGCCAGCAACCGGCTTGGCAAGGATTTGAAAAAACTCTTCAAAACAATTTAGAAAATCTGGAAAATTTGGATTTTCATTATCAAAAGTTTTCTCTTAAGGGAGGAGAAAAAATGACAGCATTATTGATTATTATTGCTGCGCTTGTTTTGCTTTTGGCTGGCTACGTTTTTTACGGCTCGTGGCTTGCAAAGCAATGGGGCATTGACCCTGCGAAAAAAACACCGGCTTTGACAATGACCGATGGCGTTGATTATGTTGAGGCGAAGCCGGCTGTCTTGATGGGACACCACTTTTCTTCAATCGCGGGGGCAGGCCCGATTAACGGCCCGATTATGGCGGCGGTTTTTGGCTGGGTTCCGGTTTTCCTGTGGTGCATTATCGGCGGAATTTTCTTCGGCGGCTTGCAGGATTTCGGCTCGCTTTTCGCTTCTATCAGAAACGGCGGAAAATCAATCGGCGAAATTATCAGCACTTCAATGGGAAAAGTTTCAAAGCGGCTC
This sequence comes from uncultured Treponema sp., assembly GCA_934691925.1. Lineage (GTDB taxonomy): Bacteria > Spirochaetota > Spirochaetia > Treponematales > Treponemataceae > Treponema_D. The sequence continues at coordinate 1,548 of CAKUTI010000062.1, read as the reverse complement.
TTCATCATTTTCTCTCTGCTCGTTTTGATTCTTGTAATCGCTTCGTTCGTGAACGTTGTCGCCGGAACTTTCTTCACTGCTGAGACTGCCGGACTTGGAATGTTCAAGCTTCATCCGAGCGACAACCAGTCAACAGCGATGATTTCTGTTTTGTTCATCTTCCTTGCTGTAATCTACGGAATTTTCACAAACCGTCTTGGAGTAAAGACTTTGCCTGCTACAATCGTCGGAATTCTTGCGATTGTCGGAATCGTCGTTCTTGGATTGAATGTCGGACTTGTGGCAAACCGTACAACTTGGATTGTCATTGTCGGACTTTACATCGCGGTGGCTTCTCTTGTTCCTGTCTGGATTATGCTTCAGCCCCGCGACTATCTTTCTTCGTTCCTTCTTTACGGAATGATGCTTATCGCGTTTGTTGGAATCATTGTTTCGGCTTTTGCCGGAAACGCTCGCGGAGTTCATTTTGACTTGCCTGCGTTTACAGGCTGGACCCAGGGAATCGGACATATGTTCCCGGCTCTGTTTATCACAGTTGCCTGCGGAGCATGCTCTGGCTTCCATTCTTTGATTGCTTCTGGAACAACTTCAAAGCAGCTTGACGCTGAGCAGCACGCAAGACCGATTGCTTACGGCTCAATGCTCATCGAGTCTGCTCTTGGAATCATCTCTTTGATTGCGCTTGGCGTTGTCTCTTCAAAATTCCTTTCTGTAAAAGACGGAATCTGGACTTTCTCAGGCTCTCCTGCAACTGCGTTCGGAAACGGAATCGCGTTTATGTTCGGAGACGAGGGAACTCACGTTTACCGCACAATCAGCGCGCTTTTGACTTTGGCTGTTTCTGTTTTCGCTTTGACATCTCTTGACTCTGCGACACGATTGAGCCGCTTTATGTTCTCTGAGCTTTTCCTTTCTCCAGACGAGGCGACTTGGAAAGACGCGAAATCTCCTGTAAGAAAATTCCTTGCGAATCCGCTTGTCGGAACTGCGTTCATGGTAATCGTCGGCTGCATTTTGGGCGGATTGAAACTTTCTGCAATCTGGTCCCTGTTCGGCTCTGCAAACCAGCTTTTGGCGGGAATCGCTTTGATGGCTGTTGCCGCATGGCTCGGACACGTTGGAAAAAATAACAAGATGTTCTTTATTCCGACTGTGTTTATGCTTGCCGCGACTTTGACCCAGCTTGTGCTTACAATCGTTGCGAAAGTAAAGGCGATGGCTGCCGGAACTGCGGGCGCGTTCCACTGGGGAAACTGGTTCCAGCTTTGCTTTGCTTTTGCAATGGCGGTTCTTGCGGTTATTCTTGTTGTGGAAGGCTTCAAGACTGTAATTCTTAAGAAAGAAGTCAAAGAGTAGAAACTTTAGTCGAAAATGGCTGAAATAAAATGCTGAAATGAAAGAACGCTGCGGCTAGTCCTGATGAAAAATCTTGGCGGCTGCGGCGTTTTTTGTTTCGATGATTTTCATGTGTTTTGAAAACTTTTGTGCGAGTTTTCTTGATTTTTCGTTTTTTTGAACAATTTTTCGTGTTTTGGTGTGATTTTTTTC
>CAKUTI010000061.1 GCA_934691925.1 uncultured Treponema sp. | reverse complement strand
TTCCCCGATTGTGTAATGGTAGCACTTCAGATTCTGGTTCTGACTGTGGGGGTTCGAATCCTCCTTGGGGAACTAAAGCTGACAAGACAAAAACTGTCAGCTTTTTTAATCGCTTACAAAGCGGCCTCTTCGAATATCGGTTTAGTTCGCCACCCTCTCAAGGTGGAGAGACGGGTTCGACTCCCGTAGAGGCTATGAAATCATTATTTGTTTTTTTAGTTAGCTAAGGAATAGAGGTTCTTAGCTATTTTTTTTGTTTAAATTCTGTTTTTTTTCTTTTGCAAGGCACGGAGACTTTAAATTTTGCGGTTAGAAAATGCTACGCCGGGGTGTAGCGGCACGCGCAGCGTGTTGCGGAACGGAGCGAAGCGCAGTGAAGCAATGGCGGCTTTTAGCCAGCACCGCGGAACACCGGGCATTGTTTTTAGCGTTGGGCAACGTGAGTGTTTCGCTGGCTGCTCTTGTGAAAGTCCGTCCTGAAAAAATATCGCGATTGTGTGCGCCCGTTTCAGTTCATTTTGATGGCTGCCCGCTTTTTTTGGTCTAATTCCTAATTTTTTTTATTTTTGTTATAATTTTGTGTTATGGATATTAACAAAGTTGAGGGCGAGAAAATCGTAATTTCGGGCGCCCGTGAACATAACCTTAAAAATGTCAGCGTGGAAATTCCGCGCAATAAACTTGTCGTGATTTCGGGGCTTTCAGGCTCTGGAAAATCATCGCTTGCGTTTGACACGCTTTTTGCGGAAGGTCAGCGGCGTTATATGGAAAGCCTTTCATCGTACGCTAGGCAGTTTTTGGGAAGCATGGACAAGCCTGACGTTGACTCGATTACGGGGCTTTCTCCGGCGATTTCTATTGAACAGAAGACGACTCATAACAATCCTCGCTCGACTGTGGGAACTGTCACGGAGATTTATGATTATTACCGCTTGCTTTTTGCGCGCGCTGGACACGCCCACTGCCCAAACTGCGGACGCGAAATCAAGGAGCAAAGCGTTGACCAGATTATCTCTTCGATTATGGCTTGGGGAGACGGGACTCGAATCACTTTGCTCGCGCCTGTAATCAGAGGAAAAAAAGGCGAGCATCAGAAAATAATCGATGATGCGAAAAAATCAGGCTTTATGCGCGCGAGAATCGACGGCGTTATGGCGGAGCTTGACGACACGATTAAGCTGGACAAGCAGAAAAAGCACACGATTGAAATTGTCGTTGACAGAATCGCAATAAAAGAAGAATCGCGCAACCGTCTTGCCGAGTCTGTTGAGACGGCTCTTGAAAGCGCGGGCGGAATTCTCGTTGTCTTGCGGAGAGTTCCAGATTCAAGCGAGAAGGGCTACCACGAGGAGGAAGTCTTTTTCAGCCAGAAAAACGCTTGCCCGAACTGCGGAATCTCGATTCCAGAGCTTCAGCCGCGTCTTTTTTCATTCAACAATCCTTTTGGAGCCTGCCCGGAATGTACCGGCATTGGCGAGAAGATGGAATGGGACGCGAAAAAAATCCTTCCGGACAAGTCGAAAAGTTTCAATGAAGGAGCGTTTCCGTTTTTTAATCCTGACAGCGAATGGGTTCAGTCGATGTTCGGCGCGATTGCAGACGCGAACGGCTGGAGCCTCGACACTCCGCTAAAGGATTTGTCAAAAGAGCAGTTTGACGGCTTGTGGAACGGCGATCTTTCAAAAAATATCCACTGGATTTACAGAAAGCAAAGCGGCGAGGGCTTTTCAGAGTACAACCGCCCGTGGATTGGAATTCTTGCGGAAATGAAGCGGCGGCACAGCGAGGCTTGGGGCGAAAGCCAAAGGCAGAGAATCGAAGAGAAATTTATGTCGGTTTCGGAATGTTCTAGCTGCCACGGAAAGCGTCTTAGAATGGAAGCGCTCGGCGTTACGGTCGGCGGAAAAAACATTATCGACTTGTGCGCGCTAAGCGTTGCCGAAAGCATTGAATTCTTCAAGAACTTGAAGCTCAGCGAGACTGAAAATCTGATTGTCTCTCAGATTTTAAAGGAAATTAACGCGCGTCTTAACTTTTTGAACAATGTTGGCCTTGACTATTTGACTTTGGAGCGTTCTGCCGGAACTTTGTCCGGCGGCGAGGCTCAGCGAATCAGGCTTGCCACCCAGATTGGATCGGGGCTTACCGGCGTTATGTACATTTTGGACGAGCCAAGCATCGGACTGCATCAGCGCGACAATGAGCGTCTCGTGGAGACTTTGACTTATCTCCGCGACTTAAAGAACACGGTTGTTGTTGTTGAGCATGACGAGCAGACTTTGCGCACTGCCGACTGGCTTGTTGACATGGGGCCGGGGGCTGGCGTTCACGGCGGCGAGGTAATCGCGTCCGGCACTCCTGAGCAGGTTATGAAAGTCGCACGTAGCATTACCGGCCAGTATCTGAGCGGAAAACTTTATATGCCGATTCCGCGCGAGAGGCGGAAAGGAAACGGAAAGTTCATCTGTGTGAACGGCGTAAAGGAGCATAATCTCAAGAATATCTCCGTGAAAATTCCTGTCGGGGCTTTCACTTGCATAACCGGCGTTTCTGGAAGCGGAAAATCCACTTTGCTCAGCGATGTTTTTTATCCCGCGGTAAGCAACAAAATAATGCGAACGGACTATAAAACCGGAAAATTCGGCTCAATCGAAGGAATCGAGAACATCGACAAAATCATAAACATCGACCAAAGCCCGATCGGACGCACTCCGAGAAGCAATCCTGTAACTTATGTTGGGGTTTTTGATTCTATAAGAGAACTGTTCGCTTCATTGCCTGACTCAAAGGCGCGCGGCTACAAATCCGGAAGATTCAGCTTCAACGTGAAAGGCGGCCGCTGCGAGAAATGCCAGGGCGCGGGAACTTTGACAATCGAGATGAACTTTCTTCCTGACGTTTTTATCCAGTGCGATGTTTGCCACGGAAAGAGATTCAACCAGGAGACTCTCGATGTGTGCTACAAAGGGAAAAATATTTCAGATGTCCTTGACATGACGATTGAAGAGGCTGCGGATTTTTTCAGCTCGATTCCGCACATTTCACGTAAGCTCGAGACTTTGAAGAATGTCGGTCTTGGCTACATTCAGCTTGGCCAGAACGCGCTTACATTGAGCGGCGGCGAGGCTCAGCGTGTAAAGCTTGCGTCGGAGCTTGCCCGGCCTTCAACCGGAAAAACGCTTTATATCCTTGACGAGCCGACAACTGGGCTTCATTTTGCAGATGTGAAAGTCCTTATGGAAGTTATTCAAAAGCTCGTTGACAAAGGAAACACGGTAGTGATGATTGAGCATAATCTTGACGTTATTGCGCAGGCGGATTTCTTGATTGACTTGGGACCGGAGGGCGGAAACAGGGGCGGAACTGTCGTTGACACAGGAACTCCAGAGGAAGTCGCTTCGCGCTGGCACGAGACAGGCTCTTACACAGGAAAATTTGTGGAGGAGACTCTTGCAAAAGCTGTCCGCGAGTGATTTTTGCTGTCCGAATCTAAAAACCGAGCCTGAAATTTAAAGCTGATGATTAAAAAAAGTCTTGTTTTTCTGTTTGCTGTTTTCTCTTTTTTTGCGTTTAAAGCATTTGCGGCTGGCGACGAGGAAAAATCCGTGATTACGATTGAAAGCGCGCAAAAGTCCGAATACAAAAAAGACGAGAAATCAGGCGATGACTCGATTGTTCTGACCGGCGACGTGAAAATCTCCGTTGCACGCGGAAAAAACACGACTGTAATCACTGCAAACACGGTAAACTACAACCGCGCAACAGATATGATTTATGCGGAAGGAAACGTGAGCCTTTCGCAAAGCGGCGGCGAGACAATCACAGCGACAAGCCTGCTTTTCAACACTGCGACGCTCGAGGGCGTTTTTGATGACGGGCGGGCGGTTCAGGAGTCAAGCGACGCTATAAATCTTCCGAGCGGCTCAAAGCTGATTGTGGCTTCCGATATTTTCGGGCGCGACTCTGGCGGAACTGTAGCGTTTAAAACCGGCGAGCTTACTTTTTGCGATGACGACGACCCGCACTGGCGAATCAAGGCGACTCGAATCTGGCTTCTGCCCGGCGGCGAATTCGCTTTCTTGAACGCGGTCCTCTTTGTCGGGCACGTTCCTCTTATGTGGCTTCCGGCGTTTTATTATCCAAAGGACGAGCTTGTTTTTAATCCGGCGTTCGGCTACAAGGCTCGCGAGGGATATTTCATAAACACGACAACTTATCTTTACGGAAGAAAGCCTGCCGACGCAGTAAGCACAGCCGACTTGAATTCTTCAAGCGACAGC
>CAKUTI010000060.1 GCA_934691925.1 uncultured Treponema sp. | reverse complement strand
GACAATTCACCGAACGACAAATGGCGGATTCTTGAAAAACGCTCGGAAGAAAACGGCGTTACAAAAATCCGCTACATTCATAACGAAAATCTGGGGTATGGCGCAAGCCACAATCTTGCTATGCACGAGGCTATTGAAAACGGAAGCGAGTATCACGTTGTGCTGAATCCGGACATTCGTTTTGGCACGGAAGTTTTGCCGGCTCTTACAGATTTTATGGATAAAAATCCAGACGCAGCCTATGTGCTTCCAAAAGTTGTCTATCCGAACGGCGAAATCCAGTATTTGTGCAAACTGCTTCCGACTCCGGGCGATTTGATTTTTCGCCGGTTTCTGCCAAAAACAAAATGGAGCAAAAAGAAGAATGACCGTTACTGCCTAAAAAACTTTGGCTATGACAAGATGATAAATCCGCCGTGCCTTTCGGGCTGCTTTATGTTCATGCGGCTTGGCGTTCTTGCAGAAAACAACATTTTCTTTGACGACAGATTTTTTATGTACTTTGAAGATTTCGACCTGATTCGCCGCCTGCACCGAGTTTCAAAGACACTGTATTTTCCAGACGTTCAAATAATCCACGACCATCAGAAAGAATCATATAAAAGCCGCAAGATGCTTCTGGCCCACATAAAAAGCGCGTTCAGATATTTTGGAAAATACGGCTGGTGGCTCGACAGGGAAAGAAAAGAGATGAATGAGAGAGTTTTGGGGGAGATTGAAAATTTGGGAAATGCGTGAGGGATTGAAAAAGCCCGGCAGCAACTTGGTTGCTGGCACGCCCAAATATAAAAAAGCATGAAGCAAGTTTTGTGGAGTGTTTTTTGATTAAGTAAAAATTGCATTGCAGTTTTTACTGTGTTCTTTGACATTTTTATTTTAAGCGATTGAGAAAAATACGCACACATTCAAACACTTTTTGTATTGAAAAATGTGCGAATGTGTGTGAATATGTGCGTATGAATCAGTCAATTTTATCATCTGAAAGATTTAAGGAAATCTTTGAAGCTGGAGAAAATGTAACCGTTGAATTCAAAAACTGCCAGAATGAACTTAGCAATTCTGTTTTTGAAACCGTCTGTTCATTTTCAAACCGGTTCGGCGGGTATATTTTTCTTGGAGTTGAAGAAGAAAACGGAAAAGGTAGAGTTATCGGAGTGAATCCGAAAAACATTCAAAATCTCAAAAAGAATTTTATAAATGTTTTAGGTAATCCGAACAAAATAAATCCTTCCCTTTTCTTGAACCTTGAAGAGCTTGAGATTGATGGAAAAATAGTTCTTTGGTGTTATGTGCCTGTAAGTTCAGAGGTAGAGTTCTGTGATAATAAAATTTTTGACAGGAACGGAGATGCTGACCAAAATATTACAAAATCTGTTGATTTGGTGGCAAACCTTTTCAGCCGAAAATCACATGCTTTTTATGAGCGGCAGATTTTTCCTTATGTGACAACGGGACATTTGCGGCTGGAGCTGATTCAGAAGGCGAAAAGGCTTGCATTGATAAAAAATGAAAACCATCCGTGGAAAGAAATGGATGATATGGAATTTTTCAAAAGTTCTGGATTGTATGAGGAAAATCTTATCACCGGAGAAAAAGGTTTTAACCTTGCGGCAATTCTGCTTTTTGGAAAAGATACAACAATCCAAAATGTTCTTCCTGCGTACCGGACTGATGCGATTTTTCGGGATGAAAATCAGGACAGATACGATGACAGACTGATTGTCGAGACAAATCTTATTGAAAGCTATGATTTGCTTTTGGAATTTGTGCAAAAACATACAGACGATAAATTTTTTCTTGTTGATAATCAGTCAACCAGCGTGCGTGATAAAATTGCCCGCGAAGTCATTTCAAATATTCTTGTTCACAGGGAATATTCGAGCAGTTTTCCAGCAAAGCTGATTATTGATAAAGAGAAAATCTATACGGAAAACTGGAACAAGGCTTTGACATTTGGAAAACTGAACCCGAATAATTTTACGCCTTATCCCAAAAATCCGATTCTCGCAAAATTCTTCATGAACATAAACAGGGCTGATTCGCTTGGCTCAGGAGTCCGCAATTTGTACAAGTTTACAAAAATTTATTCAGATTCTGAGCCGGATTTGGAAGAAGGTGATGTTTTTAAAACTACTATACCTTTGATAAAAAAAGTTATCAATGTTGAAAACGCTCTGGAATCAAATGAAAATAGAATTCTGGATTATTTAAAAGTTCATAAAAAATGTACGGCAACAGAACTTCTTTCTGTCTTAGGTTTTAAGAGCAAGACATCGGTTCAGAAAATTCTTTCAAAAATGATTGAAAGAAATGTTATTCAAAAAATCGGAACTGGGAAAAATACCTTTTACTGTCTGAAATAGATTTACTGGCTGTTTGATAAAATCTTTAAAAACTCCTCAACGCTTAAAATAAAAATGTGCAAGGAAAACATTTTTCAAGCTTTGAGGAGTTTTTGTGTTAAATGTGCATAGAGGGGAAATCTTCCAATACTGTAATTCAATCAGACACAAGCAAGACTCAGGTAATCTCATCCCTTCTGTGGAAATTTCTGGAGCGTGCCGGAACACAGGGCGTGCAGTTTGTGATTCAGATTGTGCTGGCGCGGATTTTGTGCCCTGAGGATTACGGAATTCTTGCGGTTCTGACGGCTTTTATCGCGCTTGCAAATGTTTTTGTTCAGTCCGGATTCAACACTTCTCTTATTCAGAAAAAAGATGCGGACGAGGCTGATTTTTCTTCCGTGTTCTGGCTTTCGCTTTTTGTTTCTCTTCTATTATATATCATTCTGTTTTTTGCGGCTTCAATCATCGCCCGGTTTTACAGAAACGATATTCTGACACCGGTTCTTCGGGTCCTTTCGCTCACCTTGTTCTTCGGGGCATTGAACAGCGTCCAGAGCTCGATGGTCAGCAAGACTATGCAGTTCAAAAAATTCTTCTTCAGCAGCCTGGGCGGAGTTGCTGGCTCTGGAATCATCGGCATAATTCTTGCCTGCAGAGGCTTTGGAGTGTGGGCTCTTGTCGCGCAGCAGCTTGCGAACAATTTATTGATAAGCGTGATTCTTTGGATAACCGTAAAATGGAGACCGAAATTTGTTTTCAGTCTTGAAAAGGTGAAAAGTCTTTTTTCTTTCGGATGGAAGCTTTTATGCTCAGGACTTCTGGATACCGGTTACAGGCAGATTTACAATCTTGTAATCGGTCGGGTATTCACAAGCTCGGATTTGGGAATTTTTAGCCGCGGCGAGCAGTTTCCGCAGGTTATTGCGACGAACCTTGACGGCTCAATCCAAAGTGTAATGCTTCCCACATTGAGCAGCCATAATGATTCGGCGGAAGAGGTGAAACGGATCACCCGCCGTTCCATAAGCACCTCAAGCTATGTCCTTATGCCCTGTATGCTGGGCATGGCGGCGGTCGCAAGAAATCTTGTCCTTGTGCTTCTTACGGAAAAGTGGCTTCCGTGTGTTCCTTTTTTGCAGCTTGCTTGTCTTGCGTTCGCGTTTTATCCAATCCATACGGCGAATCTTACTGCAATAAACGCGATGGGAAGAAGCGATGTTTTCCTGAAAGTTGAGGTCATAAAGAAAATAATCGGAATTGCTGTTCTTGTTTTAACTGTTCCGTTCGGGCTTGTGGCGATGGCGGCCGGGCGCGTCGTGTCTGGACTTGTGTGCACTTTTGTGAATGCGCACCCGAACAAGAAAATACTGAATTACAGCTATGGCGAGCAGTGGAGAGACATTCTTCCGTATGTTTTTGCTGCCGTTGCAATGTCTTCTCTTGTGTATCTTATCGGATTTTTCCCTTTGCCGGCAATTCTTGTCCTTGTTGTCCAGATAACCGCAGGAATAACTTTTTACATTCTTGTATCAAGAATTTTCAGGCTGGAGGCATTCAGCTATCTGCTTCAGACATTGAGTGAAGTCAGGAGGAAGTAAAACATGACAAATGAAAAGACAATCACCGTAACAAGCCCGCTTCTGCCGGACTTGAAGGAATTTGAGAAATATCTTGAGGATATATGGAGCCGCAAGTGGCTCACAAACAACGGGTTTTACCACAAGGAGCTGGAGAAGGCACTGTCTGAGTATCTAGGGGTTCCGTATCTCAGCCTTTTTACGAATGGAACACTGCCTCTCATCACAGCCCTGCAGGCTTTGCGCATAACAGGCGAGGTGATTACGACACCGTACAGCTTTGTGGCTACGACGCACTCAATCTGGTGGAACGGAATAAAGCCGGTCTTTGTCGATGTTGACGAGAATACCGGAAACCTCGACCCAGAGAAAATCGAGGCGGCAATCACTCCGCGCACTACGGCGATTATGCCTGTCCACGTCTACGGAACTCCATGCAACACAAAGCGTATCAAGGAGATTGCGGACAAGTACGGTCTTAAGGTGATTTATGACGCGGCCCATGCGTTCGGCGTAAAGGTGAACGGAAAATCAATTCTTGAGGAGGGCGACATCTCCACGCTCAGCTTCCATGCGACAAAAGTCTACAACACGGTCGAGGGCGGAGCCTTAATCTGCCGCGACGAGGCGACAAAGAAACGCATTGACTATCTTAAGAACTTCGGCTTTGCGGACGAGGTTACGGTCGTGGCTCCGGGAATAAACAGCAAGATGGACGAGATCCGCGCCGCCTACGGGCTTCT
>CAKUTI010000059.1 GCA_934691925.1 uncultured Treponema sp. | reverse complement strand
GAGTGTTGGCAGACACCAGAGGTTTACGGATTAACGAACATATCCGTGTAAGAGAGGTCAGACTTGTTGACGAAGAGGGCGGAAAAAACGGAATCATTCCGACAATAGAAGCGCTTAAATTGGCAAGGGAGCGAGACCTTGATCTCGTTGAAGTTTCACCAAATGCAAATCCGCCGGTTTGTAAAATTTTAAATTACGGTAAATATAAGTTCGAGCAGGAAAAAAGACTCCGTGATTCCCGCAAGGCTCAAAAAGCCCTGAAGCTCAAGGAAATTCGTATGCAGCCTAAAATCGGCTCTGGAGACCTTGATACTAAGGCAAAACACGTTCAGGAATTCTTGGACGAGGGCGATAAAGTGAAGGTTACGATTCGTTTCCGCGGTCGTGAGCTTGCGCATACCGAACTCGGCTATGATGTTCTGAATGAAGTATTGAAAAGGCTTAGAGAAGGCTCATATGCTGTTGAAAAGCCTGCCGCAATGGAAGGGCGTTTCATGTCGTTGACACTGAACGCTAAGGCCAAATAATTTAAGAGGTAGAAAAAATGCCTAAGATGAAGACAAAGAGAGCTGCTGCAAAGAGATTCTCTTTTACAGCAACTGGTAAAGTAAAGTACAAGAAAATGAATCTTCGTCATATTTTGACAAAGAAGTCACCAAAACGCAAAATGCATCTCCGTGGTGCTGGAATCCTTTCTGAAGATTCAGCAGCAAAAATCCGCAAAACTCTGCTTCCATACGGCTGATTTATAAATAGGAGATAAGAAATGAGAGCAATTGATGGTGCAAAAAGAAAGAACCGCCGCATTAAGATTCTTAAACTTGCAAAAGGTTTTACAGGACGCCGCGGAACAAATTATAAAGCAGCTAAAGACGCTGTAACAAAGGCTCTTGACCACGCATATGTCAGCCGACGTGACCGCAAAGGCGATTTCCGCCAGTTGTGGATTGCGCGTATTAACGCTGCTGTTCGTGAGGAAGGTCTTTCTTACTCACGTTTTATCAATGGTCTTAACAAGGCAGGAATCGCACTTAACCGCAAGGCTTTGTCAAACCTCGCTATTGAAGACCCGACAGCTTTCAAGGCAGTTGTAGAAGCTGCAAAAAAAGCTCTTAACGCTTAATTTAATTGGTGTTAAAAGGATAGGCTGATGATTTCCCTTGAACAGATTTTGCTTCTTCAGGATAGAGTAGAAAACGCTGTTGCAAAAATTGCACAGCTTAACGCTGAAAATGTTGCTTTGCGTAGAAAATGCGCAGAGCTCACAAATGCATTGGCGGCGAAAACGGAGCAGTTTTCATCTTTCCAAAATGACCAGAACAAAATCGAAGAGGAAATTTTGAAAGCCTTGAACAGACTTGATGCGCTGGAGAACACTGTTCTTTCCGCATCGGGTTCTGTTATTGCTCAAAAAAGTCAAGAAAACAGTTCAGAGCCAGTAAAGTCAGAAGAAAACAATAGTGAAACTGAAAATCGTTCAGATAATTCCGTTGACGCTGAAGAAAAAAAATCTTCTGAAAATACTGCTGAAACAGTTCCTGTTTCAAATGAGAACGGATCTCAAAATCAAAGTTCAAATGAGCCTGAATTAAATCTGTCTGAACAAAACGAAAATAAAATTCCATCCGATGTTTCATCAGAAACTGCGAACGTTGAAAAATCTAAAAACATCGTAACTGTTGAAAACGTTGAAAATCCAGTTGTGCAGAACGAAGCACAGCCATCCGAAAATTCAGAAAATAATATTCAGACTCAAAATCAAGAAAATATATCTGAAACTGCAAATCCAAGCGAAACTGTTTCAGAAAATAGTGCTGCTCAAGAAATCAGTGAAAATGTTCAAACTTCAAATGTCGTGGCAGCAGAAAAATTGGAAAACATCGAAAATCCTGAAAAAACTCAGGGCGACTCTTCTTCACAGGCGCTTTTTGATATATTCTAATCAGGTATGGGTTCTTTAAAGATTGACGTGTTCAATTCTTCCTTTACGATAAACGCGACGGAAGATGACGCATATCTCCAAAAACTTTTAGGATATTACAAAAAAATCATTTCTCAAATTCAAAAAAGCGGTTCTCTTTCAAATCCTGTTCAAATATCTGCGCTGGCTGGAATCATGCTTTGCGACGAGCTTTACAAGGAAAAGTCAAAGCTCCAGATGATTTCTCAAAATTCGGAAAATTCTGAGTCTGAAATTCAGGAGAAAAGGGTCGAAAAACTCACAAAAGAGATGATAGAAAAAATAAATAGGGCATTAAGCTGATGTTTAAATTTAAGATTTGGGTTGACGCGGATTCTTTTCCGGCTAAGGCGCGCGATTTTTCTGTCTCGCTTGCAAAATCGCACGAAATTCCTGTCGTTTTTGTGGCGAACCACGAGATAAAAAGCAAAATCGAGCACAGCGGCTTTGAAATGAAAATTGTCGAGAGAGTTTCAGGCGCGGCAGACGACTTTATCGTTGAAAATGCGGGCGAAAATGACATCGTCTTGACGCGCGACTTGCCTTTTGCAGCCCGGCTTGTCGAGAAAAAAGTCTCCGTTATGAACGACCGCGGCGTGAAATTTACGGAAAGCAACATAAAAGAGCGGCTCGCCGAACGTGAATTCAGCTTGAATCTTTCAGAAATCGGGCTTGGCGGCAACAAGGGAAACTATTACGGCGAAAAAGAATTCAGAAAATTCTCGTCTGAATTTGAAAGGGAAGCGCTGGCGCATAAAATGGCCGAAACTTACAACATCAAAAGATATTTCATCTAGTCTTAATCAAAAAGTGTTTTTATTCAGGCGATTTAAAAAATTGGAAATCGACGCAAATAAAAACACTGAGTCAACGTAAAAATCGAAACTGACTTATATAAATCGCAAGCAACTTTAGAAACGATTTCAGCTGTCCTTTTCCATTCGCTCGTAGGCGGCATTGATTGAAATAATCCGCTCGCGAACCTGCAAAAATGCCATCACAAGCTCCGGGTCAAACTGCTTTCCTGAAAGATTCTGAATTTCCATAAACGCGTCATCAACCGACCACGCTTCCTTGTAGACTCGCTTGTGGCTTAAAGCGTCAAAAACATCGGCGATTGCGACAATTCTTGCGGAAAGCGGAATCTGCTCGCCTTTTAACGGCGTGTATTTTCCGACCGGCGCGCCAATCTCGTAGTTCATATAGTCGATGTCGCCGGGATATCCTTTCTCGCTTCCATCCCACCATTCGTGATGATGAAGGCAGACATCGCGCGACATAATATCGATTTCGGATTCCGGCTCTGTGAAAAGCTGCGCTCCAACGCAAGTGTGGCCCATCATAACCGCACGCTCGTTGTCGTCGAATCTGCCAGGGCCGGGCTTCTTCAAAATTATGTCTGAAACTCCGACCTTTCCCAAATCGTGGCATTTTGCGGCGATTTTAAGCGTGTCGCGGAATTTCATTCTTTCTGCCTTGCAGATATTGTGGTTTTCAGCCCACTGGTCATAAATTTCGAGTGAAAAATCTGAAACGCGCTGGACGTGAGTTCCAGTCTCCTTTGGGTCTCTGAACTCTGCCATGCGCTGCATCCGCTTAATCATATTGCTTGTAAGATAAGTGTGCTCGAGAGTCTGCGTCGCGCTTGATGCGAACTGCTTTATAAAATCGACTGATTCCTCCGAAAAAGCGACCACATTTCCTTCGTTGTCTTTCGCGTTGATAATCTGGAGAACTCCGAGCCGCTGGTTGTTCGTTGTCGTTAGCGGAAGAGTCAGCGTAGAGACAGTCTTGTACCCTGTTGAAATGTCCGTGCTGCTGTTGAATTTGTAAGGCGCGGAATCCGGGATATTGTAAGCGTCTGCAATGTTCAAAAGCTCGCCGGTGTAGGCGCAGTAGCCCGCAATCGAGCGTTTTGTGATTGGAACTGTAAAATAAACGTAAGGAGTTTTCGATTCTCCTGGATTTTTTCTCGCCTGCGTGTCATTCTGCGCGTATTTTATTCTAAGAAGCTTGTTTCGAAAAAGGCTGTCCTCGCCTGAATAAATCGAAAGATTCGCCTCTTTTGAAGTTGACTGCTTTTCTTCTATCACATAAATTGAGCCTGCGTCGGCATTTGCAATCGCGCGCGCCTCCGTCAGGATTTTTTCCAAAAGAACATCCGTGTCGCGAATCTCATTCAAGTACTTTTCAGTCTCAAAAACTTTCTGCAATTTCTTAAAACGTTCTACTTCGTCCATCTGTCTGTCCAACGTTAAAATTCACTTTCCAATTTTAATTCATAAAATCCAAATAGTCTATTTTTTAGATGAAATAAAACGAAAATAAAAACCGTGAAAACGAAATTGAAATCCGGTTTATGAAATAAAACCGATTCTTGAAAATAAAGCGGAGTCAAAATCAAGAAAAATCATCTGAAAATAAAAAAAAATCGCGGATGCAAAATCGAAAAAATTGCGTAAAAATTTCTTATTTTGAAATCAATTTTTAGAATTTTGATTTTGGAGCAGCCTCTTTTAAAGAGCAAATATTTTCTTGAAATCGCCTAATGCTGTGATTGTTTCCCCTGCCATTCGCGGTTCCGCTTTCCGCTCTATTCCTGCCGCAAAAACTTTTTTTTATTCGGATTTCCTTTTTCGCCGCGCAGCAAAAAACGGAAAAATCTTTTCCCTTAAAATCGCGCGTCAGGAACGCTCCGCGCCGCTGCTGTCAGGGCTAGGCTCTTCTCCCAGCGATTTTAAATTTCTTTCATTTTTCATTGTCATCTTGAAAATCTTTTTGTTAAAATCGCGTTTTTTTCTATAAACAATTTCAAAATTGCTTTCAAAAAGGCAAAATGTCTTTACAAAAATCTCGCCGCTGTTAAAATAATTAGTGTATGCTAACAAATCTTTCAAACTCAATACTTCCGGCTCTTATTGTTCCTTTTCTCGGAACCTCGCTCGGCTCTGCCTGCGTTTTTCTTATGCGCGGAAAAATGAATCCGAAAATCCAAAAGTCGCTTCAAGGATTCGCGTCCGGAGTTATGGTAGCAGCGTCAATCTGGTCGCTTATTCTGCCTGCATTTGAGATGTCGTCAAGTTTTGGAAAACTGAGCTTTATTCCGCCGGTCGCCGGTTTTTGGCTTGGAATTTTCTTTCTTCTTGGAATCGACCATCTTGTTCCGCATTTGCATTTGGGCTCTTCGTCTCCAGAGGGGCATAAAAGCCGCCTGAAAAAAACAACGATGATGGTTCTCGCTGTCACAATTCACAATATTCCTGAGGGAATGGCTGTCGGCGTTGTCTATGCGGGCTTTCTGTCTGGAAACGGGGGAATCACAGCCGCAGGCGCGCTTAGCCTTGCGCTTGGAATCGCAATCCAGAATTTTCCTGAGGGCGCGGTGATTTCTCTTCCGCTCTCGTCAGAGGGCGAGTCTCGTGGAAAAGCGTTTGCCGCCGGAGTTCTTTCAGGCGCGGTAGAGCCAGTCGGCGCGTTTCTCACGATTATTGCTTCCAGCGTTGTTTTGGGCGCGCTCCCATATCTGCTTTCTTTTGCTGCAGGCGCGATGCTGTACGTCGTCGTTGAGGAGCTTATCCCGGAAATGTCGTCAGGCAGCCACAGCGATGTCGGGGCGGTGTCCTTCGCGTTCGGCTTCACACTGATGATGACGCTCGACGTTGTGCTTGGGTGAGAGAATTGTTGCTTTAGTGTTGGTGCAGAATTTAGTTAAAAAGAAAATTTTGTTTGTGAAAAAATAGGAGATAAAGGAAAGCTGATTTTTCCTCAGAAAAAATCGAAAGCTTCTGATAAAAAGCAGGCTGCTTATTAAAAAGCCTGAGAGCCAGGAGTCTCCTCGAAAAGACAAAAAGTTTTGATAGAAAGCGGGAATTTCTGAAAAAAATTGGAAAAAAAAGAAAAAAAACGCATTCTGGTAT
>CAKUTI010000058.1 GCA_934691925.1 uncultured Treponema sp. | reverse complement strand
TTGACTTCCACAGCAGGAAAAAACACGCTCAGGCTTGTTCCGCCGCTGAATATTTCAGATTCCGAAATTGATGAAGGACTTGAAATCCTGAAAAAAACGCTCGAGAATTTTTAGTCCGAAAATGGCGGCTGGCTAAAAATTGCCGGCGGATTGAAAGTTGGCATTAAAAAGTCAGCCGTCACACAGAAAGTTGGATGTCATTTTTAGCAAAAAACGAAAAAGCGTGTTAAAATATTTTCAGTTTTATGAAAAGAAAAATTTACGTTTTTGGTCACAAAAATCCTGATACAGACGCAAGCGTTAGCGCGACGGCTTTCGCTTATCTTAAAAACGCGCTTGGTCAAAATGAATACGTTGCCGCGCGTTCCGGCCAGCTCAATCCGCAGTCGGACTACATTTTCAAAAAATTCGGCGTTGTGCCACCAGTTCTTATTCCCGACTTGGAGCCGAAAGTCGCTTATTATATGCACGAGGGCGCGGTTACTGTAAATGAGAGCGATTCGCTTTGGAAAGCTGTTTCGGTTATGCGCGAGTCCAATTTTTACGCTCTTCCGGTCGTGGATTCTGAAAATCATTACAAGGCTCTTTTAAGCTACACTTCGTTTTCAAAAAATCTGCTTGAAAATCTAAATCCGAACCATCATATCTCGCTCTTTACGACCGCAAAGCTTTTGTGCCAGACTTTGAACGGAAAATTTTATGTTGAAAATCAGATTTCAGAGATTCACCGCTTCAAGATAATTTCAGGCGCGACAGGTTTTGATTCATTTTCTGAAACTTTGAAGTCGCATATTTCGGAAAAACTCGTTGTTGTTACAGGCGACCGCGAGGACGTTCAGCTTTTGTGCGTTGAAAATTCAATTTGTGTGCTTGTTATTTCCGGCGGGCGCGTTCCATCTGAAAAAGTGATTGAAATCGCGAAAAAACACGGAACGACAATTATCGTGAGTCCTTTTGACACAGCCTCAACAACAATGCTTTTGACTTATTCTGTTCCGTCATCGGCGGCAGGCGACCATTCTGTAAAGCCGATTCATTCAAACGATTTGATTGCGGCGGTCAAAAAAGACATTGTTTCAAGCCAGGGCAGGATTCTTCCGGTTGTTGACGATGAAAACCGTGTGATTGGAATGATGAGCGAGCTTGACATTCACAAGGAGCCGAACATCGCAGTCGCGCTTGTTGACCACAACGAGCTTACGCAGGCTGTTGACGGAATCGAGAACTATGAGATTACAGAAATTGTTGACCATCACAGAATCGGACCGGCTTCAACAAAGCTCCCGATTACATTTATAAATTTGCCGCTTGGCTCGACTTCAACGATTTTGGCAAAACTTTTTCACGACAATAAAATTGAAATTCCGCCGAAAATCGCAGGGCTTCTCCTTAGTGGAATCTTAAGCGACACTTTGGTTCTAAAATCCGCGACGACAACAATCGTTGATATTGAAACCGCCGCCGAACTTGCCGGAATCGCAGGCATGAACGTGAAATCTCTTGGCGAGGAAATCATAAAAGCTGGAAGCCGAATCTCCGGGCGGATAACCGAAGAAATCTTGAATCAGGATATGAAAGAATACAAGGAAGGAAAAATCAGCTTTACAGTAAGTCAGATTGAAGTTGACGGCACGGAAGAGATAATGCGCCGCAAAAATGAGATTCTAGCAGGCCTTGAAAACGCGAGAAAAAGCCGTTCAGCAGTTTTCAGCGCGCTTTTGGTTACGGACATAACAACTTTAAGCTCTCTTTTCCTTGTTTCAGGCGAAAAAACTTTCTTGTCAGTCCTCTCGTTTCCGAGCCAAGAAGAAAATGTTTACTTCCTGAAAGACGTTGTAAGCCGCAAAAAACAGCTTATTCCGATGATAACAGAAATCTTGGAGTCAGCGGAGAATTAAAGCAATTTTAGAATTGGCTGGACGCGAAACTGCCAAAAATGCGGCCGTAATCCTGAATTCAATGCAAGAAAAAACTGCGCTGTTTTAGAATCTATGCTCGTGGTTTGTAATCTGAAAAGTCTGTATGTTTTTCAATTCGAAAAATCAGGATGAAAAAAGTTTATACAGCATTTTATAAATTTTAATCAGCGTTGAATGTTCTTCAGAAACATTAAAATTTAGATTCGGTTTTTCTTTTTCTGACAAAAGCGTTGACGGATGCACTCCAAAGACATCCGCCATTTTTAAGAGCAAATCAAACGATGGTTTTGAAAGTCCGCACTCAATATTTCCGATTGTACCAGTTGAGACATTGCAAAGCTCGGCAAATTCGGCTTGCGACATTTTCCTTTCATTTCTAAATCTTTTTATGTTTGAAATAAATTCTTGCTGATATTTGTTCATTTTTATCAGTATAAAATGAAGTTTTTTATCTTGAAATAATTATAAAATGGGAGTAAACTCCAACTGTAAATGAGTAAACAATAAGGAGTTTTTTATGACTGAGACTCAAAAGAAAAAATGCCATGCGATTATTCATTCGCATGCTGTTGCAGCCGGTGCAGGAAATGTCGTTCCTGTTCCGGGATTGGGCGTTGCTGCGGACTTAGGAACCATGACAACAATGGCGATGGCTATTTCCAGTGTTTTTGGCGGCGATATTTCAAAAGAGGTTGCAAAAAATATTGCGGTTGCAACTCTAAAAAGAACAGTCCTAAAGCAACCAATTAAGATGGTTGCAAAGGAACTTTCAAAATTGATTCCTGGACTTGGCCAAATTGTAGCACCGTCAGTAAGCGTTGCTATGTTGGAATCTGCCGGGTGGGCTATGGCACATCAGCTTGAAGAAAGAATTGAACAATAAAAAGGAGATAAAAATGGCAGAAAGAGAAGACAAACCAAGAAGATTTAGAAATGCAAGGGAAGATGCCCTCGTTGGAAATTTAGAAAAACGAATTGAAGATGATTACGGATTGCCGGCTGGAAGCATTTCTATTAGAAATTCAGACGGAAGCAACACTAGAAGCGACAAAAAAATCGGGAATCTGAAAAAAGAACATGAAAGCAAATAGAATAAGTAAGCTTTGAAATAAATTGTCTGTTTCTCGAAAGCCTTTAAGAAATAAAGGTTTTTGAGAAATTATTTTAAAATCAGCGCCTTTATGAACAATCTAAGAATAAAAACTATTTCTTCAAGTGGCTATTTGTATGTTTGCAGAGACTGTGGAAAATGTTTTCTTTCGGAAAAAAGTCCGCAAAAAATAATCTGTTCTAAAAAGTTAAAAATATTGAAGCATAGTGTTGAAGGTCAGAAATTGAATGTAAAATGTCCGTATTGTAAAAGTAAAAACGTGAATTTTGATTTTGGAAAGCTGATAGATTAAACATAGGTATGTTATGAATGAAATTGAAATTTTAGAAAAAGAGCTTTTATTTTTGACAAAAATACCAAAACTTATAGACGACTTCCCGGCTTTGCCAAACATTAATTTCCCGACAATGGGAGGAAAAGTTTTTTGGAATGATTTGGCAGAAGAAAATGGCTGGAGAGTTCAAAAAAATAAATAACATTACAGGTCATTGCAGGATTCTTGACAATAATAATATAAGACGCGCTTGGGGTGGTGAAAAATCGATAATGGATTTTTTCCTAAAAATACTAAAGAAAAATAAATGACAAAATGATAACAGTTTGAATCAGTAGACTGTAATCTTTTCTCTTTTTTTAATTAAAATCCGAAAAATTCGTGCGCACCCGTGTTTCAAATTGCGGTCATTTCAATTCACCTAAATGACCGCAACTTTATAAAATATTACCGCAGCCGCATAAAAAATTTCTTTTGCATTACCCAAGCTTTTTAATCAGACGGCTTCTGCACGCAAAATACGCTGGAATAAGGAATGAGTCCGCGAGAATCCAGGCGAGAGGACTTGCAAAACACGCTGCAGAAAATCCGAAAAGAGGAACGAAAACGATTCCAATCGCGGCGCGGCCGACAAGCTCAAAAACGCCTGCAAAAATCGCCGTTCTTGAAAATCCCATTCCCTGAATCATAAACCGCACAGCGTTTACAAGCGTGAGCAAAAAGTAAAATCCGCTGTTCGCAAGCAAAAACATCCTCACGTTTTCCGCAATCTGCTCGATTACTGCTACCGTCTCGTTCTTGCTGATGAAAAGCAGCGCGAGATTCTTGCTGAAAATGAACATAAACAAAAATCCGAGCGCGGAATAAATGAAGCCGACAAGACAGCCCCAGAAAAGCCCCGAGTTCAGCCGGTCAAATTTCTTTGCGCCAACGTTCTGTCCGCCGTAAGTCGCCATCGTTGTGCCGAGCGCGTCAAAAGGCGTTGAAAAGAAAACCGTGATTTTCTGCGCAGCCGCAACCGAAGCCACGTACATAGAGCCGAGAATATTCACCGCCGACTGCAAAATCACGCTTCCAATCGCAGTGATTGAATACTGCAAGCCCATCGGAAGCCCGATTCCAAGCAAATTCAAAATCTTTTTGGAGCTTAAAACTTTGTCCTCACTTCTGAATCTCAAAATCTCAAATTTCGCTTTCATATAGAAAAAGCAAAGAACGCCCGAAACGCCCTGAGAAATCACAGTCGCATAAGCCGCGCCCGGGATTCCCCACTTAAAAAGAGCGATAAAAACAAGGTCGAGCGCGATATTCAAAAGCGCGGAGATAATCAGAAAATAAAGCGGGGTTTTCGAGTCGCCAACCGAGCGGATTACGCCGGCAAGAATATTGTAGAAAAGCGTGACTGGAATTCCTGCCAGAATAATCACAAAATAAGAAAAAGCCATGTCGAGAACATCGTCTGGAGTTTTCAGCAAAACAAGAAGCCGCCTGCAAAACACGACCGACGGAATCGTAAGAACAAAGCACGAGATAAAAATCAGAATCCACGAATTGAAAATCAGCTGACGCATTGAAGTGTAGTCTCCGCCGCCGAATTTCTGCGCGACTGGAATCGCGAATCCCGAGCAAAGCCCCATGCAAAATCCGATAATCAGAAAATTCAGGCTGCCAGTCGATCCGACCGCCGCAAGCGCCTTCACGCCCAAAAACTGACCGACGATAATCGTGTCAACGAGATTATAAAACTGCTGAAAAAGATAGCCCAGAAAAACGGGCATGGCAAACGAAAAAATAATCTTTAGTGGATGCCCGACTGTCAAATCCTTAGTCATTTAAAAATTAACTCCGCAAGCGTTGTCGCCGCAATTTTCCGCCGAAAGCGGATTCCTCACAAATTCCTGCCACTTAAAAGTGAGCGAGCCGTCTTCCGTCATCAAAATCGGAATTCCAATCAGACCTTTCTGCTTCGCCTTGTCAAATTTCGGATTCGAGTCGCGAATAGCAAGAAAATTTTTGAGTTCCCGCAAATCAGAAGTAATATCGTGAAACTCGTAGGCGACTTTTTCCGCGTCAAAAGATTTCTTGCACGCAATGCAGTCCGGGCAAAGCGACGAGCCGTAAAGCTTGACCATGATTTCCTCCAAAAATTCAATTTTCATAAAGATAATAAAAACAAAAGGAAAAATCATTAGAAAATTTTCTTAGAATTTTGCTGTTTGCTCAAAAAAATTAGTTTTGAGCTTTCCTTTGCTCCGAGTAAGCAAAATTGCGCAGTGTGCCTTTAGGCGGACAAAAGCCATAAGCCGAAAAGCTAAAACGATTCAGTTGTTTTGTTAAAAATTCTTGACAGCCGATATTTAGTTTATTATATTTTTTATTAGTTACATTATGTATCTAATTTAATCTTGATGAGGCAATTTGATATGAAAAAACTTTTAATTTCACTTTTGGCAGGAGGAATTCTTATGTTTGGAGCAAATGCGCAGGGGTCACAGGGAACACAAAACGCAAAAAAGACAGTTGTCTGCTATTTCAGCGCGACAGGAACAACACAGCGGCTTGCAAAAACGGCGGCTTCAGCTTTGGACGCGGACTTGCACGAAATTGTTCCGGTTCACAAATACACGAGCGCGGACTTGAACTGGCACGACCGCAACTCTCTTTCTTCTGTTGAGTGCAACGACGAAAAAAGCCGGCCGACAATCGCAAATTCAATCGACTTGAGTGGCTATGACAATGTGATTATTGCGTATCCAATCTGGTGGGGACTCGCGCCGAAAATCGTCTACACATTTGTTGAACAGAACGACTTGAGCGGCAAGAATCTTGTGACGCTATGCACAAGCGGCGGAAGCGGACTTGGACGAAGCGGCTCGGATTTGGCA
>CAKUTI010000057.1 GCA_934691925.1 uncultured Treponema sp. | reverse complement strand
AGCCGGCTGAGCTGCAGCAAATTTGAAAGAGTTGTCTCGTCTACAGTTTTCATAGAAAGCATTTTACAAAAAAACGCCGCTTTGTGGAATAAGCGATTAAAATATGAAATTTACACAAGCCCGGCAAGCGATTTTTCAGGCGATGCGTTTTCAAGCTTAAAGCCTTCCGGCACGGTCAAAATCACGTTTGTATAATTCACAATTCCTTTTACGCCGTATTTTACGAGACGGTCGGTCATTTTCTGGGCTTTTTCGTCCTCAACTGTCAAAATCACGAATTCGATTTTTTTCTGTCTGATGATTTTTTCCAAATCTAGGGTCTGATAAAGCGGAATTTTCGATTTTAGGATTTCAACGCGGTTTTGATTTGAGTCAAACGCCGCCACAAGCGCGAAAATTCCGCTCTCGAAAACAGAATTTTCCAAAAAAGCCTGGCCAAGATTTCCCAGCCCGACAATCGCGCAGTTGTGCTTCTGCGAATTTTCACCGTTTCCGCAAAGCCCGAACGCCTCGTCAATCGCTTTTTTTAAGATTTTCACGTCGTAGCCGTTTGAAACGCCGTTGTGAAGCTCCAAAAGCGAAATATCGCGCCGGATTGTCGCCTCACTCCAAAGAGTTTTCTCAGAAATTTGAACCGAAGTGATTTTTTTTTCGTCAACTTGCTCCAAAAATCTTGAAAGCAAAACGAGACGTTTTTTTGATGGCAAAGGAATTTTTTTCATTTTTTATCCGAAACGTTGTTTAAAAACGCAGACGCAAGATAGATTAGCACAAAACCGCAGAAAATATAAATTGATTTCAAGAGATTCACTTGTCAAAGACTAATATTTTTCTTATTTTCGTGAAATTTTGAAAGTTTTTTGAGAAAAATCACGAATTTATTTTGTGTTTATCGCGAATTTATTAGAATTTATTAGAGTTTATTAGAATTTCTTGCCGATTTTGAACTTTTTTTTGAAATATAAAATTGAAAAACTTAAAAGTGATTCAAAAAAAATTTGAAAAAGGATTTTGATTTTATGAAAGCAGTTTTTATGCAAATTGTTTTGACAAGCCTGATTTTTTGCTCCTGCGGACAGATGATTTCGTGCAAAGCGGAAAGTTCCGACAAAAAGACAAGCGTGAAGATTCTAAACTGGAATCTCCAGACATTTTTTGACGCGAATTTCGGCAGAAACGAATATTCAGAATTCAAAAATAAAAAATCCGGCTGGAACGAGCAAAAATATATCCAGCGGCTTTCGCGCCTTGAAGAAGCAATCAAGAAATTCGACGCGGACATTCTTGTTTTTGAGGAACTTGAAAAGGAAGCGCAGCTTTATGACATCTCAAACCGGCTTTCAGGAACTTTCAATTTTGCAAAGCTCTACAGCTACGGAGTTTTCGCGTCATCGCCAGAGTCTTCAATCGGCTGCGGAATTCTGTCGCGATTTCCGCTCGGCGAAACCACGGTTCACAATCTGGAAAGCCGCTCGAAAACTTTGGCCCAGCCGTCAATGCGCCCGATTATAAAAACTGAAATTCTCGTAAACGAAAAGCCGCTCGCGCTTTTTGTGAATCACTGGAAAAGCAAAAGCGGCGGAGAGGACGAAAGCAAAATTTGGCGAAAAAAGCAGGAAAGACTTTTAGCGCGCCTTATTTCAGACTGCAAGACAAAAGCGAAAATTGCGTGCGGCGATTTCAATATGGATATTTCAGAATTTTCTTTCCATAAGGACGGCAAAAATAATCTCGTTCTGAACGGAAAAAACAATGCCGCAGTTTATTCGCCGTGGATTTTGGAAAACGGAGAACTAAAAACGCCCGGAAGCTATTTTTATAAGGAAAAATGGGAGCGAATCGACCATTTTTTTGCGGCAGGAAATGCGGAAATTCAAGATTTTTCAGCAGAAACAAACGGAGAATGGGCGGACGAGGAAAATAAACCAAATCGATACAAGATTTGGACAGGGCAAGGATATTCCGACCATCTCCCGATTTCATGCACGGTGAGCTTTTAGATGAAATATTTTCCAAAGAAGTTTTTGGATTTTTGACTGGGGCAAAAACGATTGACTCGTATTAAGACGATATTTTCCAACGATTTTCTTGGAATATTTTAACGGGCTATTTTGAACAGTGCTTTGCATTTTTTGCATTTCGCTTCAGCGGTTGTTTTCTTCGATTTCAAAACGAAACAAGCAGAAGCCTCTAAAGTTCAAAATGGCGCAAAATCTAAAGTCCAATTTTAGCCTATTTTTTATCCCACTGGCTAAAAAGATTTTCAGGAGCGGTTTCATCTTCGTCTTCAGAATCAGAATTTTCTTCTTTAGATTCAGGCAGCTGATTTTCAGGATTTTCGGAAACGGCTGTTCCAAAAATATTTTTTTCAGTTTCGTCTGTTTCGGAGTCTTGCGATTTCGTTTCTTTCGATTCCGAAACGTCAGTTTTAGAAACAGATGTTTCAGATTTCATCTCTTCGATGTCTTTTTTCAGAGTTTCGATTTTATATGAATCTGGCTCTGCGGAGATTTTATTTTCAGAAACTATTGGTTCAGAAGCACTGGCAAGATTTTCATTTTCAGGAGCAACAAATGAATTTTTTGAGACATCATTTTCAGAAGCAAAATTTTCCGAATTTCCAGCAACAGTTTTTTCAAAAGCAATCGAATTTTCTTCAAGCAAATTTTCTTTTTCAATTTCTGCTTTTTCGCTTTGCGGAACGGCAACTTCAAAAGGAAAGCCATTTCTCAAAATCGCCTGTGTCAAAAAAATTTTGATTGCAGAATCTATATCAGAGCCGAGCGTCTCAAAAATCTTGCTCGCGTCGTTCACAAGTTTGTCGTCAAGGTCAATTTCATAAGTTCTAACCATTTTCTACTCCGTTTTTAGAACAAAAGTTTTCAAGTCTTCATAAGAAAGCGGCTTCGAGAAAAAGTAGCCCTGAATAAAATCGCAGCCGAACGATTTTAGCTTGTCATACTGCCACTTTTCCTCAACTCCCTCAACAGTCAGCTTCATCCCGAGAGAATGAACAAGCCTTACGATATTTTCGATAAACTCAGGCTTGCCGTCAAGATAAGCGTCAATCGTGCTTTTATCGAGCTTTACCGCGCAAACCGGAAGATAGCCAAGATAATTCAAAGACGAATATCCAGTTCCAAAATCATCAAGGGCGATTTTTATTCCAAGCGACGAAAACTGCCCGAAAAGCTCAAGCGCACGAATTCTGTCTTTCAAAAGGAGACTTTCAGTGATTTCAATCACAATAAGCTCCGGCGGAATTTCATAAGTCCGCATAAGTTTCGACAAAAAAGGAATATAATTTTTGTCTTCAAGCTGAGCAACCGAAAAATTGATTGAAACGCGAAGAAGCTCCAGCCCGTTTTTCCGCCATTCGGCAATCTGCCTCACAACTTTTTCCGTTACGATTCTGCCGATTTTCGCGATATGACCGTCGCGCTCCGCAATCGGAATAAAAACGCTCGGCGAAATATCGCTGTCAGGAAGCCTTGCCAAAGCCTCGTATCCGCAGACTTTTCCAGTTTTCGCGTCAATCTGCGGCTGGTAAAGCACGTTGAAATCTTCATTTTTGCAGGCATTTTCAAGAAAATTTCCGATTTTTGAATTTTGAAGAACTTCATTTTTCATCTCGTCATCAAAAATCAAAAACCTGCTTTTTCCCTGCCGCTTTGCAAAATGAATCGCGATGTCAACATTCGAAAGATAATCGTCAACATCAAATTCTGGACGCGAATTCACAATTCCGCCGGTCGTCCGTATCAAAAAAGTCTTTTCTTCAAAGACAATCGCGTTTTCAAGGAACTGCTTCAAAAAATAAATTTCCGGGTCGTTCTGAGAAAGATTCTCGCCTTTGTAAATCAGAAGGAAACTGTCGCCGTCAAAACGCGCGGCTTCATATTTTCCTTCCTTGCAAAGAGATTTTATTCTAAGCGCAAGCTCCTTCAAAATCGTGTCGCCGCATTTGTAGGAATTAAAGTCGTTTATCGAGCGAAAATCATCGACATCAATCTGAATCACAGAAAATTTCTTGCCGCTTTTTATCGAAAGCCAAATTCTACCCAAAATCGCATAGCGGTTGTAAAGCCCTGTGAGCAAATCGTGTTTTGTCGAAAACGCATTTTCCCGATGCGACTTGTAAATTTCAACGATGCAAGTAAACAAAACAACGAAAAAAACAAGCAGCGAAAAGAAAATTTCGATAACCGGGCTTAAAATCGGAAAATATTTTTTCCAATAGTCGTATTTTTTGTTCAGAAGAATCGCACCGGACAGCACTTTTTTCTTCATATTGAACTTTTTCAAAAGCTGGCTGTCAAAATAATATTCAGGCTCAAAACGCGAAACATGAAGATTTTTTATATCGACATCGCCTTCAATAATGTCTTTTACAACTTCGGCCGCAGATTTCGCCATTTTTTCCTCATTGATGATTTTTCCGCCGACAAATCCTTTTCCAACAGAAGCAAAATTGTCAGAAAAAACAGGAGCTTTCGTGTGCGCCGCAACAAATTCCGTGGTTTCGGTCGAAGAATACCAGTTTCCGCCGTTGTCCTCGCCCACGCCAAGACAAATCACAAGATTGTCCTCATCAATAACGTCCAGAATTTTTCCAAGCGACTCTCGAGAATATTCAGAAGCATCAACTCCGCGAAAAAGATAGCCAGAATAATTTTGTTTAAGCGAGAAAAATTCCGACTGCTTCTCAATCCCCATCGTCGAGTCATCGTAAACCGCATAAATCACTTTCGCTTTCGGATAAAGCTTCATCGCAATTTCAAGTGTGCCACGGATGCTTTTGTCTGAAAAAAAGCCTGTCACATTTTTATTTTGCTCAGCAAGAGCCGCAAGACGGCCATCATTCACGCCGGTAAAAACAAGCGGAATGTCATTGAAAAATTCTTTTTCGTGGTCAAAAGCAAAAGAAAGAGCAAAGTCATCGCCAAGAACAACCGCATCGTAGGAATCTTTTCTTGAAAATTTGATTTGAAGCGTCTTGTAAAAAATATCGAGATTCGATTTAGAGTTGAAATTCAGCATATCCATAAACTGAACATCAAGCGCGATATTCTCCGGGTCAAAAACTGATTTCAGACCGCAGACTTGCTGGCAAACATTGTCGAAAGTGTTGTTGTAAGAGCTGATGTAAAGAACTTTTTTGTCGCTTAAAGACTGAAAATCAGAAGAATCGTCATTTTTTCCGACAGAATCAAAATAATTCGCGCTAATGCGAAAAAGTCCGTGAGAAATTCCAACCGAAGCAACAGCAATAAGAAGATATGAAATAAATCTCAACGGATTCTTCATTAAAAACAGCCCCAAAGATGATTTTTTTATTTTTTACAAAGAAAAGTTAAAAACTGCCACTTTTATTATATTATTTTTATAAGAATTTTCCAAACAAAAAAAAAGCCCGCTGCATTTTTTGCAGCGGGCTTCAAGCTTACGCGATTAAACTAACTTTAAAGCGGCAATCGCTTTTCAGCTAGCTAAAAACCAGCTTTGTGAACTAGTTTGCCGCGTTAAGTCTCTTCTCGAGGTCGTCAAGAATAGACATAAGCTCTTTTGGAAGGTGTTTTCCGAATTTTGGATAGTGGTTCTCACGAATATCCTTAACTTCTTTCTTCCAGCCTTCGATGTCAACTTTTGTAATCTCTGGCAAAGTCTTCTTGTAGTAGTCAGCGAGACCTTCAGTGTTGATTGCACCCTCTTTTGGCATATATCCGATTGGAGTGTCAACAAAGTTGTCTTTTCCGTCGCAGCGGTCAAAAATCCACTCGAGAACACGGCTGTTGTCGCCGTATCCTGGCCACATGAATCCGCCAGGAAGGTCTTTGTTGTTGTCGTCCTTGCGGAACCAGTTTACATAGAAGATTTTTGGCAAGAGATTCTTGTCTTTTGCAGCGTTTCCAACGTCAATCCAGTGCTGGAAGTAGTCGCCCATGTTGTATCCGCAGAATGGAATGATTGCGAATGGGTCACGGCGGATTTTTCCAACTTCGTCAGCGTTGATTGTAGAAGCAGCTGTGATTTCTGAACCTACGATAGATCCGAGGAATACACCGTGCTCCCAAGAGCGTGACTGGTGAACAAGAGGAATTGTTGATGGACGGCGGCCGCCGAACAAGATTGCAGAAATCGGAACGCCCTCTGGTGATTCCCAGTCAGAAGCGATACATGGACACTGTTTTGCAGGTGCTGTAAAGCGTGCGTTCGGGTGAGCAAATTCCTCGCCCTTTGGAGACTTGTCTTTTGGAAGAGCGTCGCGTGTGTTGCCTTTCCAGTCAACAAGTTTGCCCTTTGCAGGATAGCCGATTCCTTCCCACCAGACATCTCCGTCTTCTGTGAGCGCACAGTTTGTGAAGATTGTGTTCTTTGAAGCAGCTTCAAGAGCGTTTTTGTTAGACTGAGCAGAAGTTCCCGGAGCAA
>CAKUTI010000056.1 GCA_934691925.1 uncultured Treponema sp. | reverse complement strand
AACGTGCGTCGTGAATCATTTCGCCCACCATGTTCTTCACAAAATCCTGCTCTGGTGTCAAATTTTCAGGAAGTTCGCCTAAGACATTTTTCACATATTTTGCGGTTGTCTGCGTCCATGTTGCCGCTGGAATCTGATAAACCTGGTAGACGATGTACTGGCTTGTCTTTTCGCCGCTTATCGGATCTTCCGTGATTATGCGCTGCCAGAATTCGGTCGTCTTCTGATGTCCGGTGATTTGAGCGTCGCTCTGTGTCTTTGTGACCTCCTCAATCGCCTGCCGCGTCTCATCGCCGAGATTTCCGCTTCTTGCCTGTTCCGCCGCATAGACATTTATGCTCTGCTGAAGTTCACGTGCGATTTTCCGAGAGTAAGCCATGTCCGCACGCATTGTCGCCGAGCGGACGTCAGCTCCATATCCCGTGGAATTTCTGAAGATGTCGTTGTCATTCTTTTTGAATGTGCTTATGTATGCAGAATAGTCTCCGCGCGCCGCTGCGGAAAGCCATGACGGAACAGCTTCAGTTCCGAACGTTCTTCCGTCCCAGTCAACTACGGTTGTCTCGATTCCGGCGATTTTCACCCCCGAAGCTGATTTCCTTTCTGTCGCCAGGATTGTTGCCGAATTTCCTGTGGTTGCGCAGCCTGTCGCAAAAAGAGCCACCGCAATGACCGTTCCAAAAATGATTTTTTTCATAAGTTCTCCTGTCTATCTGTAATGTCTAAAAAGACATGAATTCCCTGCTCAACAGATCCGAGACACATTCTGCTATTGCGGAATACGCGCGCCGTTCTGCAACCTGTCTGTTTTTTGCACCGGTTTTTGCCAGCTGTTCTGACCGTGATAAAATTATTCTGTCTCCGTTTGAAATTTCGATTGTGACGGACGGAGTGTAGAAATATCCTGCCGGAAGAATTTTCCTGTTAAGGCTGATTTTTATGCGGCACCTATATTCTGCGGCGCTTTCCGTCGTGACGATTCCGATTTTTGCGAATGATGATTTTGCAGCTTGAACGACAGAATTCTCACGGTCGTCTTCACATTCAACCTGAACGGAAAATGTTCCGCAGAGCCGTTTTATGAGAGGCTTCAGTTCTGAAATATGATTCCGTGTCTTTCCGAAAAGTGATTCGCTTTCAGGATAAACAATCAGCGCAAAATCAAGTTTGTTCTCCAGTTCGTTTTTTTTCGCAAATTTTCCGGCTTTTGAAAATTCTGTTATTTTCAGGAACAATTCTTTCTGGTTTTCCGCATTTGACCAGAAAATTTCAAATGTTTTTATGTCGCTTTCAATTTTCGGCCGGTAGATTTTCCAGGCTTCCTCGCGGTCGATGAATGCCGTTGTCTCGTAGACTTTCTGCTTCCTGTCAAACCGGGCTTTTGTAAAATGAACCGCAAAAAGTTCAGTTTGGGAATTCACAAAAACTTCCTCTGAAATCATGCTGCGGTAATCTGCGTCTGTAACCGTCGCCCTTTCAGCCGAATTTACGGAAATGCTCATTTGGAAAAATCTTGACAGAGAGGCGAGCGCGTTCTGCTGCGCTTCCGCCTCCGATTTTCCGAATCCGCGCTGAGCTATAAAATCCGGACTGACGAGATAATCTTCTGAAAAAAAAGAGACAGAAGCGAGTAAAAATAATAGAAGAAAAATACAAAATTTTTGATTTTGTCTCATTATTTTTTTATACAAGATAAAATCTTGAATTTCTGATTAACATTTTCTCTGTGATATGTTAAGAACAAATTTTTTGCTTCTTCTGCATTTTCTGCCATATAGTGACATTTTAATGTTGAAATTCCATTGCTTATTTTCGATTTTTGTTCATAAGTTATTTCGTATTGAGTTTTCATATTTTAGTCCTTAAAATTATTGATTATTTTTTCGATTTCATTCCAATTTTTACTGTCCTGAATGTAGTAATCACATCCGCATTTACATCCGATACAATTTGCCAAAGATTCAGCACAGATTTCATTTTGATTGGTTCGAGATTCAAAATCCTTTACAACATTCTTTGTATTCAAGTCGTTAGGATTTTTCTCCAAATCATTTTTAAAATCTTCTAGATATTCTGCATTCGTTGAAAGATAAAAATTATTTTCGGCATTGCATCTAGGGCAAACTGATTTTATAGTCTTCATTTTTCCGCCTCTAATATCTTGGTATCATTCCGTATTTCTACGCGTGATTTTTGCTTGTACGTAAATTTACTTAACTTGAATTATATGCGTAAGTTTACTGCAAGTCAACGTGAAGTCAGTAAATTAACGTACAATTTTATATATGGGATTCAAGGAAAATTTGCGGGATGAGATTTCTTATCAGGGGCTGATGATAAAGGAGCTTGCCGCGCGCGCAGGGCTTAATGCCGGTTCGGTGAGCAATTATCTTAAGGAGAACAGCTCGATTCCTTCCGCTGATGTCGCCGTAAAACTTGCGTCCGCCCTGAATGTCTCCGTTGAGTATCTTGTGAACGGAAAATCCCATGCCGAAAGCGGAAAAAAATATTCCCCTGAAATCCGCAAAATGGCGGATAAGCTTGAGTCCATGTCTTCCCGCGACAGAAAGAATGTCGGCGCGCTGATTGACGCAATCTGCGAGGAAGAGTAGGGCTGTATAAAAAATTCCCTTTTCCTTGCATTTTTAGTTCATTGTTCGGGCTCTGCTGATTAACATCGCAAATAATTTATCAGTGGGAACATCTGGATTCTTGTACCAAAATAGCGACCAATGGGTGATTTTTATGCTTGTCAGGCATCCTTGTCTAAAATTAGACTTCGCAATCCTCTTATCTTTTGCGATTGCTCCACCACTTCCCTTGTCCCTCTCAAATATATTTCCTCACCGCCTCGATATACCTTGCCGCGTATCTTGAAAGAATCACGTTTTTCTTTGTGATTATTCCAATCCGCATTTTCTCGTCCAGTTCTAGCGGCCGCGATATTATATGCTCGCCGTTCAGCTCCTCGTCGATTACGCCTGAGCTTACTGTAAATCCGTCAAGTCCAATCAGAAGATTAAAGAGAGTCGCTCGGTCCCGCACCATGATTGTTTTTTCGTGGTCAATCGCGGGGTAAGGCTCTTCCGAAAAATAAAAGGAGCTGTGCTCGCCCTGCTCAAACACGAGATAAGGAAAAGGCGCAAGGTCTTTCAGGGTGATTCGGCTTTTTTTGCAGAGCGGATTTTTATCGCTTATGAAAACGTGAGGTTCTGCCGTAAAAAGCTCGGAGAATTCAAGCTCATTTTTCTTTAGAAGTTTTCCGATTATCTCCTCGTTTTTTGAGTCCGTGTAGAGAATTCCCACTTCGCTTTTTAGGCGCGAAACGTCATCGATGATTTCAAAAGTCTGGGTTTCCCGTAGCGTGAAATTGTATTTTTCTCCTTTGAATTCTTTGATTACGTCAACAAAAGCATTCACCGCGAACGAGTAATGCTGGCAAGAAACGCTGAAAAACGGATTTGAGTTTCGCTTTCCTGTGAATTTTTCCTCGAGCAAGTCCGCCTGTTCAAGAACCTGCCGCGCGTAGGACAAAAAAATCTCGCCGTCTTTTGTGATTTCGATTCCCTTGTTTGTTCGCGAGAAGATTTTCACGTTCATTTCGTCTTCAAGCTGCCTGATTGAGGCTGTGAGGCTCGGCTGCGAGATAAAGACTTTTTCCGCCGCCTTTGAGATTGTCCTGCATTCGGCGACTGTAACCGCGTATTTTAGCTGCTGTAGTGTCATTTCGCCTTATTCTAATCTTTCATTATAGTTTAAATCTATATCAAACTGCATAAATTTAGTATTTTTCACGATTTCTTTAATCGGATATGTTCTCATCAGGAAAGAAAAACACAGATTCTGGAGGAAATTATGGCAGAAAAAAGATTTGATGTTGTGGGCAGTTTTCTTCGCCCGGAAAATTTGAAAAAGGCGCGCGCTTCATTTGAGAATGGCGAGATTTCAGCTGCTGATTTTGACGCAATCAAAAAGGAAGAGATTAAAAAGCTCGTTGAAAAGCAGAAAGAAGAGGGGCTTCCGTACATCACTGATGGCGAGTACAACAGAAAGTTCTGGCATCTTGACTTTTTCTGGGGATTCAACGGCGTGGAGCATAAAAAAGAAGGCGGAGGAGTTTCTTTTAACGGCGAGATTGCAGACCTTGAGGACACTTTTATCACTGGAAAGATTTCCGCAAAGGCGCATCCGTTTGTGGAAGACTTTAAATTCGTGAAAAGCCTTGAAAGCGACGGATTCGAGGCAAAACAGACGATTCCAGCTCCGGCGCAGCTGTTGCAGCAGCTTAACATTCCGAAAAACTTTGAAGCGACAAGAAAAATCTATCCGACAAACGACGATCTTATCGAGGATATTGCAAAGGCTTACAGCAGTGTGATTAAGCAGCTTTACGACGCCGGCTGCCGCACTCTCCAGCTTGACGACTGCACTTGGGGCGCGGTTGTTGGAAACGCGGCTGCCCAAAGATACGAAAAGCTCGGAAGCCTAAAGAAAGTTAAAGAGCAGCTTTTGAAAGTGAACAATCTTGCGCTTGCGGAAAAGCCAGGCGATATGACAATCAACACTCATATCTGCCGCGGAAACTATCATTCTTCGTATTTTACAAGCGGCCCTTACGACACAGTCGCGGACTACGTTTTTGCGAAAGAGAACGTGAGCAGCCTTTATCTTGAATATGATGATGCTCGTTCAGGCGGATTTGCTCCGCTTGCGAAAGTCAGCAAAGAAAAGAAAGTTGTTCTCGGCCTTATCACAACAAAATCTCCAGTACTTGAAGACAAAAACGCTGTGATTGCGCGCATAAGAGAGGCCGAAAAATATATTCCGCTTGAAAGACTTTATCTCAGCCCTCAGTGCGGATTTGCCTCGTGCGAGATTGGAAACAAGCTTACAGAGAAAGAACAGTGGGCAAAAATCGCGCTTGTCCGTGAAATTGCGGAAGAAGTTTGGAAATAAGGCGAAGATTTTATTCGTTTTTTATTGAATCATGATTTTGGAAAAGCCGTTCTGATTTTTGATCGGCTTTTTTTGTGAATTTTCAGGGCGCATTTATAAAATCTTCCAGCTGCCATTTTTGTCCGCGCCGAGCCGCTGAATGTTTTTTTTCTCTTGAAGTTTTTTCATGTTGCGGTTTACGGTTTCCCGCGCGATTTCCAGTTTTGAAGCGATTTCAGCTTGTGTTATATGTGGATTTTCGTTTATTAGATTCAGGATTTCTTTTTGTTTTTGTGTGAGTTTTACAGTGATATTTTTAGCGTTTTGAGTGACAATTTCATCATTTACAGTGATATTTTTGTTATTTTGAGTGATTGTTTTTCCTATTACAGTGACATTTCGTGTGCTGCTTTTATCATTTACAGTGACTTTTTTAGCGTTTCGAGTGACGCTTTTATTATTTGCTGTGACTTTTCCGTAGTTTACTGTGGCATTTTTTTCTTTGATTTCTAGGAAATCTTTTGCCCTGATGTGTAGAAATCTATTTTTCAGTTCGTTGTGTTCTTTGAGCAAAAGGTTTCGGAAGAATTTTTCAAGGAATTCAGGATTTTCATGGATTCCTTTCTGAAGGTTGTTGTAGTTCGCCCGGACGAGCGCATTTCGAAAATACCATGAGTTTTCAGCAAAAAGTTCGTTGTCCGCATTGAATCCGAGTGAGCGCAGATATTTTATCGTGAAAACCGCGGTCGTTCTTGTGTTGCCTTCTCCAAAAGCGTGAATCTGCCAGAGCCGCGAGACAAAAAATGTTATGTGCTTTACAGTTTCCTCTAGCGTTAGATTTTTATAGCTGAAAAGCATTTCCTGCTCAAAATCATAGGCGAGCGCGGCTTTAAGCTCAAACGCGGCTCCGTACATCACGGAGTCTC
The DNA here is from genome assembly GCA_934691925.1 of uncultured Treponema sp. Lineage (GTDB taxonomy): Bacteria > Spirochaetota > Spirochaetia > Treponematales > Treponemataceae > Treponema_D. Next base: position 823 of record CAKUTI010000056.1, on the reverse strand, counting down.
CGTCCAAAACCCATTCTTTTTTTGAAATGTCGTAGTCGCGGATTTTTCCTGCGAACTTGAAGATTCCGTCAAAAAGCCTTCCGTGAAGCGCAATCAGGTAAGATGGAGAAAAGTTAAATGAATTTTCGCTTAAGATTTGCGCGATTCTCGATGAGACTTTGTCGGCTTCTTCTGTCCGCTCATCGTCATCATCTCTTCGAACAGATTTTGACTCATAATAACTGTCGATTATGGAAGCCGCTTCTTTTATCGAAATTTCGCCGTCGATATTCCGTTTCGCAGTCTCAAAAAGATATTTTGACGGCGTAAGACCGTCCACCTGCTGTAAGCCGATTGCAGTTGCCCAAAGGTAAGTTTTTTCTTTTTGCGCAGGCTCGGTATTGCGGATATATTCTTCAAAATCAAGCTCATAGGGCGATTTTTTTTTCGTCATAATCGGAAAGTCCTAATTTAGCAAATCATTTCTTTTCAGAAAATCAACAAAACTGTCAATAATCAAACCGTGCAATTCTTATACATCGTTGCAGCGTTCTTGCCGCAAGTTATATTCCAAACAAATCCGCGTGGCTTCCAGTGTCAACAAGCTCAAGAATCAGAATGTCGTTGAAAATCCTGTAAATCAAAAGTAAGTCCGGCAGAATATGGCACTCTCGGTTGCCTTTAAGATTTCCTGCAAGCTCGTGGTCGTGGAAGCGTTCGGGAAGTTTTTCGCCTTTTTGAAGCAAATCGACTGTTTCTGCAATCTTTCTGATTGAAGATTTATTGCGTTTTGCCATTAGCTTAAGGTGTTTCTTGAAGCGGTTAGTCTGCCGGAGACTGTATT
>CAKUTI010000055.1 GCA_934691925.1 uncultured Treponema sp. | reverse complement strand
TGGTTTCTGATATGCAGAAAATCTTGAAGGAAGCGTATTCCACAACAGAATTCTTTGAAAAATAAAAAGATAGAAAATTAAGCATGGACGCGCATTAAAAAAAATCTTTTGCGTCTGTGCTGGATTTCTAGGCTGTTTTTTCTGATTGCCGCACTGATTTCGATTTTTTTAGAATTCGGTTTCGTGCGGCAATTTTTTTTATTTAAAGATTTTTTGTTTCTGTCTGAATCATTCTGCCGAATTTGCTGAAGCTGCTGGAAGCAAATCTTTTCAAACATCAGAATGTTGTAAAAGCTCCGATCTTCTTGTTTATTCAAAATCTCTTTTCTTTTATAATTTTCTTATGAAAATTTTTCCAGCGAAATCTTTTGACATTCCGGACATTATGAAAATTGAGCGGGCGGCTTTTATTCCAGCTATTCAGGAAAATCAGAAGACTTTTGAGGAGCGGCTTGAAGTTTTTCCCGAAGGATTTTTTGTGCTTGCCGACAATTCTGAAAAAACGGTTTTTGAAAAAGGAAAAGCTGAGATTGCGGGATATTTTACGAGCGAGATTTGGGATTCTTTTCCCGAAAATGATGAGATTTTTTCGCTCGGACATTCGGCTTCAAAAATTCACGATAAAAGCGGTTCGGTTTTGTATTTTTCTTCGTTCGCGATTTTGCCGGCATTTCAAGGAAAGCATCTGGCAGAAGATTTTTTGACTGCTTGCCTGAAGAATCTGTGCGCGGCGTTTCCAAATATAAAAAAAATCGTGCTTCTTGTTTGCGAGGAATGGCACGGCGCGCGTCACATTTACGAAAAAATCGGATTTAAGGAAGTCCGCGTGATAAAAAAATTTTTCCCGTCGCTTAAAAAAAACTCAGCCGACGGAATCGTGATGGAAGCAAGTTCGCAGGCGATAATGAGAAATGGCGCGGAATGATGAACAGTCAGCGTTTTGCGATTCAAAAAGAAGAAAAAATCACACGGATTTTTGATTTCTGCGGAATCCGTTTTGCCGATAACAAAAATTAAGGATTTTGAAAATGACATCTGAACAATATAAAATTTTTTGTGATTTCAGGACGGAATTTCGCTCTTATTGCGATGAATTGAGTTCAAAATTCGGCGAAATCTTGCTGCCGCTTCAAAAATCTGCTTGCGAAAAGGACACGCCTGAATATCCGATTGAAAATCCCGTTGTCTACAATACGGCTTTGGACGAAATCACGGCGGCAAGCGAAATCAAGCTGATTGTGATTGGCGACAATCCAGGAAAAGACGAGCAATTGGACAAAAATCAAAAATACTTGGTCGGACAGAGCGGAAAAATTGCGGCTGGATTTTTCAAGAATCATTCGGAATTCGATGTTGATTTTCGGAAAAATGCGACTATTTTGAACAAGACTCCGGTTCATACGGCGAAAACAAAGCATTTGAAGTCTCTTTCATCTTGCGGCGGAGAAAAAATCAGAAATTTGATAGAAGAAAGTCAGATTTGGATGGCGAAAAAAACGGCGGAACTCCACATCGGATTGTGCCGGGCAGCAGGAATCGCTGAAAATAGAAAGCCTTCGGTTTTTCTTGTTGGCTACAGCGAGCTTAAAAAAAACGGAATTTTCGCGCTTTACCGCGACGAGCTTAAAAAAAATTACGGCGAAGGCAGTTTTGACGAATGGCGGCGCGTGTTTGTTTTTCAGCACTTTTCGATGAACCGCTTTTCGATTGACCTGAAGAATTTTATGGCGGAAAATCCGAATCTTGGAATTGTTGAGGCTGCGAAAAGTCTTGGAGAGATTCACAAGAATGAGATTTTTGACTGACTTCCGCGATACGATTTTTTTATCCGCAGCAGGATTTCGTATTCAGTACGATTAAAAAAATAAAATCTGGCTTTCGTACTGGATACGATTTTGAAAATTTGGAAAAACAGCTTTCGTATTGAGTACGATTCGCAAAATTTTCGAAAAACGGCTTTTGTACTGAGTACGATTCATAAAAATTGAAGAAAACGAGATTCGTACTGAGTACGATTCGTGTTTTTGGAAAAAATGGACATTCGTATTCAGTACGATTCAAGAAATTTGAAAAAGCGGTTTTCGTACTAAGTATGATTCAAGAAAATTGCTCGATTTTCAGCATTTTTTGGAAACTCTGAAACGTATTTGGAATGTGCCGCAACCTTACGGTTGCTTAACGAGTTTTGTTCCAAAACTCACCTGATTTTCTATTCGCGTTTTTTCTCTTGCATAAAATATGCAAAAATATTAGATTTATTGCATAAATATACAGAATTGGTTTAGAAATCGGTTGATTTTTGGGTCAGTTTGGTTTTAGCGATTTTTTTTCGAGGTTTGATATGGCAAAAGAAAAGGTTATTCTTGCTTATTCAGGCGGACTTGACACGACAGTTATTATTCCGTGGCTCAAGGAAAATTATGATTATGATGTTATCGCTGTTTGCATTGACGTTGGCCAGGGCGATGACTGGGAGCATATAAAATCACGCGCTCTTAAAACTGGTGCTTCTGCTTGCTACGTTGTTGACGCGCGCAAGGAATACATTGAGGAATATATTTGGCCGGCTTTGAAGGCTAATGCAGTTTACGAGGATGAATATCTTTTGGGAACTTCAACTGCGCGTCCTCTTATCGGAAAAATTCTTGTTGAATACGCTCGTCAGGAAGGCGCGGCTGCTATTTGCCACGGAGCGACAGGAAAAGGAAACGACCAGGTTCGCTTTGAGCTTGCAATCAAGGCGTTTGCTCCTGACTTGAAAGTAATCGCTGCCTGGCGCGACCCGAAATGGAATATGGACAGCCGAGATGCTGAAATCAAGTTCCTTGAGGACAGAAATCTTGAAGTTCCGATGAAGAAAGACCAGTCTTATTCACGCGACGAGAACATCTGGCACATCTCGCACGAGGGATTGGAGCTTGAGAAGACTGCGAACGAGCCGAATTTCAAGCATATGCTTAAAAACACAACTGTTCCTGAGGAAGCAGGCGACGGCGAGTACGTTACAATCGAGTGGGAGAAAGGAATTCCGGTTTCTCTCAACGGAAAGAAGATGGACGGCCTTGAGCTTATGACTGAGCTTAACAAAATTGCCGGAAGAAACGGAGTCGGAATTGCCGACATCTGCGAAAACCGCTGTGTAGGAATGAAGAGCCGCGGAGTCTACGAGACACCGGCCGGAACAGTTCTCTACTTTGCTCACAGAATGATGGATCATATCTGCCTTGACCGCGACACTTACCATTACAAGCAGCAGGTTGCTCTCCGCCTTGCAGAGCTTATTTATGACGGAAAAGTATTTACACCGCTTTATGACGCTTTGATGGCGTTTGTTGATTCAACTCAGCAGACAGTAACAGGCTGGACAAAGGTTAAGCTTGTAAAGGGAATGGTTCGCGCCGCAGGCTCAGACTCAAAATACAGCCTTTACAGCGAGAATATCGCTTCTTTCACAACTGGCGACTTGTACGACCATAAGGACGCTCAGGGATTCATCACTTTGTTCGGACTTCCGCTTAAAGTGCGCGCAATGATGGAGCAGAAAGTAGGCGAGGGAAGAGCGATTGCGGAAAGCAAGAGCCTTAAAAAACGCCCGACAGAGTAGTTTTGCTTTGTAATTCTTGAATACGCCGGAGAATGTGAGAATGTTCTCCGGCTTATTTTTTGCGCTGGAAGTTTTTTGAAAAACACGTCATTTCGAATTCTGCATATCAATATCATAATTTTTCTTACAAAACCCGTGTTTTTTGCCTTATAATCGTTGTATGAAAAAAATATTTCCTGCATTTTCTTTTGCGGCTTTTGGTCTTTTTGCTTTTTCTTTTTTGCTTTCTGGCTGCGCTTCGCTTTCATCATCTGATGAAAAAAATCATTATTCGGAAAAATCTGTTTATTCAGGCCAGAAACAATTTGAAAAGTTCACGAAAAAATCTTTTGCTTCGGTCTCCTTAAAAGATTTTTCAGACGGATTCAGCCACGCGCGCTACAAATACGAGAACGAAATTCCGCCTTACAAGCTTTACAGCGACTATCAGATTGCCGGGATCGCCGAGAATATGCTTTTCTTGCAGAATCCAGACGGCGGCTGGGCAAAAAATCTTGATTTTCAGCGGATTTACACGCTCGAGGAGCTTTACGCGATAAAAGAGCGGAACGAAAATATTTTGCCTGTAACGTGCAACTTGAAAAAGCAAAGCGACGGAAGCACGATGGACAACCGAAACATTTTCTCGGAGATTCGCTATTTGGCGCGGGTTTACGCGCAAATTCCTGAAAAACGCTACGCTGACTGCGCAAAACGCGGGCTGCAGTGGATTTTGAACGCGCAGGAGCCTAAAACCGGCGGATTCACTGGCGCGGATGTTTACGCGATTACTTTCAACGATGATGTTATGACGGACGTTCTTTCATTTTTGAGCGAGATTTCAGAAAATCATGAGAGTTATCCTTTTTTTGACGATGAAATGCGGAAAAAAGCAAAAAAAGCCTACGAGCGTGGAATCGACTGCATCTTGAAAACGCAGATTATGGTGACGCTCGACGACGGAACAAAACTTTTGACGGCCTGGTGCCAGCAGCACAGCTATGAAAATTACGCGCCGGTCTGGGCAAGGGAATTTGAGCCGCCTTCAATTTGTTCTACGGAATCAAAAAAAGTCGTGGAGCTTTTGATGAAAATCAAAAATCCTTCCGAAGAAGTGAAAAACGCGATAATTTCAGCGTGCGAATTTTTTTCAAGAGACGACGTCAAAATCCAGGGAAAAAAACTCGTGCGGATTCCAAGAAAAGGAAGCGTTTTAAATGGAAGATATTCAGATTACGAGCAGCGTCTTGTTGACGGCGAAAACGCGCTTTGCTTGTGGGCGAGATTCTACGCGCTGGACGAATCTTTTGACGTTGTGAGCGGCGCGAGAAAGCCGATTCAAGGCGACTATCCAAAAACGCTTTCTCCTGTCTGGTGCGACCGCGGCTGCAAATACGTTTCAGACTTCAACGAGCTTTCGATGGAACGGCGGAACGGCTACAGCTACACGACCTCATCAATGGAAAATCTAGTTTCAAAAGAATACAAGGACTGGCGCAGGAAAAACGGTAATTCTAAAGTAAGTATACCTAAGAGCTGAAGTAAGCCTTCCTAAGGCCTGAAGTAAGCCTTCCTAAGACCTGAAGTAAGTATACCTTCGCCCCTTAGGAAGTATACCTTTGGCTCTTAGGAAGTATTCCTTTTGTCTGAAATAGGTGTGCCTCCTTAAAAAGCATTGCATGAGGCTGATCCATTCCGTGCTTGCTGTGTTAACCGCAACTTTTCTGTTCTCTTGTTTTTTTATCTGCAAAATAAAAAATGAAAGTTGTTTTTCGGTTTGAAGAAAAGGACGCAAAGAACTAGAATAGTTTCTATGGAAAATAACAACGAGATTACTGAAAAAGAACTTGATTTTGCGCTTGAGGAAATGTACAGCCTGATTTCAGGAAAAAGCGCGGATTTTATAGAAAGGTTTTTTGACGATTTATGCACAAAAGCCGAGCTAAAAGACTTTGCGAAACGCTGGCTTTTAATGCGCGAAATTGACAAAGGCACAACCCAACGGGAAATCGCGAAGAAAATCCACATTTCGCTTTGCAAAATCACACGGGGCTCGAAAGTTTTAAGAAAGCCGAACGGCGTTGTGCGCGCAATGCTAGATGAGGCGAACAGCAAAAGCCAGTAGAAAAGAACTTTTTGTATATAAAATCTGCTGAAAATTTAAGATGATGATAAAATATTTCTCAAAAATATTGATAAATATTGCTCAGAGCAATATCCTTGCAAATAAAGTTTATAAAAGTTGATTATCTAAAGTTGCAGGATTTTGTTCAGAATGATTTCGGGGCGGATTGTATTGTCTGAATCTAAAAAATCCTGAAGTTGCTCATTTTTCGCCTTTTTCCGGCGGACATTTTCACAAAATTTTTAGGAGTTTTTATGAAGAAAAACACAAAAATCGCAGGAATCGCGCTTGCTTTGCTTGGAGCGGCGTTCCTTTTGCTGGCAGGCTTTGCGTCGTGCAAGGCTGATGACGGAGATAATGAAGAAGAATCTGAAATCGTAAGCGTTTCAGTTTTGGCTGCGGCAGAATATATCGTGGCGACTGGCTCGACAACTCTCACTGCAACGCCGAGCTTTTCAAAAAGCGTGGATTTTCAGGCTGTGAGCTATAGCTGGAGTGTCTCAGAAAATACGGGGGGGGGTACTTTATCAGCTTCAACATCTAGCACAGCGACTCTCTCGGGAAAAAACGAATCCAGTGACGACGTGAAAGTTACCGTAACAGTAAAGGCGACATACAACGGAAAATCGGTAACATCAAGCTGCACAGTCACAGTATTAGCAAGCGGCACAGTTCTTCCGACTGGAATCACTCTTTCTTCAACAACACTCAGCCTTGAGATAACAGATGACGACGCGAGCCCGTCTTCAACATTAGAGGCGACTTTAACACCGAGCGGCGTTACAAGCGGATATGACACAATCACTTGGACTTCAAGCAACACAAGCGTGGCGACAGTTTCAGGCGGTGTTGTAACAGCAGTTAAAGTAGGAAGCGCGACAATCACCGCAACGACAGTAAATAATTGTAGTGCTGATTGCACGGTAACGGTAAAATCGACGGTTGCAACTAACGTTATTAAAGCAAGCGACACTCCACTTGGATTTGCTGGCGTAAATTATGCAATGCCGACTTTTACTAACGTTGTGACTGTAACAACTAGAAAAGAATTGATGAACGCAATCAAAAAAGAAAACTCATTGATTTATATTGACGGAATGATTGATATGTCAGATGAGGGAAGCGGCTCAAAACTTCCTGCTGAAG
>CAKUTI010000054.1 GCA_934691925.1 uncultured Treponema sp. | reverse complement strand
TCTGGCACGAGGACCTCACAAAATACGCAGGCCTTGAAGAAAGCGTAGCAAAGAACCTTGCAGACATTCAGTCTAAAGGTATGAAAGCAGCTCTTGCAGAGATTGTAAAATAAAAGCAAAGCGAGTTTGCAGCGCAAACTCGTTGAGCAACCGCAGGTTGCGACGAATGAAAGCTGCATTGGCTGAAACCGTAAAATAATAAAAACGGCGGTCAAATCCGCCGGATTTATGAAAAGGACTTTGCCTGATTTTTCGGCGAAGTCCTTTTTTTTTGCAAAGCAAGTTTGCAAAGCAAACGCATTAGCGATGTGGAAGGCGCGAAGCGTTCTAAAAAAGCGTGGCTTCCTGCGAGCAAACCTGCGGCTTTTTTAGAATGGAGCGAAAGCGGAACCTGGAACGTAGCGACGGCTTTAGCCGAAATGCCCGAATTCACAAAATGGTTTTCGTGAAGATTTTTCCAAGACGATTTTTAGAGATTTTTTAGGATTCTGATTTTTCTTTTCTCATAACTTTGCTTGTGAAAAGAGCGTAGAAAAGATGGACGCACATTGCGCACCAGATAAGCGGCTCGCAAGTTATAACGCCCCAAATTCCCGTACGCGGAATTATCAGGGCAACAAAGATGATTTTTCCGACAAGCTCAATCACGCTTGAAAAAAGCGGAAGAATCTTGCAGCCAAGCCCCTGAAGGCTGTTTCTAATCACAAAAATCGCGCCGAGCGGAAAATAGAAGCAGACAGCAAAAAGCATATATCTGAAAGTGTAGTCCAAAATTTCAGGATTTGAAGAACCTGAGATGAACGCGGCGAGCGGCTTTATCGAAAGCGGAATAAAAATCAGCATCGCGCAGCTCCAGACGGCGGAAATCAGAAATCCGCAGAAAACGCCTTTTTTGATTCTCTCGGTTTTTCCCGCGCCGAAATTCTGCGAGACAAAAGTCGAGAACGAGACTCCGAGCGTAATCAGCGGAAGATTTGTAAGCGAGAAGATTTTTCTTGCGCAGTTGTGCCCAGCGATTATATAGCTTCCAAAGCCGTTTATCGCTTTCTGCAGAATGACTGTGCCGGACTGAACGAGAGAGCTCATAAAAGCCATTGAAAGCCCTTGCCCGAGCAAGTCCGAATACAGTTTTCTGTCAAATTTAAAGGATTCAAGAGAAGGAACGATAATTTTCGCGCGCCGCAAAATATAAAAAAGAGTCAGCAAGCCTGAAATTCCCTGCGCAATAACAGTCGCGAGAGCCGCGCCGTAAATTCCAAGCTGAAATCTAGTCATAAAAAGAATGTCGAGAAAAACATTTATCAAAGACGCGAGAATCAGGAAAAGAAGAGGAACAAAAGAATTTCCAATCGCGCGCAACATCCCTGAAAACAAGTTGAAAAGGAACAAGACTCCGCACCAAAGCGCAATCATCGAAATGTAGGAAAAGCTTTCATCGATGATTTCAGCAGGCGTTCCAAGAGATTCAAGCACAAAATAAAGAAAAAAATGCGCGAGAACCATAATCAAAACCGTGATTCCAAGCGTGATGACAAGGCTCGCGGCGGTAACTTTTTTAAGCTTCTCCATGTCGCCAGAGCCGAAAGCGCGCGCCGCAGTAATCGAAAGGCCGTTTCCAAATCCGACTCCGAACCCGACGAACAAGTCGTAAAGGGCAGTGCAGGCGCCCACAGCCGCAAGAGAATTCTCCCCCAAGAAATGCCCGATTATCACAGTGTCGGCGGCATTGTAAAGCTGCTGGAAAATGTATGAAACCAAAAGCGGAAGCGTGAAAAACACAAGCGACTTGAAAATTTTTCCGTTTAAAAGGTCAGGATGAAAAAAAGACTTGAGCATAAATTTTTCCTAAAATCGTTGCAAAAAATCAGAAAACCGCAAGACAAAATCTGCGGAAATCAATTTTTTCAATTCATAAGTCATAAAAACTGAAAAATGGGCTAAAAGCGCGGAGAAAAGTGAAAATCTGCAGAACATTGAATTTTCGCCAAAATCACAAAAAATCCAGACGCAGAATCACATTTTCGGCTTTGTGAATTTATGCCATTTTGGAGCTTTCCAGTCAATAAACCAGCTTCCCTTATAAAATCCGTTGTCGTCCGCCTCTGGAACAACAAAAATCACTTTCGCAGGATTTTCCGTGTCGTAGTCAAAAACGTTGCTTTTCCATTCAGATTTCGACTTTCCGGAAAAAAGCGCAAGCTCGCTTTCAGGCGTAAAGACAGAAAAACGGTATTTTCCGGGCGCAAGATGCAGATGAGCCGCCATTCCGCCGCTCAAATAAACTTTTTTCCTGTAATAATTAACGACATCGGGATTTGAAGCCCATTCATAAGTCGCCTTGACCTTTGTTCCAAGAACATCGTTTCCGTTTTCGTCCGTGATTTCAAGATAGCAGCGAATCTCGTTTATCTGCGGAGAATTTTCAGGCCGGTAGATAACCAGCTCCCACGGATTATGCTTTAGAGCTGGAATCTCCGAAAATGCGAAATTAGAAAAAATCACGAAAAAAATAAAGAAAGCGAACCGAAAAAAACGAGACATCGGAAAATAATATTTATCAGATTCAGAAGATTTTCAAGAGAAAACGCACAGGGAAATTTTGAGATGATAATAGAAAATTGCGTTTTTGGCTTTTTGTTTTCAAAATTCTAAAATCAAAAAAATGCTTGTTAAAGCATTGAATTTTCAGCACAATCTTTTCTATGAAAATTAATCTTGTGAATCTCAAAAAAACATACATTTCTAAAGACGGCGGAAAAATCGCTGCGGTGGACGATGTCTCGCTGAACATTCCTGAAAACAAGATTTTCGGAATCATCGGAAAAAGCGGCGCGGGAAAAAGCTCTCTCGTGCGTCTCATCAGCCTTCTTGAAAAGCCGGACTCTGGCGCAGTCTACTACAATGACGAGCGTGTTGACAGCCTTTCAGGAAAGAAACTTATCGAGCGACGGCGCAGAATCGGAATGATTTTCCAGAATTTCAACCTTTTCAGCTCGCGCACGGCAGGAAAAAACATCGCCTATCCAATGGAAATCGCAGGCTACCCGAAAGACAAAATAAAAAAGCGGATTAAGGAGATGCTAAAACTCGTCGGGCTTGAAGACCGCGAGAACGCCCCAATCAGCACATTGAGCGGCGGACAAAAGCAAAGAATCGCGATTGCGCGCGCCCTTGCCACAAATCCTGACATCCTTTTTTGCGACGAGGCGACAAGCGCGCTCGATCCGCAGACAACAGCCTCAATTCTACAGCTTATCCGCGACATCCAGAAAAAAATGAATCTCACAGTCGTTATGATTACGCACCAGATGGAAGTTGTCCTGAACGCTTGCGACCAGGTTGCAGTAATCGAAAACGGAAAAGTTGTGGAGCAGGGGATTGTCTCTGAAATCTTCAAGAACCCGAAAACCGAAACGACAAAGGACTTCCTTAAAAATGTCTCGCACAGAAACGAGGACACAGACGGCGCAATCACAAAGTTCTCCGACAAGACTGGAAAATACATTCTGCATTTCAACGGAGACTCGACAGGAGAGCCGCTTCTAAGCCAGCTTTCAAAAAAATTCGATGTTGAATTCAATATTCTTGCGGCCGGAATCGAGAAGCTTTCCGAGCAGAACATAGGAACGATGATTCTCGACTTTATCGGCGAGAAAAGCGAAATCGAAAAAGCAATTGAATGGCTTAATCAAAACAAAGTCGATGTAAAGGAAGAAAACTGAAAATCAAAGATTTTTCTGACTCAGCTGCCGAAAAATTAAAATCAAAAAACCGCAGAGATGCCAGAAAATTTCATCTTCCAAGAAAAAACAGGAGAATTTAATTTATGGATTATTTTTTGAACCAGATTTTGCCGCTGATTTTGCAGTCCACAGCACAGACTCTTTTAATGACTTTGTTCTCGACTTTTTTCGCGCTCCTGGTCGGATTTCCGCTCGGAGTCCTCTTGAACATAACCGGAAAATTCGGAATCACGCCGAAGCCGGTTTTCAACCAGATTCTAAGCCGGATTGTCGATGTTTTGCGCTCGTTTCCTTTCGTAATTTTGATGATTGCGCTGATTCCTTTCACACGCCTGATTCTCGGAAGCGCGATTGGAACCGCCGCAACAATTATTCCGCTTTCAATCGCCGCAATGCCGTTTATCGCGCGCCTTACAGAAAGCTCTCTCAGCGAAGTTGACCCGGGAATGATTCAGGCGGCACGCGCAATGGGCTCCACAAACTGGCAGATTATCCATAAAGTCCTGATTCCGGAAGCACTTCCTTCGATTGTCTCAGGAATCACACTCACAATAATAACTTTGATTGGATACACGGCGATGGCAGGAACCCTCGGCGGAGGCGGACTTGGAGACTTGGCTTACCGCTACGGCTACCAGAGATTCATGACCAGCGTGATGATTGGCGCGGTAATCGTTATTATCCTGATTGTCGCCCTTATCCAGTTTATGGGCTCTAAAATTTCAAGCGCGATGATGAGCAAACGATAACGTAAAAATCGCCAGACTTTTTGATTTTTTCTGATTCATCAAGCGCGGAAAAATCATTTTTCAAGACGATTGACACAATTATTCTTAAACTGTATAACTTTATTTATTCCTACAAACACAGTAGGTTTATAAAAAGAATATTAAGGAGCAAATTATGAAGAAAATAATTGCATTCGGAGCCGCAATTTTCGCAGCGGCAGCACTTTTCGCACAGACAACAATCAAAGTCGGAGCAACTCCAGAGCCTCATGCGGACATCTTGAATCTCATTAAAGACGACTTGAAAGCCGAAGGAATCGACTTGCAGGTTATCGAGATGACAGACTATTCAATTCTGAACGAAGCTCTTGAATCAGGCGACATCGACGCGAACTTTGACCAGCACATTCCTTACATGGAAGCAACAAACAAGAACAAGGGATTTCATCTTGTGAGCGCAGGCGGAATCCACGTTGAGCCGTTCGCGCTTTACTCGCACAAATACAAGTCAGTAAAAGATTTCAAGAAAAAGGCGACAATCGCAATTCCTAACGACCCGACAAACGAGGCACGCGCGCTTCTTCTCTTGCAGGAAGCTGGGCTTATCACACTCCGCAGCGGAGCTGGAATCGAGGCGACACCAATTGATGTTGTTAAAAATCCTCTCAAAATCAAATTCCGCGAGATAGACGGAGCATCTCTTCCAAGAACTCTCGACGATGTTGACGGAGCTGTAATCAATGGAAACTACGCTCTTCCAGCTGGACTTTCAGCAAAGAAAGACGGACTTTTCATTGAAGGCTCTTCATCTCCTTACGTGAACGTTGTCGCTGTAAAGTCAGGAAACGAGAACAAGCCTGAAATCAAGGCTCTTGTAAAAGCTCTTCAGAGCCAGAAAGTAAAAGACTACATCAACAACCGCTATCCGAACGGAGAAGTTGTCGCGGTATTCTAAACGAGAATTTGCTTCGCAAATTCTCGCGACGCTATAAAATTTTTTTTCTGTGAATTTTAGAAAGAAAAAAATAAAAAATCTGCATTTTTAACGTTGAAAGGGAAAAGAAATCTTTGCGAAAAGATGGCATTTTCCCTTTTTTATTTACATCAAAATATCTTTGTTTTTGTAATTTTCTTGCTTTTTTCCTTATATAAATCAATGTTGCAAGTTGTTTTATTTCGGATTATTCAATAAAATTAAATCATTAATTTGTACAATTAAACGAGGAACCAAATGGCGAAAGTTGAGTTAAAAGGCATTACAAAAATCTACGACGGCGGCGTGCTTGCAGTAGATAAATCAAATGTAACTATTGAAGACAAGGAATTCTGCGTATTCGTAGGTCCTTCTGGATGCGGAAAATCAACAACACTCCGCATGATTGCAGGTCTTGAAGACATCACTGGCGGAGAGCTTTACATTGACGGAGAACTTATGAACGATGTTCCGCCAAAAGACAGAAACATCGCAATGGTTTTCCAGGATTACGCTCTTTATCCTCATATGACAGTTTACGACAACATGGCTTACGGTCTTAAAATCCGCAAGATGGACAAAAAAGAAATCGACCGCCGTGTTCACGAGGCTTCAAGAATCCTTGACCTTGACAACTTCCTTGACAGAAAGCCAAAGGCACTTTCCGGCGGACAGAGACAGCGTGTAGCTATCGGCCGTGCGATTGTCCGCTCTCCAAAAGTATTCTTGCTTGACGAACCTCTTTCAAACCTTGACGCTAAACTCCGTGTAACAATGCGCGGCGAGCTTGCAGGAATCCATCACAGACTTCAGGCGACAATGATTTACGTAACTCATGACCAGATTGAGGCTATGACGCTCGGAACAAAAATCGTTGTAATGTCTGAAAAACGAATCCAGCAGATTGGCGCTCCGCTTTATCTCTACAACCATCCAATCAACAAATTCGTCGCAGGATTCATCGGAACTCCTCCAATGAACTTCTTCAAAGTCAAGATTGAAGAAAAAGACGGAAAAGTTGTCGCAAACGAAGGCTCATTCACACTTATTCCAACAGAAGACCAGGCAAAACACCTTAAGGCTTATGTCGGAAAAGAAGTTACATTCGGCGTTCGCCCGGAAGACTTGCACCACTGCGAAACTCCAGCCGCAGAAAACAATATGCAGCTTAAAATCGTGAACAAAGAGCCTTTGGGTTCAAACACGCACATTTTCGTTCAGGTTCAGGACCAGAGCGTGATTGCAATCATCAAGCCAGAGATTGTTGTTCAGCTCGGAGACACTGTAAACCTCACACCTGATATGCCAAGATGCAAATTCTTCGACTTGGAGACAGAAAGAAACATCTGCGAGCCAGAAATCGAGAAAACTTGGTAATCGCGCGCTAATCTAAACAAACGCGATTAAATGAAAATCCCCGGCGAATTCAACTTGAATTGCCGGGGATTTTTTATTTCTGAAATCAAAAAAATTACGATAAAAAACGGAATTAAAAAACCGCTTGGAATCAGTTCAGCGTAAAAAAATTGCCCGCAAAAATAAAAATGCGGGCAAAAATCAAACATAATATTCTGCAAAATCTAAAATCACAGAAAATATTTCATTTATTCAGAAAATTCCGCAACAAGCTGCGTTATAGTCTGCTTTGCGTCTCCGTAAATCATTACAGTGTTGTCGT
>CAKUTI010000053.1 GCA_934691925.1 uncultured Treponema sp. | reverse complement strand
TTTTGGATTTTTGATTCAAGTTTATTCAAGGCAATTCAAGCCTGGACGGAAGTTTTTTGCTTCTTTCCGGGCTTTTTTATTTTTTCAATCTTAGTCTTTGAGCCTGTTGTAGGAATCTCGGATTGCGTGCATTTTCTTTTTGACTTCGTACATATTTCTGTCGGCCTGCTCAAGAAGCGTGCGCATTGTACATTCCGCGTAGTTTCCGGAAAAATCGTAGCCGTAAGAAAAACTTATGTCGATCTGGTTTGAGAATTCGTTGAACCGCTCCATTTCCGCGTTGAGATTTCCGATAATGTCTGGAATGTCGTTCGCCTGCACATTTTTAAGAATACAGATGAACTCGTCGCCGCCGTATCTTCCGACAAAATGCTGCGGCGGAACGGATTTTCTTACGGTTGTGGCAAAATTTAGAATCATCGCGTCGCCTGCCGCGTGTCCGAGCGTGTCGTTCACTTTTTTTAGGTAATTCAGGTCGAGCATGATAAATCCTGTGTTTTTGTCGAGCTGAGTCGTGTCGTTTAAGAATTCTTCGCAGCGGCTTTTATTTGGAAGCTTTGTGTGCTTGTCGGTGAAAGCCATTTTGCTGAATTCTATTCCGTCGAGAGCCTGTTTTCCGAGAATCACAAGATTTACCGCGATTATGAGAATCAGGATAAGCTCGAGAATATTTTGCTTTGTTGAAAGTTTTTCGAAAACGCCCTGAGTCGCAAAAACGATGTTGTCCGTCATCGAAAAGAAAGTTTCGCTCATCTGAAGCAGAATCGTGCTTTCTTTTCCTGTTTCGCGGAAAATTTTTATCTGCTTTTTCAGAATTTTCCAGTATTCAATCGTGTTTCGAACATTTATCTGAAAGATGCGGTCTTTTACTTTCATCAGACTGTATGCGCCGCCACCGTTTTGAAGGCTTTCAAATATTGTGTCGATTTTTGTGATTAAAGGGTCGCTTTTGTATTCTGCAAGCTCGAGTTTTACAAGCTGCTGGCTTCCGCCTCTGATTATTCCGGCATAATTTATGACTTTCGCACATTCCTGCATCGTTTTTACATTCGCGAACTGCAAGATTATAAAAAACACGAGAAAAAAAATCAAAATTGCCTGTACGATTTGGACTTTTCGCGTCTTGAATTTTCTTTTGTATGTCGCCATAAAATATGCCGGATTTTCTATGCAGATTGTCGAAAATGAAAATCTGCATAGAATTGAAAATATTTTTCGGAAATTTTTATTTTTTACATTCTGTCGAGGAACGGAACCAAGACAAGCTCCATCGCTTCTTTAAGAATCCTGAGTGTCGCCTTTGCAAGAGCAAGACGAGCCGATTTTAGCTCAGACGATTCCGCGCTCATGATTGGACAGTTCTGATAGAACTTTGAGAAAAGCTTTGCTGTCTCGTAGATGTAGCCTGTCATTACCGACGGATCTTTGTTTTCTGCCGATTTTTGAACTGTCGCCGGATATTCTCCAAGATATTTTACAAGTTCCCATTCTTCCGCTGCTTTCAAAAGTTTTGCCGCTTCTTCCGGTGAAGAAGGCTTTGCTCCCTCTTCTTCCGCCTTCCGCAAAATTGAAGAGATTCTCGCTCCCATATACTGGAGATAAGGCCCCGTGTTTCCGTTGAAGCTCAATGATTCCGCCGGATTAAAAATCATATCCTTTACAGGAGAAACTTGCAGAAGATAATAGTGAAGGGCCGAAAGCGCGACTTTTTCCGCGACATCGTCCGCATTTCCTACATCGTCCTCGCGTCCGCGCTCCTGAATCGCCTTTAATGCGTCAGCGTGAAGAGAATCAATCAGGTCGTCCGCATCAACAACAGTTCCCTCTCGGCTTTTCATTCTTCCGTTTGGAAGATTCACGAGACCGTAGCTAAGATGATAAAGTTTTTTTGCCCAGTCGAATCCAAGTTTTTTCAAGATGTAGAACAGGACTTTGAAATGGAAAATCTGCTCAGAAGCGACAACGTAAATAAGCTCGTTGAAAGGCCAGTCGTTGTGTCGATAAATCGCAGTTCCGATGTCCTGAGTGATATAAACTGAAGTTCCGTCCTTTCTCAGAAGAACTTTTTCGTGGTCTTCGCCGTCTTTTCCTTTTCCGACAGCTTCTGTAACGTCAACACGGACTGAGCCGTCATCCGCCTTGAAGAAAACGCCTTTTTCCAGTCCTTTCTGAATTTCGTCCTTTCCTTTAAGATAAGTTTCGCTTTCGTAATAATATTTGTCGAATCCGACTCCCGTTCGCGCATAAGTTTCTTTTAAGCCGTCAATCGTCCAGTCGTTCATCATTTTCCAGAGTTTGTGAGTTTCTTCGTCGCCCTGTTCCCATTTTATAAGCATTTCTTCGGCTTGCCGCAGCGCTTCCGGGTGGGCTGGAACGCCGTTTTTCGCGTCGCCTTTAAGATATTTGTCAAATTCAACGTAGCATTGTCCAACGAAATGGTCGCCTTTCATTCCGAGTTTTTCTGGAGTGTCGCCTTTTGCCTCGTGGAAAAGCTTGTAGGCGAGCATGGATTTGCAGATGTGAATTCCGCGGTTGTTAATCAAGTCAACCTTGAAGACTTCCGCTCCCGCTTTTTTCAAGATTCTTGAGACAGATTCTCCGAGCGCGTCGTTTCTCAAATGTCCGAGATGAAGCGGCTTGTTTGTGTTCGGCGCGGAAAATTCAATCATGATTTTGTGGCCTGCAAGCGGAGCGTTTCCGTCTGCGTTCAGAGTTCCGTAATTTTCGCCCTGAGTTTCAATATTTTTTAAGATTTTTGCAGTCTCGCCTGTCTTGTCCATTTTAAGATTCACATAAGGACCGACAGCGAGAACTTCTCCGATTGAAGATTTTCCGGCAGCTTTTGAAGCGGCTTCCTGCGCGATTGCCTGCGGCGCGAGATGAAGAGATTTTGCGAACATAAACATTGGAGAGCCGATGTCTCCCATTTCCGGGTTCGGCGAGTCCTGAACAACGATTTTTTCTGCTTCAGTTTTCGGAGCGTCAAGATTTTTTTCTTCGATGATTTCATTAACTGCGTCTGCAAGAAGTTTTTTGAATTCTGCTTTTACGTCTGCCATTTTTTATTTACCTCAATATATATTCACTAAAAAAAAAATTTCATTTATTATATTGAGAAACTTTTAAGTTTTCTAGTAAGAAAATTTTTTTTGAGGTGTGTTTGTGGACACGAAAATAATCGACCAATATATTGAAGATTTGATGACAAAATCAACTGCAGAAATTCCTGTCTGGAATATTGAAAAGGCTAGGGCTGGCGCGAAATCTGGCTGGGACTACATCGACGGAATGATGATTATGGCTCTTCTGGAGATGTATGCGACAAGCAAGAACGAAAAATTTCTGAAATTCGCTGATTATTATGAAGATTTCCGCGTGCATGATGACGGTTCGGTTGACGGATATTCAAAAGAAACTTGGAATATGGACGAAATCAACGGAGCGAAAAACTTTTTTCCTCTTTACGAATACACAAATAAGCAAAAATACAGAAACGCGCTTGAAAAATTCTATGAGCAGATAAAAGAGCAGCCTCGCACAAAGGAAGGAAATTTCTGGCACAAGGCGATTTATCCGAATCAGGTTTGGCTTGACGGACTTTATATGGGCTTGCCTTTCTATATGCAGTACGATGCGACTTTCAACGGCGGAAAAAATAAGGACGACATTTACAATCAGTTCTTCAATGTTGAAAAGCTGATGAAAGATTCAAAAACAGGGCTTTATTATCACGCTTACGACAGCTCAAAAACTGCTTTCTGGGCGGACAAAAAGACTGGACTTAGCCGCGGCTTCTGGCTTCGCTCGCTTGGCTGGTTCTCAATGGCGATGCTCGACACTTTGAACTGTGCTCCGGACCGTGGAAGCGAAAACTGGAATCATCTTAAAGATATGTTCGTTGATTTGCAGAGCACAATGCTCAAATATCAGGACGAAAGCGGAATGTGGTTTCAAGTTCCTGACAAGCCGAACGAGACTGACAAAAACGGCAAGAAAAATTATCTTGAGACTTCTGGAACTGCGATTTTCGCTTACTCGCTTTTAAAAGGATTTAGGACTCAGATTCTTGACGCTCCTGAAATGCAGGGCGCGGGCGTAAAAGCGTTCAAGGGAATTTGCAATAAATATTTGAACACTGACGGCGGAAAACTCGGGCTTGGCGGAATCTGCCTTGTTGCAGGTCTCGGTCCTGAAAACAATCTTCGTCGCGACGGAAGCTTTGAATATTATCTTGACGAGCCGATTGTAAAAGACGATGCAAAAGGCGTTGGTCCGTTCATTCTTGCGTACAACGAGTTCAAGCTGATTGCAAGTTGAATTTTTTAATGCAGTCTAAGCCGTGGCATTTTGATGCTGCGGCTTTTTTTGCAGACTAAATCACAAAAGCCGCTTGAACTGTCATCTTGCGGCTAAGCTCATCTTTTTTAAGATTTTTTAGAATTTTACTCGGCAAAGACGCGGCTTCTCTTCTAAATGAGCCAAACACGTTTTTTCCATTTGAGAATTTCGTGCAGCAGGTGCAGTCTTTTGCGACAACGATATTTTCTTCATAGATTCCAGCCTTTTTTAGAACAAAAAGATTTGCCTGCGTGAGCGAAAGCGCGTAAGGAAATTTTTTCTCCTGATTTCCGCTGTTTTTTCTTGACAATCCGGACTTTGAAACTTTTGTTTCAGAAACGAAAATTTCTGAAACGCAGTCTTTCCCGAAATTTTCGATAAAATATTTCGCGCGCTCTTCGTCGATGTTGTAGCAGCAATTTTGAATGTGCGGCCCGATTGCGGCGCAAATATCTTCCGGCTTTGAGCCGTAAAGCTCAGCCATTTTTTTCACTCCGTTTTCCGCGATTCCAGTTCCTTTCCAGCCTGAATGAAAAGCTCCGAACGCGCCTGTTTTTGTGTCGTAAAGAAAAATCGGAACGCAGTCTGCGACCGTTACCGCCGGAATCAAATTCCTGTTTTTTGTGACGATTCCGTCTGCCTGAACATTTTTTGTGTCTCCGAATTTTTTTGCCTCAACGACGATTTTTGAGTGAATCAGCTCAATCGGAACGATTTTTTTGTCTTTTGAATTTTTGCTTTCCAGTATTTCTTCAAAAATTTTATCGCGGTTATCGTTTTTCTCGTTCCAGCGGAATCTCATTGTTCCTGCCGAAAGAAACGTCATTCCCCAGCGCGGAGATTTTTCGTCAGGCAAAGGCTTTCCGCCAAAATAAAAAGGAAGCAGGATAAATTTTTTCTGAATGTGATTTTCAGTTTGTTCGGATTTAGAATCTTTCAAATCGGGAAAACTGCATTTTTGATTTTCTGATTTGTATTCCTCAAAATCCTTGTTGTTTTTTTCCAGATTTTTTGATTCCAGAATTTTTGCGAGTGAAATTTCATTTATCATAAAAAATCCTAGAATTTCGTTTTTTTGTTGTCGAGCGACTCAAGCTCTTTTATGAGATTCAGCGACGATTCCAGCGCGATTCTCGCTTTTTTCAAGTCTTCGACAAATGCGGCGTTGTCTTTGCTTTGCAGAGTGTTCAGGTTTGAAAGCGAGTCAAATCTTGAGTCTTTCACAATTCCCAAAATTCCGCTCAGAACCTGCGAGAGCGAGCGGCTTGCGTCTCCGAACCTGTGAAGAATCGTCTCAAAGTCCGACTCCACGCTTCTAATCAGCTGCTCGACTTTTGTCTGCGCTTTTAGCGTGCGGTGGTGTTCATCCGCAATTTTTTTGAGCATCATTCCAATCTCGCCGTTTGACGAGCATCGCCTTTCAAGCCCCTGAAAAGAAATTGAAAGCTGGATGATATTGTTGAAAGCGTCAGTGAACGCAAGCTGGTTTTCCTTGTTCACAAAATCGCCCTCGACCAGAACCGCTTTTAGCGCAAGCTCGTAGTCCGGAAATTTTTTCACAATGAACCAGAACAAAAATCCTGCCGTAAGCTCATACTTGAAATACATTCCGCCCCAGATGTCCGCCCACGGCCGGTCAGGAAAAAGCGGAAAATCCTCGATTGAAAAGTGCGACCTCAAAGTAGTTTTTAGCGACTCAATCTTGCAGTCCTTTATCCAAGTGCTCCATTTTCGCTCAAAAATCCGTTTCCATGCGTTCTTGTATTTTACGAACCAGTCTTCTCCGCCTGAAAAAGGCTCTGCCCGCCAGTAAATGTCGTTTGAGATTATGCAGCCGAGCGATTTGAGCGGAACTGAGCTCATAAACATATGAATCAGCGCGACGGAAGCGTGCGCCTTGTCCAAAAACTGCTCAGCTTCGGTCTCGTCGTTTGTGTCTCTTAAAGGCTTGCTCCGCTTTGAAAACAAGAAAAGCGACTGCAAAAGCTCGTCCGTTATCAAGAATCCGTTGCAAAGAGAACGCGCAAAAATCGCGATTTCGCCTGCGAGATTCGCGTAAGGGCACGAGTAAATGTCGTCCGTAACTTCAGAAAAAGACGCGAGAAAACGCGTGAAAGGCAATTTTATGAACTGTCTGAGCCATTCCGCCGCCTTTGCCGCCTCGTACATTTTTGATTTTTGTTCCATAGAAACGCTGTCAAAAACCGCGTCCATTTTTCTTAAAAACTCGATTCGAAGTTCCGGGCGCGCCGAACTTGTTACAGAATTTGAATAAGGGTCGGTTTCAGAATTCATCGTCGAATTTATCTCCGGAATTACAATCGATCCTAAAAGCACATAAAAAGAGCCTTCGTCGTCATCGATTTCAGAAATGTAAGGCTTTAGAAACTGCGCCGCCGATTTAAGCTCGGAAAGTTTATTGTAGAAAGTCGCGAGAATCAGCCCTCGTTTTGTGTCAATCAGCCCCGGATAATTCCGCTCGATATTTTTTGAAATCAGCGAAATTTTGTAGTCGTTGAAAATCGTCTCCTGCGATGTGTTTGAAATCAGCGATTTGAGCCAGATAAAAAGCCTGATTAAAAGCGATTCGCGCTTGATTTGCTCTGGAAAAGGCCTGAATTCAATGTTTTCGTCTTCCTCAATCGGATACATTTCCTCGTCTTCGTGTTTCTGAGACAAATTTTTTAGCTGATCAAGAATATTTTGCCGCTCGCTTTCAGAAATTCCCGTCGCCATCCGCTCAAATGAATCATAATCTTCGTGCATAAAACCGATTATATTTTATTTTTCTGAAAATAGGAAACGAATTTGAATTTTAGGATGGAGCTTTTCTTGAGCAGCCGGTGATTTTCTCGCTTTTTTTGCGCTTGGAAAAAACGCCCAGCTTTCCGCGGTTCCGCTGGAAGCTCCATTGCGTCGTTCGCTCCGCCGTCCGGCTCGCTTCCTAGCAACGCGCTTCGCGCGCCGCTCCAATCTGGCATAGGCTTTTCTTGCTTTTACTTTTTTGTCAGAATTGTAAAAATCTGATAAATCGAAAAAATGAAAAATTGCGAAATGAGTCGAAAAAAGTTTGAAAAATGAAGTTTCAGTTTCGTAGAATCGCAAAAAAAATGCCGCGCAACGCTTTGTCGCACGGCATAAAAATCAAAAAAATTGCTAGTTAAGAGCTTCCACAACAAGCTCGCCCATTTTCTTTGTTCCAACGAGCTTTCCTGCCGCCTTGACTTCATCGCGCT
>CAKUTI010000052.1 GCA_934691925.1 uncultured Treponema sp. | reverse complement strand
AAATCCCGTGTTTTTTCTCTTTCCAGTCTCTCTTTCATGGATTCAAGATTTTTTCGATTTTTTGCCAATGCTGGCTTCTTCCCATTCATCTAAAACCTCTTCTGCAATTTTTCATCATCTTCCATTCCAGACTTGCTTTTTCTCTAACTTTATCCCTTATTCTTCTTTGCGTTTTTTTTCGGTATAATTTTCGGTATGGGCAATTTTGACAGTTTTATTGATGACGACACGCTTTTTATTTTGGATTCTTACGGGCTGATTTACCGCGAGTATTTTGCGTTTATCTCGCGGCCGCTCACGACTTCAAAAGGAACAAACGTTTCTGCGGTTTTTGGTTTTTTCAGAAATTTGCTTTTTATATTGAAGAATTACAATCCGAAATTTATGGTCGCGGCGATGGATTCTAAAACACCGACTTTTCGTCACGAGCTTTACAAAGATTACAAGGCGACCCGTGCTAAAACTCCTGAAGACCTGCACGAGCAAATACCTATTATAGAAGAAATATTACAAAAATTAGGAATTTCGATTGTTCGGCGTGACGGCTACGAGGCTGACGATGTGATTGCAACTTTGTCGAAGCAGGCAGAAAGAAACGGACAAAAAACTGTGATTTTGAGTGCAGACAAGGATTTGCAGCAAATCACGAGCGATTTTATTCATTGCATGAAGCCGGACAAAACGAAAACTTGGGACGAACTTGACGCAAAGCGAATTTTTGACGACTGGGGAGTTCCGCCTGAAAAACTTTTGGACTTGCTTTCTCTGATGGGCGACTCGGCGGACAACGTTCCAGGCGTGAAAGGAGTCGGGCAGAAGACGGCAGCAAAACTTTTGGGCGAATACGGAAGCCTTGAAGGAATTTACGAGCATATCGACGAGCTGAAAGGCGCAATAAAAACAAAGCTCGAAACAGACAAGGAAAACGCATTTTTTTCAAAAAAACTGATTACGCTCTGCGAAAACGTGCCTGAAATTCCTGAAATCAAAAAACTTGGCGACTTGGATTTTTCGGGAGCTGCGGAACTTTTCACAAATCTTGAGATAAAAGCTCTTGCCCGCGACTACAAATCGATGTCAAAAGGAAATTCCAAAGAAAAAAGCGATTCTGACTTGGGCGAGCTTTTTGGAAGCAGTTCTGAAACAGCAAAAAAAACGAAAAAAACTTTGGATTCAGATTCAGAAGAAAAAAAAGACGAAATTCCGCAGACTGAAATCAGGCAAAACCACGGAGATTACAAGGCTGTAACCAATGCGTCTGAACTTTTTGATTTTGTTGAGAAAGCGATTGCAGCAAAAACCGTTGCTTTTGACACTGAAACAGACTCTCTCGACACGCAAAAAGCAAATCTCGTGGGATTTTCGCTCGCATATGAGAAAGGGAAAGGAATTTACGTTCCGATGATTGTTTCCGACCCGCTTTTGAACGGGCCTGTAATGCAAAAAAAAGATGCCTTTGACGCGCTGAAAAAGCTTTTCTCGGCTGGAATCACGATTGTTATGCACAACGGAAAGTTCGATTTGGAAGTGCTTGAAACTAACGGACTGAACGCGTTAGGGGGTGTAGCAGGAGCGAAGCTCGTGCGAAGCACCGCAGGCGAAAGCCGGAGCTGCGAAACACCCGACCCGAAGCGAAGCGAAGGGGAACGCCCAGATGAAAAATTTAATTTTAAACTTGCGGACACGATGATTGCGGCTTGGCTTTTGGAGCCAGACAGAAACGGAAAATCGGCTTACGGTCTTGAATATCTTTGCGAAACGAAACTTGGAATAAAAGGCACGGAATTTGAGGAAATTGTTCCGAAAAATGGAAGTTTTGCTGACGTTCCGATGGAAAAAGCGGCAGCTTACGGCGCGGAAGACTCGGATTTTACGCTTCAGCTTTGGAATTTTCTTGAGCCGAAATTGAAGGAATCGAATCTTTTTGAGCTTTTTGAAAATCTTGAAATGCCGGTTTTGCCGGTTCTCGCGGAAATGGAAACGAATGGAATTCATTTGAATTCAAATTATCTTGCTGATTACGCGGTTGAGCTGAAAAAAAAGCTTTCTGAAATTGAAAAAAATATTTACGCGGAAATCGGACATGAATTCAACATTGCGTCTCCAAAGCAGCTTTCGGCGGTTCTTTTTGAGGAGCGGAAACTTCCTGCGGGCAAAAAAACAAAAACAGGATATTCGACCGACACGAGCGTTCTTGAAGAGCTTGCGGACAAAGATGTTGTTCCGAAAATGATTCTTGAATACAGAATGAACGCGAAACTGCTTTCGACTTACGTTGAGGCTCTTCCAAAAGATTCTGATGAAAACGGCAGGATCCACACGACTTTCTTGCAGACAGGAACTGCGACAGGCCGGCTTTCTTCGATGAATCCGAACTTGCAGAATATTCCGGTGCGCTCGGAGGAAGGAAGGAAGATTCGCTCGGCTTTTACCGCTGAGCCAGGAACAGTTTTGATTTCGGCGGACTACGCGCAGATTGAGCTTGTGGTTCTTGCGCATTTGAGCGGCGACAAAAATCTTTGCGACGCGTTCAACAAAGGAATTGACGTTCACAAATCGACGGCAAGCCTGATTTACGGCGTTCCGATGGAAGAAGTTACGGCGGAAATGCGGCGGAATTCAAAAACCTTAAATTTCGGTCTGATGTACGGAATGGGCGCATTCTCGCTTGCAAAGGATTTGGGAATCAACAGAACGCAGGCGAAAGAATTTATCGACAATTATTTTATGATTTATTCTGGCGTGCGAGAATTTTTTGATGAAAATGTGCGCAAAGCGGAAGAAAACGGA
Source organism: uncultured Treponema sp. (assembly GCA_934691925.1). GTDB lineage: Bacteria > Spirochaetota > Spirochaetia > Treponematales > Treponemataceae > Treponema_D. The sequence continues at coordinate 4,884 of CAKUTI010000052.1, read as the reverse complement.
TTTGTCGAAACGATAATGGGACGAAAAAGATATATCCGCGCGATAAACAGCAAAAATCATATGGAAAAGGAAGGCGCAATCCGAATCGCGAAAAACAGCCCGATTCAGGGAAGCGCGGCCGACATCGTGAAAAAAGCGATGCTCGACGTTTCAGACGCGCTGCGCGAGATTAACAACGGCGCGAGACTTTTGCTGCAAGTTCACGACGAATTGATTCTGGAGTGCAAGAACGACGAAAAAACGATTTCAGACACAATCGCGCTCGTGAAAGACAAAATGGAACACGCAGTAAAGCTCAAAGTGCCTCTCAGAGTAAGCATTGAGCACGGAAATTCGTGGGGAAAATTCCATTGATTTTTGATTTTGCGGATTTTCAGATTTTCAAACCTACAAATTGCGCCTCCAGATTTTCAAAAAATTGAAGAATTTTAAGATTCTTTTGAAAGATTTGGAAACGCGAAAAAATTTCACAAATTTTCAGAAAATTTGAAAAATCGGGAAAAATCCAAAGAACGGAAAAATTGTAGGATTTTGAATTTCTGCGGAAAAAATCACGCGGAAACAGACGAGATTCAAAATCGAAAAAACGGAAGATTTATCAAAAAAAATGATTTTTAAGACAAATAAAAAATTCAAAAGGAACCAAGTCACAAAAATTTCTCTAAAAAAATTCTTGAAATCAAAAATTCTCGATTTTGATTTTCGCAAAAATTCCGCCTCAAAATCTGATTTTGAATCAAATTCCAAATCAGATTTTCAGATAATTTGCCTGACTGGAAAAATGGCGAGCGGGAAAAATTTTGTGACGCAAAAAATAATCGAAAATTCTGGCGAAAAATTCGTTTCGATTGACTCGGACAAAACCGTTCACGAGGCAATTTCGCTCTGCACTGAAAAAATTTTTGCGGCTTTTGAAAACGAAGCGAAAAAAAGCGGAATAAATCTTAAAAGCGCCGACGGAACGCTGAACCGAAAAGCATTAGGCAAACTGATTTTTCCGCGGTCAGAGCTTCTTTTGCGACAGGAAAAAATCGTCTATCCGAAAACGATTGAGCTGACGAAGCGATTTATTGAAGAAAACCGCGCAAAAGGAAAATTCGTGATTATAAACGCGACCGTTCTTTATAAAATCCCGGAACTGATGTCGCTTTGCTCAAAAATAATTTTTGTGAACGCGCCGGTTTTGACACGGTTTTTGAGGGCGAAAAAGCGAGACAATCTTCCGGCAAAGCAAATTTTAGCGAGATTCAAATCGCAGAAAAATCTTTTGGAAGAATACAAAAAAACCGGAATTGAAATTTTTATCGTGAAAAACGGCTGAAAAAACAGTGCGCTGTTTTTAATGCTACGCCAGATGCGCAGGGCGGAAGTTGCCGCGCGTTTTTTATTTTAAGGATTTTTTGATTTTGCGATTTTTTTGAGCAGAAACGCGAAAACACACGAAAACAAAAAACAATTTTTGCGCGGCAATGAGCGTGAGCGAACCCGAAGCAGCGGGGCTTGTTTTAGATTAAAAATGCGCCTGTAAAAAATTACTGGCTGCTGAAGAAAAAGTCCGTTCCAAGAACAAAGTTCTAAAAATAATTCATAATTCTCAATGCTCAATTCATAATTAAAAGCAATTTGCAATTTTCGTCGTTCTGCAAAAATACAAAGCGCACAAGCAATTCGCAATTAGAAACTGCAATTTTCTAAACATTTTTTTTGATTTTCCGATATTGAACGTATGGGCAGGAAGCATTTTTATTTTGCTTTCTGAAAAGAGGAATTTATCATGGAACAGAAAAAAACTTTGTGGATTGTTGCTGCGGCTGGAATTTTTCTCCTTGTTGTTGTCGGCGCGGCTTTAATCATTTACTCTCCTTCATTGCACAACACTCCTGTTCAGCAGGCTTCTTTTGACCCGGCGACCGGATGGGTGAACGCAAGCTCGGTTTCAAGCGACACAAAATCATATGGCTCGCCTGCGACTCCAGCTCCAGACGCATTTGCAGAAAATTCAGACGATTCTAATTTTGACCAGCTTGACAGAACGGATTTCGACCAAAATTCTGAAAATAAATTTTCAAATCAGAATGGAAAAAATCAGCTTTCGTCGCTTACTTCCTCAAATACGAACAATGCGAACGGCGAAAATCAGGCAGGAAACGCAAGCCCGACAATCAAAGCGGACAACGTGAACATTTATTCTCAGACAACGACTTTTGACTTGAACGCGCTAAAGGCTTCGAACAGCCAAAATTTAACGGCGCAAAACGAAAAAACTTACAATCAGCTTGAAACGGCGCGCGCAAACGCAAATACAGCTTCATCTTCTGTTTCTGGTGCGGCAGGCGCAAATGCTTCTTATAACTACAGCGAGCCAAGCCGAACAAACACAGCCACCGCAAGCGAAAATTACTACGCTCCAGTTTCGAAGGCTTCCGCTTCAAAGCCAAAAACCGCTTCTTCAACAGCGGCAACAAAATCTTCAAGCTCAGCGAGCGCAGCAAAATCGGCTTCATCTTCTGCTCCCGCAAAAACTTCAAAATCTTCAGCGGCGCAGAAAATCGCAGACGCTTCAAAAACGCCGCAAAGTCTTTTCTGGGTTCAGGTCGGAGCTTATTCAAGCAAGAAAAACGCTGATTCTGCACGCGCGGTTCTCGAAGAAAACAAAATCCCTGTCGAAGTTTTCACGGACAGCAAATATTTCAAAGTCCGCGTCGGTCCTTACCAGACAAAAAGCGAGGCTTCGTACTGGCAAAAAATGATTTCAGAAATCGGAAAATTCGCCGATTCAAAAACTCTGATTATAAATTCCGCCGTTCAAAAATAATTTCGCGGAAAATCACAGAAAACTGAAAATCAAAAATCGAAACTGAAACTGAAACCGCCTGAAAATTAAGCAAATCTACAAAATGCTTCAATTCAGGCGATTTTTTATTTTAAATTTTTCAGGACGATGATTTTGCAGAGCAGCGGCGCACGCGCCAGTTTTTCTCTAGCTTCGCAAATTTCTTCTATAAAATGCCCCGTCTTTCACGGTTCCGCCATTCGGCTTCATTGCTCCGTTCGCCGAGCTTCGCTTGCTCGCTTCGCAACGGCTTCGCCGCCGTTACAGCCGGGCGTAGCATTTTTTGTTTTTCCATTTTTTTTACTTTTTTTGAAAATTTCTTGCCGATTTTTAACTTTTTTTTCGTATATAAAAGCATGGAAAAAATCTTAAAAAAATCAGCGGCAATTTTTGCCTGTTTTTTCGCTTTTTCAGCTTTGAACGCAAAATCCGAAAAAGAATTTTTGCCGTTCAAATATTTGAATTTATCATCAAGTGCGGTTTTCACGCTTCCCGCCAGCTCCTCTCAAAAAGAAAAAGCAGTTTCCGCAAACGCAGGCGCGCAAATTGTTCTTGACGGTCTTGAACTTCGCGCTTACGGCTCGCTTCCAAAAACAAAATTCTCCGAAATTCAAGCTTGTGAAAATTTCAGCCAGCGACTGGAGCTTTTAGACGGCTTTCGTTACGGCGGCGCAATCTCGCTTTATTCCGACTCCGCCCCGCTCGTCTTCAAATTTGGAATGAACAGCTTTTCACGAAGCATTTCAAAATTGAAAAATCCGGTTCCGGCGGCAACGGCAAATCCGCTAAAAAAATCATTCTCGTTTTCTCCAGGAATCGGAATTTCGCTTCCAACATTAACTTCCTCGGAAAAGCCAAAATCGGCGGCAATTTCGCTGAATCTTCCGTTTTCCCAAAATTTTGAAATGGATTTCCAGTCATTTTTATCAGAAGACGACTCGGCAGGAATTTCCGCGCAAGGAAAATTTCGCTTTTCAAAAATCGTGGCGATAGAACTTTCCTCAACTTTCGGACGCTTCTATATAGAAAATAATTCTTCAATCCTGCAAAAAAATTATTGCAATTTTGATGCAGATTGGTTTTACGCAGGCTGTTTTGAAGCCTCGCTAAAAACATCGCTTTTCAAGACGAATTTCTACACAGGAATTCATGAAAATCCTTTAAAAAACAACGAATACAAAAATTTCTACGATTTCAACGCTTGGATAAAATCAGAAAACAGATTCGTTTTCAAAAATTTTCTTTTCGATTTTTCTTATTTTGCAATTCCGACTTCAAAAAATTCTCCAGCCGCCGCGCCATTGATAAGCAGCTCGTCATCAATCTGCAGAACCTTAGAGCAATGGACTTTCAATCCGCAATTTTTGCTTTCATTCAGCGACAAAAATATTTCATCTTTAAGATTAGGAGCTTCAGCCGTAAAAAGCTGGAAAATCACATCGTCAAGCCTTGCAGAAGAATACGAAACGTTAAAAATCAGCGGTGGAATTCTTTTTGAAAACAGATTTGCTTCCGTAAAAGGCGAATACGCGCTTTCAAACTTGATTTTAGGCGAAAAACCTTCGTCAAAATCTTCAATTCCAGAAAAATACCACGAAGGAAAAATCTCTTTTTCGTCGCGCAATAAACTTTTCTCGCTTTCCGTATCCGCAGACTGCAAATTTTATTTTGACGATTTACAAGACGGATTTTTTGATTCAAAGAAAAAACAAAAATATTCTTTCAGTCTCGCAGTTTCTCCAAAAAACAAAATAATCGCGCCGTCATCATCATTGAGCTTGAACCGTGAAAATGGGAAAAATTCGGGCGGGACTTTTTCATCAAATTGCACAGTAAAATTCACAAGCAAAAAAATCAAAACATCGTGCAAAATCGGAATTTCAGTGCCGTTCTAGGAGGCTGTTTTTAAAAAGCGGTATATTGAATATCAAAATGAATTCGCATATAATTATCAGATATTAAATTTGCAATTTATTTTTGAGAGGTAACAATATGGCTTTTGATATTACTAAAGTACGTAATATCGGTATCAGTGCCCACATTGACTCAGG
>CAKUTI010000051.1 GCA_934691925.1 uncultured Treponema sp. | reverse complement strand
TGATTTTGGAAGAAAAAAAGTTTGAAAGAAAAAAAGAAACCTTTTCAAGGTTGCGTTTTGTCTTTCTGATTTTTGAATAGAAGAAAGTTTATCACTTTTTTAAAGTGTTGAAAATAGAAGAGAAATTCTGATTTTTTAGGGCAATCCGGCTTCGCCGTCGGGCTATCCGCCATTTCATTGCTGCGCTTCGCTCCGCAACGCCTTCGGCGTGGCTGCTATCCCTATTGCTTTTGCATTGAAAACTGCGGATTATTGCATAGCAAAACTGATTTTTGTATAATTATTAGAATATCTTAAAAGTGATTGCATATTTATGCATAAAATATCCAAAAAATTGCATAAATCTTGTGGAGGTGCCCTTATGACTGATAACGAAAATGTGTTTATCGGCCGACTTTCTGTTTTAGCCGAGCGAAATGATCCAATTGATAAAAGCCTTTACGCAAAATACGATGTAAAGCGCGGACTTCGCAACGCAAACGGCACTGGTGTTCTTGTGGGGCTTACAAGCATTGGCGATGTTGTTGGATATGAAGTAAAAGACGGCAAGAAAATTGCCATTCCAGGCAAACTTCTCTACCGCGGATACAACGTTGAAGACTTGATAAAAGACACAGAAGCGCACAACACATTCGGCTACGAGCAGGTCGCTTATCTTCTGCTTTTCGGCGAGCTTCCTACAGAAACAGAGCTGGAGCATTTCAAGGCTTACTTGGGCGAGCTTCGCGCGCTTCCTCCAAACTTCACTGAAGATATGATTATGAAAGCGCCTTCTTCAAACATTATGAACAAGCTTGCGCGTGGAGTTCTTGCCTCGTATTCTTATGATAAAAATCCTGAGGACCGCTCAATTTCAAACATTTTGCGGCAGAGCATTGAGCTTATAAGCCGTTTTGGAACGCTTGTGGCTTATGCTTATCAGGCAAAAAGACGCTATTACGACGGAAAATCGATGTATATACATAATCCGCTTCCGGAGCTTTCAACTGCGGAAAATATTCTCCGCCTTATCCGGAACAACAAGGCTTTCACAGACGACGAGGCGAAGCTTCTTGACTTGGCTTTGATTCTTCACGCTGAGCACGGAGGCGGAAACAACTCTTCTTTGACGGTCCACGTTGTCTCTTCTGCCGACACAGACACTTACTCTGCAATCGGGGCTGCGGTTGGCTCTCTAAAAGGATATAGGCATGGCGGCGCGAACATTCAGGTTATGGAGATGATGGACGACATAAAGGAGCATCTCACTGACTGGACAAGCGAGACGCAGGTCCGCGAGTATCTTAGAAAAATTGTAAAAAAAGAAGCGTTCAACGGAACTGGCCTTATTTACGGGCTTGGGCATGCGGTCTACACGATTAACGACCCGCGCGCTTCAATTCTCCGCGACAGGGCTGCAAAACTTGCGAAAGAGAAGGGCTTGGAAGACGAATACAATCTTTACCGTCTGATTGAAAAAATCGGGCCGGAAGTTCTTTACGAGAAAAACGGCGACGAGAAGAAAATCTGCGCTAATGTCGATTTGTATTCAGGATTTGTCTATTCAATGCTGAACATTCCGCGCGACCTTTTCACGCCTCTTTTTGCGGTTTCAAGAATTTCGGGCTGGTCTGCCCACCGAATCGAGGAAATCATCGCAGGCGGACGAATTTACCGCCCGGCATACAAAAACGTTCTTCCTGAGCGGAAATACATTCCGATTGAAGAACGAGAATAACTGCAATAATGCGGCTTTATATTTCAAAAATGACTATTTAGGATAAGAAATGACTTTGGAGCGACTTGATAAGATTCTTTCTCACCGCGGATTTGGAAGCCGAAAAGACGTTAAGCGGCTTTGCCACGGGAGAATCGTCTTTATAAACGGAAAAATCGTCACAGATCCGTCGGCGAAACTCGACATTGATTCTGACGAGCTTGTGGTTGACGGCGAAAAAATCACTTTGCAGCGCGACATCTACATTATGATGAACAAATGCCAGAACGTTGTGTGCGCAAACAAGGACGGCGTTCACGAGACCGTTTTTGACTTGGTTGACGACACTTTGAAGCACAGCTTTTCCGCGCGCGATTTGCACTGCATGGGCCGGCTCGACATTGACACTGAGGGGCTTCTCGTTTTGACTTCCGACGGCGCGCTTACGCACAGGCTTCTTTCTCCGAAAAATCACATTTCAAAGACTTATGCGGTCGCTTTGCGCGATTCTCTTTCTCCTGAAAAAAAACAGGAATATGTGGATCTTTTCAAGAAAGGATTTTTTATCGACCGCGAGGACAAGGAAAGCGAGTTCACTTGCCAGCCCTCCGAGCTTGAATTTGTAGAGAACAGTTTTCCGAATTCTTCATCAAAGACCGACTGCCTTTTGACAATCTACGAGGGAAAATTTCATCAGGTAAAGAGGATGTTCGCTCAGCTTGGAAACGAGGTTGTTTACTTGAAGCGCGTCGCGATGGGCGGCTTAAAGCTCGACGAGACGCTTCCTCTCGGAAAATACCGCGAGCTTACAGCGGAAGAAGTCGAAATCTTATCTGGAAACTGACTTTTCAAAACACGGAATACACGGATTTTTTAAGAATGGAACGGATAAAAAAAGGACGCTCCGCAGAAAAGAGCCGCGTGCATCCTTTTTATCAGCGTATCCGTGTAAAATGTTTTTACAAAGCCTTTTTAATAGCCGCGAGCAAATCCTTGTATTCGGTGAACGCCGGAATATTCGGGTAGTCCGCCTTGATTTTGTCTGTCGTGCGGAACAAAAATCCTGCCTTGCTTGCCTGAATCATCGCGAGGTCGTTGTAGCTGTCGCCGAACGCGATTGTGTCGTAGCCGATTGACTGCAAAGCCTTTACCGTTGTGAGCTTTGAATTTGCGCAGCGCATTTTGTGGGCCACGATAAAGCCGTCTTTGTCGATTTCAAGCGAGTTGCAGAAAAGAGTCGGCATTCCGAGCTTTTTCATCAGCGGAGAAGCGAATTCCTCAAACGTGTCGCTTAAAACGATTGTCTGAGAAAGAGTGCGCAGCTCGTCCAAGAATTCTTTTGCTCCTGGGAGCGGGTCAATTTTTGCGATTACGTTCTGAATGTCTGTGATTTTAAGATTGTGCTCGCGCAGAATTCCAATCCGCCATTTCATCAGCTTGTCGTAGTCCGGCTCGTCGCGCGTTGTGCGCTTCAGCTCAGGAATTCCTGAGACTTTTGAAAATTCAATCCAAATCTCCGGGCAGATTACGCCTTCCATATCCAAGCAAATTACGTTCATTTTGATTCTCCAGTTAATTTTAATTGCTTTACTTTACTGAAAATCCTGAAATTTGTGAATAATCTAAGAAACTGAAATTTGTTCCGCTTTATTTGTCTGTTTCGGCGGTGTTTTTGTGCTGAGCATCGAGAGATACTCGCTAAGTTCCTGAAGAACTTTCTGCGCAACGTCCGGGTTTGAGTTCACAAGAAATCTGAAAGTTTTTCCTCTGATTTTCACAACTTTGCTTTCGGTTACGGCAGTCGCAGTCGAGGTTCTCGGCTTGAAAAGCACGCAGTTAAGCTCTCCAAAAAAATCTCCGCGCAGATGGATTTTTTCCTCGTCGTATTCTGAGCGCGCAACTTTCACCGCGCCTTGAAGAACGTAATACGCGAAAGTGTCCTTGTCTCCGTCCTCGTAAAGTTTTTCCCCGGATTTTAGATTTGCAAGTGAAAGCGGATTCGCAAGAAGAAAGTCCGGCCTGATAAAAAGTTTTCGCTTGAGTTTTCCCGCAAATGTCGCTTCTTCCTTTTTTGGCAGAAGATAAAGCTCGCCGAGCAGAAGCTCATCAAAAAATTGGCAGACAAAAATATATTGCGCGAAAAAAAGAAAAAACATAAAGAAAAAGAAGACGTCCATCAAAAGGATAATCACATTTCCAAGAACGCCGTAAATCAGATTGTAGCGGCTCACGTTTATAAAAGAATGAAGAACCGCCCGAAAAATCCAGAAGCTCGCCGTGCAGAGAAAACCGACTCCCATGCAGAGCGAGAATTTCGGCTTTGTTCCGCTTCCGATTTTGTAGACAAGCGTGATTATCACAAAAATAAGGAGGTTTGAGATTAAGGAAAGGTCTTTGCCGTCAATGCTGCTTGAAAAAATAAAGTCGAGCTGCGGAAAACGCTGGAAAAACGGCATTTTCAGAATCGTTCTGACAGACATATAAGCGAAAATGAACGACACGACGATTGAAACAAAAATCATCTCGAAGACGAAAACCAGAATCTGATTGAAAAGCTCGCGCCGTTTTTGCTGGTCATGAAAAATATTTCTGAGCGCGGCGAAAACCGAGGCGAAAAGCCTGCGCGCCATCCAGACGATAAAAAAGACGAGAACGGCTTCGAGCGTGCTGAAAGATTTTATTTTCTGAAATTCTGAAATCACACGCGAGGTGTCAAAATATTTTTGGATTTCAGGAATCGCATTATAAATAGAAGAAAGAAGCTCGGGCGAGGCATGAAAAAACCGCACTGCAATCAGAACAATCATCAGCAGCACGGGTATAACTGAAAAAATCAAGTCAAACGAGCACGCGCTGGAATAACTCAACAGACCGTTCTGGAAAAACAGCTTCAAGTTGAGAAATAAGCTTTGCGCTATTGTAACCAGCGTTATTGCCCGTTTTTTCATCAAAAAGTTTTGGGAAAAATTGGGATTAGAAATCTGCGAGCTTTGGCGCGCGCGGGAACGGAATCACATCGCGTATGTTCTGCATTCCTGTAACGTAAAGCAAGAGACGCTCGAATCCGAGTCCGAATCCGGCATGAGGAACGCTTCCGAATTTGCGCAAGTCCAAGTACCAGTCGTAATCTTCCTCGCGGAGGCCAAGCTCCTTGATTCTTGCCAAAAGCTTGTCGTAGTCGTTTTCACGCTCCGAGCCGCCGATGATTTCGCCGAGTCCAGGAACGAGAACGTCAACTGCCTTTACGGTTTTTCCGTCGTCGTTTGCCTTCATGTAGAAAGCCTTGATTTCTTTCGGATAGTTGTAAACCATTACCGGGCATTTGTAGATTTTTTCTGTGAGATAACGCTCGTGCTCAGTCGCCAAGTCGCAGCCCCAGTAAGGCTTGAATTCAAAGTCGTCAGCGTGCTTTTCAAGCTCGGCTACAGCCTCTGTGTATGAAACGCGCTTGAACGGAGTCTCGACAACGTGGCGCAAAGTGTCGATTACGCCCGGCTGAATTCTCTTGTTGAAGAATTCCATGTCGGCAGTGCATTTGGTCAAAGCCCAGTTCAAAAGATACTTGATGAATTCTTCCTGAATGTCCATGTCGTCTTCAAGGTCAAAGAAAGCCATTTCAGGCTCGCACATCCAGAATTCCGCCAAGTGGCGTGTTGTGTTCGAGTTTTCAGCGCGGAAAGTCGGTCCGAAAGTGTAGACGCGTCCGAGAGCGGTCGCCAAAGTTTCTGCCTCAAGCTGTCCTGAAACTGTCAGGTTCGCTTTTTTTCCGAAGAAGTCCTTGTTGTAGTTCACGAGCTTTAGCGCGTCTTCCTTTTTCATTCCGTTCGCGCCTTTTTCAACTGCAATCTCAGCGAGCTTTTCCATTGAAAGCGTTGTAATCTGGAACATTTCGCCTGCGCCTTCTGCATCGGAGCAAGTGATTTCAGGCGTATTTATATAGTAGAAACCGCGCTCCTGAAAGAATGTGTGAAGCGCGAAAGCCATCTGGCTTCTCATGCGGAAAACAGCTCCGAAAGTGTTTGTGCGCGCGCGCAAGTGAGCATTCTCGCGCAAGAATTCCATTGTCGCGGCTTTTTTCTGAATCGGATAGTCGGAAGGACATTTTCCCAAGACAATTAGAGTTTCAAGATTCACTTCCACAGACTGGCCGGAAGCCGGAGACTCAACGAGCTTTCCTGTGGCTTTCAGAGCCGCTCCTGTTGAAAGATTTTTAAGAGCGTTCTCAATATTTTCTGAATTATTCGGATTTGAAGGATTAGAGCGGTCAAAAGTAAGCTGGATTGAAGCAAAGCAAGAACCGTCGTTTACCTGAATAAAAACGAGATTCTTTGAGTCGCGGATTGTGCGTACCCATCCGCAGACCGTAACAGTGCGTCCGTCGGGCGCGGAAGTAAGAATATCTTTGATAAGTTCTGTTTTCATAATTCGGACATTCTAATGAATTTAAAACGTTGTTTCAATTACGGAAAAATTTGGCTGCGGATAAAGCTCGTTGTTCTGAACAAAACACGTCATTCCGATATAAAAAGCGTGTCATTCCGATTCCGGGTTTCAGCATGACGTTGCTTTTGACAAAATCGTGTCATTCCGAATTTATTTCGGAATCTATAAAAAAAGGAGGTTTTATTCATTCTGCAGTCTTCTCCAAAGTCTAATTCGTTTTCAGATGTCTTGATAGATGACATTTTGTAATTTATGATTCATCTCGTTGTTGTTTTTTTAGATTTTGAAAAGGAAATTTTATGAAAAAGACTTTTAGAAAATTCCAGCAGATTTTTTTGATTTTTAGCCGGCGTTCCGTTCTTAAAAATCTGATTTTTGCTCTCGCTTTCGCGTGCTTTTCAGGCGTTGTTTTTGCTGTTCCGTCTTCAAACGCGATTTCTTCAAGTTCAGTTTCTTCAAATGCGATTTTCGTTCCGCAGGTGAGCGAGCTTTTTGTAATCCGAGATTCTGACGGAAAACTTTTTTCAGAAGAAAACTTGAACGGCAGCCAGATAATCCGCTTTGCGCTTTATTTTGGTCTTTGCGATGAAAAATCTGAAAATTTCAGCAAGTCGGTTTCAGTTTATGAAGATTTAAAAAATTATTGCGAAGAAAAAGAAATCTCAAAGCTCGGCGAGGAAGAGCGGGGCGAGGCAATTTTAACTTTGATGTACGAAAAAGTTTTGAGCCGGTACGCTTTAAAGCAGACAAAAGTTGACACAATGCTTTTGAATGGAAGCTACAATTGCGTTTCTTCGTCGCTTTTGTATCTCGCGCTTGCCTCAGATTTTGGACTTGACGCGCGTGTTCAGGAGACTTCAAGGCACGCTTTTATCACGCTTTATCTTTCGGACGGAAGAAAAATCGATGTTGAAACAACGAATCCTTACGGCTTTAATCCAGGCACAAAAAAGGCAATTCCGTCAAATTCCTCCTCAACGAGATACGCGACTGTTCCGCGGAATTATTATTCAAACCGGCACGAAATTTCAAAAAGGCGCGCTGTAACGCTTGTCGCAAAAAATCTCTGCGCGGATTTTAACGAAAAAGATGATTACGTTTCGTCTGTTCCGCTTGCAGCTGCGGCTTACACTTTTGTTTCCAATGAAAAAGACGACGCAAGAAAAGATTTTGACACAATCGCAGGAAATTTCGCGGTTTACGCCGACAAGAAAAACGCTTCTGAAACCGCTCTTGATTTTCTCGATAAAATTTTCGGACGTTACGGAAAAACTGAATATCTTTTGGCGCAATATAACGATGTCGCTTACAATTCTGCGGCTGAAAGATGCAACCGGGGCGAATTTGAAGCGGCAAAGGCGAATCTTGAAAAACGTTCTGAAAATTTGACTTTAAAAACAATCTCTGAAATCAGCAAGATGATTTTTGAAAGCCAGACGATTTATGAGGCGCAAAATCTTTCGACTGATGACGGAATTTTGTATGTTCAAGGCGCGAGAAAAAGTTCTTTTGCGCAGTCCGACTCAAAATTCAGGGCGAATCTTGAAAAACTTGAAGAATCGCTTTGGTCTAAAAAACTTGCTCCGGATTTTAACGCGCGAAATTTCCTGAAAGCCGCTGAAATCTGTGACGAGGGGCTGGCTTCGCT
>CAKUTI010000050.1 GCA_934691925.1 uncultured Treponema sp. | reverse complement strand
CATACCACTTCAACTAAGCGCGCAAAAACGCGAATAAAAAAAACGCTCCGTTTCGTTATGAAGCGGAGCGTTTTTTTGTTTCGTCATAGTGACGATTGCCGTTCAAGCACTTTTTCTCGATTCGTCATGGTGACGATTGCTGACAAAATGCTTTTTCTTGATTCGTCACGGTGACGATTGCCGTTCAAGCACTTTTTCTGTCTTCGTCACGATGACGATTGCCGGCAAAATGCTTTTTCTTGATTCGTCACGATGACGATTGCTGTCAAAACACTTTTTCTCGATTCGTCACAGTGACGATTGCTGTCAAAACACTTTTTCTGCTTTCGTCACGGTGTCGCCCCGCAAAAATCAGCTTAGAGCCTCGAGCTTTTCCTTTATGAACTCGCTTTTTTCTTTGAGGCCGATTTTTCCCGCGCTCAAAATAAGAGTGTTCGGTCTCGCCGGGTCCAGGCGGACTTTTCCGTTGCTTTCTTTGATGAGCTTTAAAACTTTGTCGATTTTAACGTCGCTTACTGTGCTGAACTCTATTCTGATTTCGCCTGACTTTTCCTTTATTGAGGAAATAACCATTTTCTTTGCGATTATGCGCACCTCGGCAAGGCTGAGCAAGCTGTAGACTTCGTCCGGAACCGGGCCGAAGCGGTCTTCAAGCTCGTACTCGATTGAGGCAAGCTCGTCTTTTGTCTGCACTGCGGCGACTTTCTTGTAGATTTCCATTTTTGTCTGGAGGCTTGAGACGTAGCTGTCTGGAATAAAGCCGGTGTATTCAAGCTCAAGGAGAACCTCGTTCGCTTCCTTATAGTCCTTGGATTTTGTGAGATGCTCGACCGCCTCGTTCAAGAGCTTCATGTAAAGCTCGAATCCGACGGAGTAGACATCTCCGCTCTGGTCGCGGCCGAGAAGATTTCCCGCGCCTCGGATTTCCATGTCCTTCATCGCAATCTTGAAGCCTGAGCCAAGCTCGGTAAAATCGGAAATCACCTGCAGACGCTTCATCGCGACCTCGCTCAAGACCTTGTTTTCAGGATAGAGAAGATACGCATATGCCTTTCTGTCGCTCCGCCCGACGCGCCCTCTAAGCTGGTAAAGCTGGCTTACGCCATACATGTCGGCGCGGTCGATTATGATTGTGTTGACGTTCGGAATGTCGATTCCGTTCTCGATGATTGTAGTTGCAATCAGAACGTGGAAGCCGCCGAGCTTGAATCTTCTGAAAATGTCGTCAAGCTGCTCGACTGTCATCTGGCCGTGGGCAACATCTATCATCATCTCAGGGACAATCTGCTGCAAGTGCCGCCGTGTGTCTTCAAGGGACTCCACGCGGTTATGGAGATAGAAAACCTGCCCGCCGCGCTCGACTTCCTGCCTGATTGCCTTTGCCACGCGCTCGTCTGTGTACTCGTCAACAATCGTCTCAATCGGCTTTCTTGTCTGCGGCGGAGTTGTCAGAAGCGACATATCGCGGATTTTAAGAAGAGACATATGCAGCGTGCGCGGAATCGGTGTCGCGCTCATCGCAAGGCAGTCTATGTTCGCTTTCATCGTCTTTAGCTTTTCCTTGTCCTTTACGCCGAAGCGCTGTTCCTCGTCGATTATCATAAGCCCCAGGTCGCGGTAGGAAACATCTTTCTGGATGATTCTGTGAGTTCCCACGAGAATATCTACGTCGCCGGTTTTCAGACGCTCGAGAATCTGCTTCTGTTCCTTTTGCGGAACAAAGCGGCTAAGCTGCGCGATTTTCACAGGGAAGTTCGCGAAACGCTCCACGCAGTTCTCGTAGTGCTGCTCGGCAAGGATTGTTGTCGGCGCAAGAAAGGCGACCTGCTTTCCGCCCATGACGGCCTTGAACGCGGCGCGCATCGCAATCTCGGTTTTTCCGTAGCCAACGTCTCCGCACACAAGGCGGTCCATTGGAACAGGCTTTTCCATGTCTTCCTTGATTTCCTTTGTGACGGAAATCTGGTCGGCTGTGTCCTCGTAAGGAAAAGCCGCCTCGAACGCTGTCTGCCATTCGTTGTCTTTCGGGAATGGAAAGCCCCGGCTCGCCTTTCTTCTTGAATAAAGCGAGATGAGCTTTTCAGCCAAGTCCTCAACGGCTTTCTTTACCTTGTTCTTTCGGTTTTCCCAAGACTTTGAGCCGATTCTGTCGATTTTCGGGTTCTCGCCCTCGTTTCCGATGTAACGCTGGACAAGGTTCACCTGCTCAATCGGAACAAAAGCGAATTCCTCGTCGGCGTACTCGAGCTTGATATAGTCGCGCTCGTTTCCCATCGCCTTTACGCGCTGGATTCCCCGGAAAATTCCGATTCCGTAGTTCACATGCACAACATAGTCGCCCTCGTTAAGCTCAACAAAAGTGTCAATCGCCTGGCTTTTTGCCTTGTGGACAATTTTCGCCGCGTGCTTGCGCCTTCCCCAGATTTCGTTTTCCTGAATCACAAAGACTTTGCTCTCGCTGATTTCAAATCCGTTTGTGATTGCCCTCGGGTAAACCTGAAGCGGAAAATACGGAACGCCTTTTTTCGCGTTCTTTTTGAGAAGCTCCAGATAATCTCCCTCGGAAGGCTTCGCGCAATAGTTTTTTAGGATTTCCTTGATTCTAAGAGACTGGTTCTCATTGTCGGCAAAGACAAAGATTTTCCAGCCGTTCGACTGCAAGTCCTCAATCTGCTCCTTAAAATAATTTATGTTTCCGAAGAAGCTTTTTCCGTCAGCGCATTCAATCTTGAAAAAATTCGCGTCCGACTTTTGAATCTCCTCGGTTTCTGTGTGAAGAGTCCTGAATGAGACGCTGTTCTCGTGCCTTGAAGGAATCTCCTTGAACGGAATGAGCATTTCGCTCGGCGGAAAGACCGGCATTTTTAGCCGCGCGCTTCGGTACATTCCGGCATATTCGCGGTCGAAATTTTCCTGCATATTGCAGAGCCGGTCGTAGTCGTAATAAAAGACAGTCGTGTTTTTTGAGATGTAGTCAAGAACAGTGTATTTAGAACCGTTTTCCTTACGCCACAAGACAGGATAGAAAAGCTCCTCGCCCTCGCTCTCGCCTTTTTCTTTCAGGTCGGAAATGATTTTTTCCTTTGCCTTTTGCGCCTCGTCTCCGAGTGCAAGGAGAACCGCGCCAGAGTCCATTTTCTCGCTTCCGCCGTTCTGAGCGAATTTATCAAAAAGCGAGCTGAGCTTTTCAACAAGCCCAGGATTCCAGACAACTTCCTTCATCGGATAAATCAGAAGATTTTCCCTGCTTTCCGATGGAATTGTTGACTGAGTTTCAACGTCGAAAGACTTTATCGACTCAATCTCGTCAAAGTCAAAAAGGATTCGCCCTGCCCGCTCCTCGCCCGGAGCAAAAACGTCAAGGACTTCTCCGCGCAAGGTGAACTCGCCCGGCACTCCGACTTTCGGAACGCGGACATATCCAAGCGAGGAAAGCTTTTTTGAAAGCTCCACCGGGTCAATTTTCTCGCCCTTGTAAAGCGAAAAGGAAAGAGAGCGCACATATTCAGGAGACGGAACAGGAGTCTGCAAGGAACGCTGGTTTATTATGAAGATTCTTGGCTTTGTCTGCTGGTTTAATGAGCGCGACTGCATCGCCATTTTTGACAGGACCGCCGAACGCTGGCCGAAAACAGAAGTTCCAACCGCGCTCGTCCTATAAGGAACGATTCCCCACCACGGAAGAACTGTTATCTCGACACTGTCTTCAAAAGCCGTCTCAAAATCCTGCTGCAGGTCAAGAGCGTCTTTTTCGGCTGGGACAACGACAACAGCGTCCAGCGAGCTTACGTCAGCACCGCTTTCGCCTCCCGCGCCTGAATGTCTTCCAGTTCCGCCGTACTGCAATGAGGAAAGCGCATTGTTCCGCATCTTCTCGACAAAGTCAGCGATAAAAAAGCTTGCGGAAGTTCCGTGAAGCCCCTCGATTTCAGCCGGAAAATATTTTCCTGACGCGAGAGACGCTATGTCAGAATGATAGTCAGACCAGTTTCCAGTAACCGAAACTAAATAATTTGATAATAATGATTTCATAAAAAATAACCGATAAATATAATAAGGCAAGATACCTGTTAAGATTTCACTTCAATTCAAGAAATGAAAAAGGAGACATCCTTGAAACGAATTATTTTCACAATTATAGCGATTTTCAGCTTCTTTGGACAGTTTGCATATCCGCAGCAGAATTCAGATTCAACAGCCGCAGGCAAAAACGCAAAAAGCGACTTTTCAAAGGCGCAGCTCAGCATAAGATTCTACGACAGGACAATTTATTATCCTGGAAACAAGGAAGACAATCCTATAAACGTGAGCGTTTCAATCACAAACAACGGAACGGACACTTTGCGCTTCAAGCTCGCGGACGACAGGATGTTCTCGCTCGACTTCAACGCGTACACAATCAAGAACACTGTTCTTCCGCAGTCAAAAGACCTGATTCAAAAACGCTCGACTTACCAGACAGTCTACTTTAGGGAGCTTGCTCTGGAGCCTGGAGAAACCTACTCGTTTATCGAAAACGTTAAAGACTACGTTCAGATTGACGAGCCTTCAATCTATTATCTGGAGCTTGTGTTTTATCCTGAGCTTTACAAGTCAAAAGAGATTCAGATTGAGTCAAACCGCCTGAGCCTTGACGTTCACCCTTCTCCGTCGGCTTCCGCGTCTGTTGTGCTTCCAGTTGAAAGCCAGAGCGCGTCAATCCTAAAGCCAGAGGCGATTTCGCCGGACAAAGTCATCGAGCAGACAATAATCGCGCGCCAGAAATCTCTTTGGGACCAGTATTTCCTTTACATGGACTTGGAGGAGATGATGACACGAAACAGCGAAGTGAACAGAACTTACAAGAACGCGTCGGCAGACGAGCGCAACAGAATGTTGAAAGCGTACAAGTCAGACTTGATGCAGAACAAAATCGACCACGACATCTCGGCAGTTCCTGAGAGATTCTCGGTTGAAAACACTTCTTACTCGCAGACAGACGGAACTGTGAGCGTTCTCGAATGGTTCAAGTACCCGAATTTCAGCGAGAAAAAACGCTACATCTACAAAGTGCGCCAGCGCGACGGAATCTGGCAGATTTACGACTATTCTGTGACAAATCTTGGAACAGAGTAATTTAAAATTAAAAAGAGAAAACAAAATCGGCTTGAAACTTTTTGCTTTCAAGCTTGAGATTTTATCAAGATAATCGGAAAAACCGGGCAAAACGAAAATGAAAGCACTTTTGGTCGCCGACGATGAAAAGGCAATAACAAACATAAGCGAGGTTCTCAAGACAGCCGGATACGATGTAATTGTCTACAAATGGCTTTTAAAAGCCATGGACAACATCGAGGAAATCGCGCCGCACCTCATTGTCATAAGCACAAAAGACTATCCGCGGCACTGGAAAACGCTTGCCCAGTATTCGTCAACGCTCGCCGCAGACTACACGCCTGAAATAATCCTTTACGCGGAAGAGCCGCTTCCAGAAGAGGAAGAAAAAAAGGCCGAGGCTCTCCATGTGCGTGGAATTTTCGACTCGTGCGAGGTTGAGGGCTTGGACAAGCTAAGGAAGATTCTCGCAAAGAAAGAGGACATTTTCTCGGGGCTTTTGACCGAGCCTGAGCAGGGCGAAGTCACGCTTAAAGACCTTCTGCCTGAGCTTAGCGATCTTTCAAAAGACATCGACTCGCTGAAAGAGGACTTGAAAAAGCCGTTCAACATTGACGAGGCAATCGCGCAGGCAAAAAAAGCACAGGAAGAGGAATGCAAAGCGGAAGAAACCGGGGAAGAGAACGGAACAAAAACAGAACTCGAAGACAACGCGGAAAATGAAAACACGGAAATGCACGGATTAGGCACGGAAAGCCACAAAATAACAGGAGAAAGCGATTTTAACAAAAACACGGAAGAACGCGAATTAAGCTCGGAAAACACGGATTTTGAGGAAATTGAATCTGAACCAGAAGAAAGCGGCGAAACCGAAACTCTTGAGCCGCAGAACACTCAGGATTCAAGCGAATCTGATATAAACGATATAATAAAAGAAAACAGCGAAAAAGAGGAAAACGACATGAACGAAAACGATATTGAAGCAAAGCTCGCCGCAATCATGAGCGCGAACAAGTCCGAGGCAAAGGAAAAGGAGGCCGAAGCCGGAATCGGAAAGATAAGCTGCTCGTTCGCCTTCACAAATCCAATCACGCTCGCGATGGTCACAGGAACTGCGAGAAACTACAACGGACTCACGCTTGAATTCACGCCGGACATTCCGTCTTTTATAATGAATCTTACTGCAGGAACTTTGATTGACTGCGCGTCGCTCAAAATCAACGGCGAAATCTCCGATGTAAAATGCGAAGTCATGTCGAACGACTCGAGCAAAATCTATCTTCAAATCAAAAAGTAGATAAAATTCCATGAAAAGCCAAAAAGCAAAATTCTTCTGCGAGAACTGCGGAGCTGAAGTTCCTCAAAACGCGAAAATGTGCAGGCACTGCGGAAGATTTTTCTCTTCTGTGCGCTGCCCTGCCTGCGGAGCCACCGGCAAGAACGAGGATTTCATAAACGGCTGCCCGGTGTGCGGCTACGCTGTAAAAAAAGGCGGAAACAATCCATCAGCTGGATTATCTGGCGGAAAAAACGGAAACATTTCATTTAAAGAAAAAAATGCCGGAAGAAAATCAAGGGCAAGGCTCAGGCGAGAGATTGAAGAGCGCAATCCAAAAACATTTTCAAGGCAAAAATCAGACGGAACGCTTCCGATGTGGTCGTTTTTTGTGATTCTCGCTGTTCTGGCAGGAATAATCGCGGGAGCGGCAAAATATCTTGAGGTCTTTTAATTTCAATTCGCAACTAAAAATGAAGAATCAAAAAAAACATGGGGAAAATATGAAAATCACTGACGAGCAGGCGATGGAAGAAGCCGTAAAAGAGGCGTATAGCGGAATAAACGCGGGAGACGGAGGTCCTTTCGGAAGCGTAATCGTAAAAGACGGAAAAATCATCGGAAGAGGCCACAACCGCGTAATAAAAAACCAGGACCCGACCTGCCACGGAGAAATCGAGGCAATCAGAGACGCGTGCAAAAACATAAAGACGTTCGACCTTTCAGGAAGCACGCTCTACACAACCGCCCAGCCCTGCCCCATGTGCTTAGGCGCGATTCTCTGGGCAAACATAAAGCTCGTTTTTCAGGGCTGCAATATCGAAGACACAGAAAAAATTGGATTCAGGGACAGCAAATTCTACGATTTTTTGAGCGGCAAGAACAAAATTCTCAAAGCAAAAGAGATTGACAGAGAAAAATGCCAGAAACTTTTTGCCGACTACTCAAAAATCACCGACAAGAAAAAATACTAAAAAATTTTTCAAAGAGAGCTCAATTTTTTCAGCTGAGGCTTTTTTCAGGCTGTCTTGTCTTCCTGCGAACCGTCCAAACATATTCCTCTTAAAGGCCTTCTGCTGCCGCCGCCTTGCCCTTTTAGAAAGCTTCGCAATGCCTCCGAGAGTCTCCATACCGCCTTTCTTCAAGTCTTAGAAGCCTTATCTAAGAGGCGAAATCAACTGTGTTTCTCATAAGACTCAGCTTGGCTGTTCAATACAGCAACACTGTCTTTATTTAAGAGTAAACATAATATTGCCGCAAACTCAAATTGGATAAAAGTTTAATCCAATTTGAGTTTTAACTAATCCCAATTTAGATTAAACATATATTCAATTTGATTTTAAAGTGAAACCAATTTAAGTTAAATAGCCCGAATTTCGAGTTTCAGTAGAAATTTACAAAAAAAGCGTAAAACCTTAAAATTTGTCTGACAAACAAAAAA
>CAKUTI010000049.1 GCA_934691925.1 uncultured Treponema sp. | reverse complement strand
GTGCGGCTTTCCTTGATTTTGTTCAAAACGCCGCTCGCGGTAAATCCTTCGGCAGCGCAAACTCCGCCGTCAATAAATTTATATTCCATATTTTTCTCCATTTCTTTTTGGCGTTTTCTCGAAAAATTCGTTTGATTTTCAAGAACGCTTCAAGAATTATTCATTTATTTGTATAAATATGCAGATATTATAATTAAATAATGTATATTTATGCAATGATAAAACACAGTCTTTCAGCTTTGCCTGCATAAAAAATGCCGCGCTAGATGCGGAGGCCTTTAGTTGCCGGAAACCGTAATTTTTTAGAAAAACTTTTTAAGCAAGTTTTTTTATTTTTGCAAAAGTTTTTTTGGAAGCGGTTTTTCCGGCAATGAGCGCAAGCGAAGCCGAAGCAGCTGGGCATTGTTTTTCAGCAAAAATGCGGAGCTTTACAAAACCATTGGCTGCTCCAGAAAAACTCCGCGCAAAAAAGATAAAATTCTATTTATTTCTGTGAATTTTCTCAACCTCATCAAAGAATCCGTTGCCTTTTCCGTTTGCACGGCGGTTTGTTCCGAGAACTTTTGACTGGACTTCGCCTGTTTTCCGCATTGAGGCCGCAACTCCCTTTTCCGGCGCGGAAAGCCGCTCGTAATTTGCCTGATATTGATAAGGATTGCTCTCGCTAAAATGAAAAACTTTGCTCGAAAGCGCGAGAAAAACGACCACAAACGCGGCAACAAGGAGAATCGCCGCCGTTTTTGCCGTTTGCACAATTTTTTTGTCATCGATTGTAACCGTCATATCTTGATTTTATTACGAATCATTCATATTTTAAAGCAATGTTTCCGCCGTTTGATGAAAGCAAAGCGAAAAAAATTCTCGCGAAAATCTTAAATCTTCTTGAACAAAAAAAACTTTTTCTCTCGCAGGTCACGCAGGAAAGCGAGGAGCGAAAAAACAGCGCAGTTATGCTCGGCGCGCTCGTCTGCGCTGATGAAAATGGAAATGAGATAAATCTCGTGGCGAATTCCGGAATCTCTAAGCAATTAAAAATTGTAAAAAGTAAAACTGATGGAGATTTGAAAATCGAGAGCGGTGAGAATTCAAATGAAGATTCCGGAATCTCTAAACAGTTGATATTTTCGAAAGGTTGTGAAGATGTGAATTCGGAAATTAAAGACAACGAGAATTCAAATGAAGATTCCGGAATCTCAAAGCAGCTAAAATTTAGAAAAAGCAAAACTGATGAGGAGTTAAAAAGCGAGGGCGGTGAGAATTCAAATGAAGATTCCGAAATCTCAAAGCAATTAAAATTTTCAGAAAATGATAAAGATGAGAACGGCGAGATTGAATGTGAAGTAAATCTTGATGATTTTGACTTTGTGATTGTGCCGCCTGTTGTAAACGCGGAAAAAGTGAGCGAGGCCCTTTCAAAAAACGATGCAGAGATTCATCGGCTTACAGAATTAAGAAAAAACGCAAAGATGACGGGTTGCTTCGCCCAGTCCCTGTCCGTGGCTCGCAATGACGAAAATGAAACGAATTGCGATGGCGGAGTTTCGGTCACTGGAGATTGCGGAATCAGAAAAAAAAAGAATTATATAATAGAAGAAATCAATGAAAAACTTCGCGGGCTTTGCAACGAGTCGCTTGAAAAAATCGAGTCGCTTTATGATTTTGCCTGCGCAGACGGAAAAATCCGAAACTTAAAGGATATTTGCAGAACGCGCCTTAACGGGAAATTTCCGCCGACAGGAACAGGCGACTGCACGGCTCCAAAACTTTTGAATTACGCTTTTTCGCACGGGCTTACGCCGGTTTCGCTTGCGGAAACAATTTTTAACAACGAAAACTCGCAAGAAAAATCTAAGACTAAAGAAATAGAGCTTGTCTCGCCTTGCGACTCGCGCTGCAAAATTATTCTGCCTGAAATTCTGGGGCTTGAAATTCTCTACCGTGACGATGAAATCGTTGTTGTGAACAAGCAGAGCGGGCTTTTGAGCGTTCCCGGGCGCGGACTTGAAAAATTCGACTCAGTTGAAACGCGGCTCAGGCGGCTTTTTCCAAACTGCATAAAGCAGTCGGCGGTTCATCGGCTGGACTTGGAAACTTCCGGACTGATGATTCTCGCGCTCACAAAAGAAGCGCACAGAAAAATGAATCAGGCGTTTGAGAACAGAGAGGTTAAAAAAGAATACACGGCCCTTCTGGACGGAATTCTCGCAAAAAAAGGATTTCAAAGCGAAGGCGAAATGGAGCTTTATTTTAGGCTTGATGTTGAAAACCGGCCGCACCAGATTTGGGACAGGGAAAACGGAAAAAAAGCGGTGACCCAATGGAAGATTTTGGACGTTGAGCGTTACCACGCTCCTAACGGCACAACTCGAAACGCCACAAGAGTTTTGTTCATTCCGCACACAGGAAGAACGCACCAGCTGCGCCTTGCAAGTTCTAACATTCACGGTTTTGGAACGCCGATAATCGGAGACACGCTTTACGGAAAATGCGAGAAAGGCGAACGGCTGCTTCTTCACGCAAGCAAAATTGAATTTTCGCATCCGAAAACAGGCAAAAAAATGATTCTTGAAAGCAAAGCACCGTTTTAATGTTGCGAGCGAAAGTCTTTTCACCTTTACTGAATTTTTCTTCCAATTGAAAACACGACTTTTTTGTGATAATTTTAATGAATGAAAGAACTTGAACTTAAATACGGATGCAATCCAAACCAGAAGCCTGCACGGGTTTTTATGGATGAAGGCGATCTTCCAATCACAGTTTTGAACGGAAGACCAGGTTATATCAACTTGCTTGACGCGCTGAACGGCTGGCAGCTTGTAAAAGAGCTTAAAGAAGCGACTGGACTTCCTGCGGCGACAAGTTTTAAGCACGTTTCTCCGGCTGGAGCGGCGGTTGGAAAGCCTTTGAGCGACACTCTAAAACAGATTTATTTTACAGACGACGTTGAGCTTACTCCATTGGCTTGCGCTTATGCGCGCGCGCGCGGAGCAGACAGAATGTCGAGCTTCGGAGATTTTATCTCTTTGAGCGACGAATGTGACGAGGCAACTGCGCTTTTAATCAAAAAAGAAGTTTCTGACGGAATTATCGCGCCATCTTATTCTCCAAAAGCATTGGAAATTTTGAAGGCGAAGAAAAAGGGAAATTACTGCGTAATCCAGATTGATCCGAATTACGTTCCGCCTGCAACTGAAGTTAAGCAGGTTTTCGGCGTGAAATTCGAGCAGGGACACAACTTCCTTAAAATCGACGAGAGCTGCCTTTCAAACATCGTCACAAAAAACAAGACTTTGACAGAAGACGACAAGCACAACTTGATTATTGCGCTGATTACGCTCAAATACACTCAGTCAAACTCGGTTTGCTACGTGAAAGACGGTCAGGCAATCGGAATCGGAGCCGGACAGCAGAGCCGCGTTCACTGCACAAGACTTGCAGGACAGAAAGCTGACAACTGGTGGCTTCGCCAGTCTCCGAAAGTTCTCGGACTTCAGTTTGTTGACAACATCAAGCGCGCGGACAGGGACAACGCCATCGACGTTTACATCGGACCTGAGCATGACGATGTTCTAGCTGATGGAAAATGGCAGACGCTTTTCAAAGTGAAGCCTGAAGTTTTCACAGACGCAGAAAAAGCGGAATGGCTCGCTAAAAACACAAATGTCGCGCTTGGAAGCGACGCGTTCTTCCCGTTCGGAGACAACATTGAGCGCGCAAAGAAATCCGGCGTTACAGTGATTGCAGAGCCGGGCGGTTCTGTGCGCGACGACCAGGTAATCGAGACTTGCGACAAGTACAACATGGTTATGTGCTTCAACGGAATCAGATTGTTCCACCACTAATAGATAAGCGATTTTAATTTTTGAACGCTCTCATTTTGAGGGCGTTTTTTTATTTTTTTTTGCGGATTTCAAAATCTGTCCCCATGAACTTGAATCATGGGCTGCATTTATTCTTACAGATTCCGAACCAAAGCGAGAACGAACGTTCTCTAGTTCGGAATGACAAGATTTTTTTATCGCCTTAATTTTGGAATGACTCGCTCGACTTTTGAATGACGTGCTTTTCACTTTCTGCCAGCTTTTTTATTCCTTACAATCAATTTTCAATCAGAAGGATTTTCGGTAAAATCATATTCTATGAAAACTTTCAGAAAAATCTTTTCACTTTCGCTTACGGCAATTTTTGCGGGACTTGTTTCAGTCACTTCATTTTCCTGTGCAACGACAAAACTTTTTGAAACCGACGCGGATTATTATCAGAGCGTAATCAATTCTTTCAACAGTCCGGCTTATAATTATATTTCAAGCAAGGAAAAAACCGAAAACGTGAACAAAATTTCGGTCGAAAACAAATTTCCAAAAGAAGTCTACGTTAAAACTTTGACCCAGACTTTTATGAAAGGCTGGCAGTTTGTGATTTCAGACGGAAGAATCTACGCGAAAAAAGACGGCGAATCCGAATGGAAACTTTTCACAAAAGACGGAAAGCCGAAAAAAGCCGAAAGCATTTGCGAGATTTACGGAGACGGCGACTGCCTTTTCGCGTTTGACAACGCTGGAAAACTTTACAAGCTTTACACAGAAAAAACGACAGTCGATAAAACTTTCAAATGGGTGGAAAATTTCGGCTGGCCACAGAAAACTCAACTTGTCCAGAACGCGCTCGTGGCGGAAAATCGCGGCTGGGCGATGGGAACACGGCGGCGCGATGTTTTATGGTACGAGGACATTTTTGGAAACGAGCATCACTACGGCACAATGGGACTTGAGACAATTTATTTTCTTGCAAAAGACGGACAGAGAATTTTGTTTACAGACTCAGGATTGCCGAACGATTTTTCAAAAAGCATAGAAAATCCTGAGCATGGAAAATTTATCGCAAGAAGCATCGCAAACTCAGCCTCAACGCTTTTTTTGATTGGCGATGATGGCACAATGTACACAAGGCTAATCGATTTTGACACGATGGGCTGCGACCCGATGTTTTTCAAGTATACATACAAAAACGAGCCGCAAAAATATTCAGGCGCAGAATATCTTTCAAACTACGCTCCGTGGGGACTTCCTGCCGAGCCTTGGAAAAAAGAGCCGCAGATTAAACTTGAAGGAAAGGCGCGGCTTTCACGCTTCATTTCGATTCATCAAAACGGACAGGGAAATTCCGCGCGCGAGCTTCGAGTTGCAGGCACAAACAAGGACGGCGTGAAAGGCTATTATTACAAACAGATTGCAAATGAAATCTGGAATTTCAAGCCCGCGCCACTCAATTTTACAGAAAGCGACTTTCTTACAGGAGACGCAAAACGTGGAAATTCAACAGACTTGTCTTTTGAAGGCTATCTGACTCAAAACGGAATCAAAAATGACAATATCGAAATTTCAACGGCGGATTTTTCTCTTACAAGCGAGGGTGAATTCAATCTAAAATTCAAGATGAAAAAAGACGGCTGGAACGAGGAAAAAACGCTCAAACTTCACAATGTTGCGCAGTGGACTTACGCGACGAGAATCGAGCCGGGCTACGACGGAACTGCAATGTATTATTTTGTCACGCCGGATTTTGACGAGTCGCTTTTTGAAACTGAACACGATGAATTCAAATCGCTTTTAAAGTCGATTTTTGACGGAAGCGACAAGAAAATTTTCGTTTTTACGGCGGCGGCAACAACAAATTACCTTGAGCTTTACGGAAACGGCCAGACAGGAAAAAAAATCCAATTCAAAATCTTCCTTGCAAAAAAAGAGAAAACCGCAGGCTCTGAATATAAGGATTTTGTCAGCCCGGACACTTACAAGGCTCTCACGACATTTTTGCAGTACAGTTCGGATTCCAGCAACGATGAAAATCTGATTATCACGCCAAAAGAAGTTTACACTCAGGAAAATCTTTCTGAAATAAACGAGAAAATCGAAAACAATGCGAACTACAGAAGATTCATAAACGGCGAGCTAAAAACTTACAAAAAATATATGAAAAAATCGAACCTTTCGCGCTGGAGCTACAATTTTGTTGATTTAATCACAACAATCACGCTCTTGAATCAAATCGATTTTCCGAAAATCAAGACGATGACGAGCTTTGGCGGAAGACTTTTAAAGTCGAACGCGGAAAATTTCAAGTCGTTCTATGAATATCGCTCGCTCACAGCTCCGCATATAATGCAGCTTGTTGACTTGCGCCTGAAAGAATATGAAAATCTCGCAAAATCAGTGGAAAACAACGGAGTCGCTGTTCTTCCTGCCCGGCTGAAAAATTCCTACACAGAATATTTTGACGAAGTTTTCATTCCTGCGGCGATTCAGGGCGAAACTCCAAAAATCAGCAAAATCTCCTCGCTTTCGAGAATCGGCAATCTTCCGATGTATCCGGGATTTTATCTTGCAATCGGCGAAAATGAAAATGAGCAGTCGGTCGTGGTTGTCGCAAAAAAAGCAGCAAATGAAATTTTCAACCGCGGAAAAAAGAACAACTCGTTTGAAAATCTGAAAAAGAAGCCTTTGAAAATGAAAGTGAATTTCATCGCGGAAAAAGGAAAATCAAAATATCTTGGCTCGATTGCCGACATCAGCTTTATCGAGAAGAAAAGCGGACTGCTCACTTGGGACGGCGAGACAATGAAAATCACGGTCGGGCATTTTCTGCTCAAAAAAACGCTTTTTGAAGGAAAATCTGATTTTAGTCAGGATTAAGATTTAGATAAAATTAAAATCCGCGGAACGAAATCTGACTGAAATCTAATTAAAAAAAATTGCAAAATGAAAAAGAGGAAATTATGAAAAAGCCGAATCTTTCTGATTTTGACTATCTTCTTTGGGATTTGGACGGAACGCTCACAGCCTCCGCTCCGGGAATCATAAACTGCGTGAAATACGCGCTAAGCTCGATCGGAATCGACGAGACCGACATGGCGAAGCTGAATCTTTTCATCGGGCCGCCGCTTTCCGAGTCGTTCCAGAAAATTTACGGATTTTCAAAGGAAAAATCGCTGGAACTTGTCGCAAAATATCAGGAACGCTACACAGAAAAAGGAATTTGGGAAAATTCGCTTTTTGATGGAATCAAGGAGACGCTCGCCGCGCTTAAAGCTAAAGGCAAGCACTTGATTGTCGCGACTGCAAAGCCTGAAATTTATATGAATCCGATTATCGAAAAGTTTGGAATCGCAGAATTTTTCGAATTTGCAGGCGGCGCAGACTTGAAAATCGGGCGCGACGCAAAAGACCAAGTGATTTCTTACGTTGTAGAAAAATGCAAACTTGAAGATGAAGTTGAAAGAGGCCGCGTCCTTATGATTGGAGACCGCAACAACGACATTGAAGGCGCGCACAAAAACAAAATTCCATGCTGCGCGTGTCTTTGGGGCTACGGCAGCATGGAAGAATTTGAAAAATATCATGCTGACTTTGTGATTGAAAAGCCAGAAGATTTGCTGATTTAAGGAATTGCGATTTAAAATAGAAAACGGCGGCCAACAAAATTAAGTTCGGCCGCCGTTTTTGCGATTAAGCGTAAATCGGGCGAACGCTGATTACAGCCTCGCAGTCTCCGAGCGCTTTGAGAGTGTCGTCTCCGACTTTTCCGTCAACATCAATCATTGCGTAGGCAATATCGCCACGGCTCTGGTCAACAATTCCGGCAACATTGAGTTTTGCGTCTCCCAAGATTGTTGTGAATTTCGCAATCATTCCCGGGACATTTTTGTGAGGAATGCAAAGCCGAGTTCCATTCGCTGGAATTGCAGACTCGCTTGTAACGCGCGGGAAGTTCACAGAATTTACGATAATTCCAGTCTCAAGGAAGTCGCGAAGCTCTTTTACAGCCATAACCGCGCAGTTTTC
>CAKUTI010000048.1 GCA_934691925.1 uncultured Treponema sp. | reverse complement strand
ACAGCCTGAGATATGTTTTTTCCGTGAATGTCGGACTTTTCGATGACGACGGTTATCTCATCAAGAAATTCAAGGTGAACGCAGATACGGATCAAGGCTTCATAGCGCGTGACGGCGGATTCATCGTGGACGAAATCGTTCCGAAACCGCAGAGAAATTATTTCAGCGGCGGAAAATGGAAAACAGTTTATTTTGAAGGAATAAACGCTGATGACTTGAAGCACGGAATGAATTTCCGGGTGATTGACGCGAAGACTGAAATATTCAGTCGGCAGGGACGCGTTTACAAAAATCCGGCCGCGATTCTGAGTGCGGAAGAATTCATGCAAGAATATCCATAAAATCATTTCAATCGCAAATCCCCAAAAATATGCTATAATGCAAGCAATGAAACTTTATCACGGAAGCAATGTTGCAGTTCAAAATCCTTTGATTTTAGAGTCAGACAGAAAACTGGATTTTGGAACTGGCTTTTATCTCACTTCTAGTCTTGAGCAGGCTAAACGATGGGCGAAACTTACACAGGCACGGCGCGAGAATGGAATTGCGACGGTTTCAGTTTTTGAAGCTGATGAAAAAATCTTGAACAGGCTTAATGTTCTGCATTTTCAAAAAGCGGACAAGTCATGGCTGGAATTCGTAACACAGAACCGCAAAAATGTGGCACAACAAAATGACAGCTATGATGTTGTCATCGGTCCGGTCGCAAATGACAGAACAATGCCTGTAATCAGCCTGTACTTTTCGGGAATCTATGACGCGGACGAAACTGTAAAAAGGCTTCTTCCGCAAAAGCTGAACGACCAATACACATTCAAGACGAAAAAATCACTGATCGCCCTGAACTTTATCGAGGCAAAAATCTATGACAAATGAGCTGCCTTTTATTCTTGATTTTTATGACAAGGAAGTTTCACTAAAAATAAGCCGGAAGTACGGATTTTCGCTCATGGATTCCTACAGAAAATTTCTGAATTCCAAAACATACAGGATGCTCTCCGACCCGAAACTTGAAATGTGGGATTTCAGCCCGGACGGAATTTTTGATATGTGGGAAAACGAGCAGATTACAGGCAACCCGCAAAGCTCGCTTTATCTTAGAAGGGATTAGGAGCGCAGAATGACAAAAGAGATGGAATTTTTCTCATTCCTGCTTGAACAGTACGCATTTTTCAAAAAAACAACCGCTGACAAAATTCTGAACAAACTGGACGCTCTGAATCTTACGGAGCGCGTCTTTAATATGTACGAAATGTATCATTCAGAAGCGATTGAAAACGCATTTGCCGACATCGACAGTATGATTAAGGCTGCCATCATAAAAAACTAAAATTCTGCGAAGTTTCCGCGTGGCTTTCAGACTGCGCCGAAAAAATCACGGTTGCCGGAACATACAACCTTCCTAGAAACATAACTCACCTTGTAAAGCTGGAGAATGCGGGCGCAATCACCATTGAAAAAATCTACAACTACGACGGATTGGCTTTCGTTCCGCTTGAAAAAGCCAACCCGATGACCTCAGTTATTGCCTGGAAAAAATCCGCAAACCTAAGCCCGAGCGCAAAAGCGTTCGTGGAGTTTTTCAGGAAGTGAAATGTCGGCATTGCCCTAGTTTTTTCTACTTCTTCACCTTGTACTTCAAAAGCACAGTGCCTTTTTCAAGCCGCTCAACGTCAAGCAGCTCCAGCGCAACAGGATTTCTGTTCTGCGCCCTGCCGTCAAAACTTGCAGCCCATCCTTCGCGTCCGTCTATTCCAGCTCCAAACATCATCTCAACTTCGTCAATCAAGCCTGCGTCAAGGAACGAGCCGTTTATGTGTCCGCCGCCGGTAATCACTGATTTTTTTATGCCGAATTCTTTTTCCAAAACCGTAACTGCTTTTTTCAAATCAATCTTTTCCGCGCCGCATGAGATGTACGAAATTTCTTTAGACTTCAAATAATCCAAATATTCCGTGCTAGCCTTTTCGCTTGTAACGACAATCAACGGTTTTCCGTCAACACGGTTCTTGTGCCAAAGCAAAGTTCCTTTTGTGTCCATGCAGACCTGATAGCCGGCCGCTTCTTCCGCCTTGAAAAAAGTTTTGCCGCACGCGCAGTAATTTTTCGGCTCAAAAACGCCGCTTTCCGCGTAGTGCATTGCGTTCGTCGTCTTTCCGTTAATCTGCGTAAAATCCCCGAACGAGGCAAGATGGTTGTAATAAGCATTCGCCTCCGGGTCGATTTTTTCAGTCATCGCGCAGTCAATCCGCCCGTCAAGGCTCGCATACATAAAACAGATGATTTTCATTTTAGTTTTCCTTATTTCACAATATATTCCATTTCAACATCGGCTTTTTCAGAATGCCAGACATCTTTTCTGTACGGAATTTCAACGAATCCGAACTTTTTGTAAAGATGAATTGCAGGCTTCAAGCCGGAAATTGTAATCAGACACAGCTTTTTTGCGCCGTGAGCAATCGCGTAATCCATGCAGACTTTCAAAACCGCAG
This sequence comes from uncultured Treponema sp., assembly GCA_934691925.1. Lineage (GTDB taxonomy): Bacteria > Spirochaetota > Spirochaetia > Treponematales > Treponemataceae > Treponema_D. The sequence continues at coordinate 5,496 of CAKUTI010000048.1, read as the reverse complement.
AACCAGCTCCAGTTCCAGTGTATTGACCAGCCGCCGCCAGTTTGCAGACTTCCCAGACGTCGTCTCCGAGCGGCTCAATCATGCACATCGCAAGAACTTTTCCGTCCTCAACAGCAAAATAGACCATCGAGCCTTTTTCGATAAGCTCCTCAACATGATCCATCGCATACTGGTCGTAGGATTCAATGTAGTAAAGTTTTTCAAGCCATTCTGTGTTCAGCCGCACAAAGTCGTTCTTGTATTTCGGGTCATATTCAACAATCTGCATTTTCCGCTCCGTAAAAATAGAATTTGTTAATTTATGACTTGCAAAGCGCAGCTTGTCAACAGGAATTATTCCCCAAGCTTTCCGTATTCCTCGTCGCTTACAGGCTCAAGCCATTCGTTGGATTTTCCTTCGCCTGCCGGCTCAAACGTTATGTGGCTGAACCAGCTGTCTTTTTTTGCGCCGTGCCAGTGCTTCACGTTCGCAGGAATCACAACAACGCTTCCTTCTTCCATTGAAACCGCCTCTTTTCCCCATTCCTGATACCAGCCGCTTCCAGCCGTGCAGATTAAAACCTGTCCGCCGCCCTTTGAAGCATGGTGAACGTGCCAGTTGTTGCGGCAGCCCGGCTCAAATGTAACATTGAAAATCGGAATTTCACCCTTTTTCGCATCCGTAAGCGGCTTTAAGAACGACTGCCCGATAAAATACTTTGCAAACGCCTCGTTCGGCGCACCAACTCCAAACTTGTCGATTTTAGAAAATTCTTCTTTTGTCATAGATTCTCCATCCCACTCCACAAAAAAAATAGTTACACTTTGTAACTAATAAAGAATATAATAAACCTTATTTCAACTGTCAAGACAATGCAAAGATTCCGTCAATAAGGATAAAATCATAGAGAAAGCTTTATTTTTATGTTATACTATTATATGTCTGAAAGGAGGTAAGATAAAAACAGCTGAAAATGGCATCTGTTTTTATCCTTAAAAGTTTGCGTTGCAAACTTTCTTATCAACTGTTGTTTCTCCCTTCGTTGCGAAACAACTTAAAAAGTCAATCCTAAAACTGAATTTTAATCTTGACTTTTTATAGGAGGTCTAAAATGAGCGATGCTGTATTCAATACAATGTTAACAGAAATGGATTCATTTTCTTATGAACAGTGCGTGGCTTTACTTTCAAAACTCTCCCAAATTTTTAAAACAAAAAAACAGGAAACTGTGGCAGCAAAAACTTCTCCCATAGACAAATTCTTTGGAACAATCAGCGAAGAAGACAGTGAAAAAATGCTCCAAGCTGTTCAGGACTGCAGGAGAATAGAACCAAATGAATGGTAATATTTTTGATACTAATGTGATTATTCGCATAATAAAAGGCGATATTGCAGTGGCAACTGAAGCAAGAAAATATTCAGACGTTCATACATCTTCTGTTGTGCTAGGTGAGTTAATGTTCGGAGCAGAAAAATCTCAGCTCAAATCAGCTAATCGAGAAAAATACATGAGCTTCTGTCTTTCTTATCCCATTCTTGATATAACAAAAGATGTCGCATTTGAATATGGAAAAATAAAAGCTTCATTGCAAGGAAAAGGAAAAATTCTACCTGAAAATGATCTGTGGATTGCCTCAACTGCCATAGCCAACAATATGTCAGTAATTACACAGGATAAGCATTTTGAACAAATCCCCGGGCTTTCTGTTATAAAACTCTAGAAATTTCCCTTCACTCTTTATTTTCTTCCGCCGTTCAAGACGCTGAACAACGGCGTACAGATTTTCCGCAATACAACGCCGGCGAAAGTTCCGAGCGCGACAATCATAATGTTCGCCCCGAAATATTCAAGCAGGCAGAACACGGGATTTTTCATCGGCAAAAAGTGAAGCCACAGATTTTGGACGCAGACAAGAATAAACGGCATGTGAACCGCAAACAGGAAGAACGAGAACGGAGAAAGTTTTTCTGCAAAGATGAAAGTCTTTTGGTTTTTAGAAATTGAGCCTGAAAGTTTCAGGAAAATCAGGGCGGAAAAAAGAACCATCAGCGCAGAACAGACAGAATTTCCCTTGAAAATCAGGTTGCAGCCAAGAGCAGAAAATGCGAACATCGCAATCAGTTCCGTCCAGCGGAAAGAGTCGGCAAATGCGAACGGCGAAAAATTCCGCTCCGCCCAGAAATATCCAAGCGTAAAGAAAAGAAGCGCAGCCTTGTCCGAGTCAAAGCCTTGCGGTGTAATACCCGAAATATAGATGAACGCGCAAAAAATCAGCGAAGTTTTCGGAAATCTTCTATATATAACGCGCAGAACCGGCGAAATCAGAAACAGAATCAAAAGGTCGCGCACGAACCACAGCTGTCCCACATACGGATGATTGAATTTGTCGAATCCGAATCCAGAGAAAGCCTTGAGCCAGTCCAAAAAGCTCCAGGTCAGAACAGAAATTTTCTCCGGGTTTGCAAGAAGCGAAGGATTCAGCCTTGCGGCAAAAAGTTTTCCGAGCGTTACAAGTGCAATGTTCAGGGCAATCCACACAAAATATGGAATCAGCAACCCCCTTGCCTTTTTCTTCAGCATGACTTTATAAGGAGTGTCTTTTTTGAAAAACAAGTACGCGCTGAACATGAAAAAAAGCGGAACGGCGCAGCTTCCAAGAGCGGAAGAAATCACAAACTGAATCCATTCCCCTGCCACGCTTTGTGCAAAAATGGGAATTCTGTTTCCTTCCGCCAAAGATTCGGCAAGTTTTTCCGCAGTAAAATTGTTGTGGATAAAGACCACCAGCACGCTCAAGATGTACCGAAGTGAAGTGATTCTGCGAGAAGTTTCCACATCGATAAACCGAGCAGTTTTGTTTTCTGAAATATTCTTATTCAATCCTGAAAAAGTGCTTCCATTTGTCATTTTTATCGTCCCATATTAGTACGTTTGTACTATCAGGAAACAGAATAAACGACATTCGTATTTAAATCAACCTACAATCTGTACATTTGTGCTACTTTTTTTAACTGATGTTAGAATTCTGGAGCAACGTAAAAAGCGAACTTGAATACAGAGGAATCTCACAAAAAGAGCTGGCGGCAAAAATCAGCGAAAGCTACAACACGCTCCAGTCCTGGATTAACCGCGACCGGCTTCCGAATGCAGTTCAGGCAGTAAGAATTTCGCGCGCGCTCGGAACAACCGTTGAATTCCTTGTTACAGGCCGCGACGAGAAATTCCGTGCCGACAACACCGAGACAATCCGCCTGCTTGAAAAAGCGATTGAGAATTTAAGATAGTTTACTCGGAAAAAAGATTAGAGTTTCCGGCAGCATAGAAGATAAAATTCCTCCAGCAAAAAACAGCGTCACTTCCTACCAGTTTTCATACCTTTTCCCGGTGTTCAGTTTTGCAATCTGCGCCATTTCGTCGTCAGTCAAAGAAAAATCCCAGATGCCGTAGTTTTCGGCGATGTGCTTCGGGTTTGAGCTGCCGGGAATCGCGGTGAAGGAGCTTTGAATGTGCCAGCGGACAATCACCTGGGCGGCAGTTTTTTTGTGGGCGGCGGCAATTTTCAAAATCACTGGATTTTCAAGGCTCTGCTTTGTGTGGCCGCGGCCGCCGAACGGATAGTAGCTTTCCATGCGGATTCCGTATCTTGCGCACCAGTCACGCAACGCTGTTCCCTGATAAAAAATGTGGTCCTCGTTCTGGATTACCGCAGGCTTGGTTTCAAAGTCGCGGACAAAATGTTCTACCTCGCGCGGCGTGTAAAAGTTCGAGATTCCAATCGAGCGGATTTTTCCTTCCTTGCACGCTTTTTCCATTGCGCGGTAAACCTTGTCGTCGCCGCTTCCGTGCTGGTGCAGCAGGCACAAGTCTATGTAGTCAACTTTAAGTTTTTCAAGCGAATCTTTTATATCCGCCGCCGGGTCAGACGCCCACGGAACAATCTTTGTCGTCAAAAAAAGCTCTTCCCGTGCGCAGATTTTTTCCGCAAGCGCACGCTGAATTGCCCTGCCAACTTCCGCCTCGTTTCCGTAGTATTTTGCGGTGTCAATCAGACGCACGCCGGTTTTGAGCGCGGAATAAACGGCATTCTCGCAGGTTTCGCCTGTCAAAGTCCAGGTTCCAAGCCCTGCGACCGGCATTTCGTAGCCGCTGTTCAGTCTTACAGTTTTTTCAGCTTGTCCAGCCGGTTTGACAGATTCTGCCGCAAGTGCTGCGGTCATCACTAAAAATGCTCCGAAAAACAAAACCGATTTTTTCATAAGTTTTTCCGTTTTTTTGTCATTGCCTTGCGTGACAAGGCAATCTTTATTTTAGGTTTATACAAACATTGACCAGACGTATTCACTACAGGAGATTATCCGGTCGAGCCGGGCAATGACAACTTTCCTCGCTTATTTCAGACCGATTTTCTTAAGCCAAGTGGAAACGTCCGCTGTCTGCGCGTGAGCCTGTCCGATTCCGTCAAGAGTTTTCGCGCCTTTGCTCAAATCACAAATGCGTTTCAAGGTTGAATCGCGTCCGCTAGACCAGTAGGTGCAGAAAGGGACAACGATTTTTCCGCGCAAGTCCGCCTGCAAAAGAAAAGTCTCAACAGGATTTGCCATGTCGTCCGACCAGACAGGAGTTCCCACAAAAACCACATCGTAGCCAGAAAGATTCGGAACAGAAGCAAGCTCGCGGTGAACTCCGTTTTTTATGTCCGCCTTTGACTCGCGGTCGCACTCGTTCATATTTTTAGAGTACGGAACTTTGCACTCAAGCCGGAACAAGTCCGCGCCGGTTTCGTCAGCAATGCGCTTTGCAAGTTTCGCGGTTGTCTCTGTAAGGCTGTAGTAAACGACGAGCTTTTTTGAGCCTGAAGAAACGGAAGAAGATTTTTCAGAAACAGACGCAACGGATTCAGCCAGACTGAAAGCAAAGACGCTTCCGCTTGAAAGATTTTTCAGCGCATCACAAACGCTCTTGTCCGCAAACTCGCCGATTTCAACCGCCTTTGCAGAGCCTATGCTGTGGTCAGCGTAGGCAACAGAAATCGCCTGAAAATTCAAGTTGTAATAAACGTGCCCTACCTTGTAAGCGGAAGTTGCCGCATCGCTTTTGCCGTAGTCAAGCGCGGTGTAGCTGTAGAACTCGAATCCGCCGTATTTTGTCATTGAAAGGCTTTTTCCGTCCAAGTTTTTTACAAAAATTTCAGCTGTCTTGTTTTGAGAAAGATTCAACTCGTAGGACCTTCCGCCGAACTCAACGCTCATTTTTTGTGTATTTTTAGACTGCGCAAAAATGCTGACAGAAGCAAAAATCGCAAGTAAAAGTGAAAATATTTTTTTCATATTTTTTCTCCAAAATGGCTTAGAAATTGCAAACTTATGTTTTGCTGCGAGATTTTGCTGACGCAAAACTCGTCATTTTACGTGTGCGCTCTCGCGCACGGCCTAATCTTCACGGCTTAGGGATAGTAGCACCTGCGAAGCAGTTCCGAAACGAAGTGAAGGAATGAGCCGCGTAAGACGGCGAAGTG
>CAKUTI010000047.1 GCA_934691925.1 uncultured Treponema sp. | reverse complement strand
TTCCGCTACAAAAAACTTGTTTTGGCTTCGACAACTTACAATGGAGAAGTTTTTCCTAAAATGCGCGAATTTATTTCTCACCTTGCGGAGCGGAACTTTCAAAACAGAACGGTTGGTTTTATCGAAAACGGCGCATGGGCGCCGCTTGCCGCAAAAGCGATGGCAAAAATGTTTGAGCCTTTGAAAGAAATAGAAATTCTTGAGGATAAAGTCACAATAAAGATTTCTGTAAATGCCGCAGTTGAGAGCCAGCTTGAAAAACTGGCTGAAGAATTGGTTTGTTTTGCATAGAATTTGCTGTCTGATAAGCGCCTTCTGAAGTTTGACAATAAACTTTAGAAGGCGCATTTTTTTCCTATGTTTCTGTTTTGCTCTTATCTTTACTTCCTTTCTCCTTATCACAAAAATAAATTTTGACAAATTAAATAAGACGTATGATAATTTAATTGTAACTACAACGTTTTCGTAAAGTGCGGTGCGCTTTTTTTGTTCCGCGCTTTGCATCTTGCTGATTTTATAAATAAAAAAGGAGACTTTTATGAAAAAACTTATCAAAACGGCGGTCGGATTGTCGATTGTCTCGCTTTTCGCGCTTTCGTCTTGCAGCAAAAAATCTGGCTCGGCAGCCGCTGAAAATGGCGGAAAAGAGGGCAAGGTCTTGAATATTGCGGTTTGGAACGAGGAATTTCAGGACAGGTTCAAGAATTATTTCGAGCAGAAAAATCTTTTGCCGTCTGATGTGAAAGTCAACTGGCTTTTAACTCCGAATCTTGACAATGCTTATCAGAACAAGCTTGACGAGATTCTTTTGCAGCAGGAAAATCTTCCGGCGGATGAGCGTGTCGATATTTTCCTTGTCGAGGCGGATTACGCAAAAAAATATATTGATTCCGGAATGGTTCTCGATGTAAAAGGCGAAATCGGTCTTACGGACGAGGATTTGTCGAAGCAGTACAAGTACACAAAAGATGTGATGACAGATTCTGACGGCGTTTTGCGCGGAGTTTCTTGGCAGGCTTGTCCGGGAGGATTTATTTATAGACGCTCGATTGCAAAGGCTGTTCTCGGAACTGATGACCCGGCGGAAGTCCAGAAGGCTTTGGATAACTGGGATTTGTTCGACGATGTTGCGGCAAAGGCGAAAGCGAAAGGCTATTTTATGCTTTCTGGATTCGATGATGACTTTAGAGTTTTCACAGACAACGCTAAATCTCCTTTTGTTGTTGATGGAAAAATCAATATTGACCCGCAGGTGAAACGCTGGATTTCACAGACAAAACTTTACACAGACAAAGGATATAACAATAAGGCGAATTTGTGGTCTGCCGAGAGTTTTCAGGGGGCGAGCAAGGACGGAAAAGTGTTCGGATATTTCGGACCTGCATGGTTCATCGATTTCTGTCTTGCTCCTGCCACTCTTGAAAGCAAGGATTCTCCTGCGAAAGCCGGAAACGGAAGCTACGGCGACTGGGGATTCTGCAAGGGACCTCAGGGATTCTGCTGGGGCGGAACTTGGATTTGCGGCGCGAAAGGCTCTGACAACGTGAAACTTATCCGTGATGTTATGTTCGCGCTCACTTGCAGCAAGGACAACATGATTCAGATTGCGCTTGAAAAAGGCGACTTTGTGAACAATGAGGACGCGATGACAATTGTTGCTGCGAGCGACTACAAGAACGAGTTCCTCGGCGGCCAGAACCACATCTCGCTTTTCTTGGATTCAGCGAAGAGCATCAGCAAGGACAATATGACTGCATACGACCAGGGAATCACTGAGAATTTGCAGAAAGCGTTCGCGGATTATTTCAACGGCTTTGTTTCTGAAGACAAGGCCTGGGAGAATTTCTATACGGCGGCTCTGGAGCTTTATCCGAACTTGTCGAGATAAAGTCAAAATTATAGGAACGAAATTCCGCAGTTTTTATCCGTTTTCGGCTGAGAATCTGCGGAATCATCTTTTTAAGAAGAGGGGCGAAAAAATGGAAAAAAAATCTGGAACCAAAAGGCACAAGACTGTTAAGTACGATTACTGGGGATATATTTTTATTGCTCCGTTTTTTATCGCCTTTCTTGTTTTTTCTTTGATTCCTTTAATCACGACGATTGGAAATAGTTTTTTTGAGACTTACCGCGACGGATTAAAGCAGGTCGGACCGAATTTTGTTGGCCTGAAAAATTATTACACAGTTTTTTTTGAAAGCGAGCTTCCAAAATACGCGTGGAACACTTTTGTGATGTGGATTTTGGGATTTGTTCCTCAGATTGTCTTTTCGCTCGTTCTTTCTGTCTTGTTCACGGACACTGAGCTAAAATTGAAATGCAGGCAGTTTTTCAAGACTGTAATTTATATGCCGAACCTGATTATGGCTTCGGCGTTTGCAATGCTGTTTTTTATGCTTTTTGCCGACTCTGGCCCTGTAAACAGCATTTTGCTTGGAATGGGACACGCCGAGCCTTACCGCTTTTTGTTCAACAAGAATTCGGTTCGCTCTCTTGTCGCTCTTATGAACCTTTTGATGTGGTACGGAAACACGACACTTTTGCTGATGTCTGGAATCATGGGAATCAACGAGAGCGTTTTTGAGGCTGCGAAAATTGACGGGGCCGGGCCTTTGACGATGTTCTTTAAGATTACGCTTCCGCAGCTAAAGCCGATTTTTGTCTACGTTCTGATTACGAGCCTTATCGGCGGAATCCAGATGTTTGACGTTCCGCAGGTTCTTACGAACGGCTACGGACAGCCTGACAGAACTTCGATGACGCTTATTATGTATCTTAACAAGCACCTTTTCAGCAAGAACTATGGAATGGCGGGCGCGGTTTCCGTGCTGATTTTTGCGGTTACGGCTGTTTTCAGCGGCTTTGTCTACAAATTCACGATGAAAGAAAATATCGGCAAGTAAGGATGCAAAAAGCGTTTCGCGTTTTTATTTCATCATTTTTGCTGAATTTTTATAGGAGAAAATTATGAAAAGCTACAAGATTTCACTTTTTATAAAACGAATTTTTTCATATGTCTTTTTGATATTTCTTGCCGCAGTCTCGCTTGTCCCGTTTTTGATTTTGATTGTAAATTCAACGAGAATGCATTCCGAGCTTGTCGCTGGCTTTTCGGTTCTTCCGGGAACGAATTTCTTTACGAATCTGAAGAATCTTTTTTCAAATTCAAATATTCCTGTTTTGCGCGCGCTTTTCAACAGCGTTTTTGTCTCGTTCGCCTCGGCTTTTCTTGCGACTTATTTTTCCGCGATGACGGCGTACGGAATTTTCGCCTACAGATTCAAAGGACGGGATTTCGCGTTCAAGATGATAATGGCAGTTATGATGATTCCTGCTCAGGTTACGGCTTTGGGGTTTGTTCAGCTTATCACAAAAATGCACCTGATGAATAATCTTCTGCCGCTGATTTTGCCTTCGGTTGCGTCTCCTGTCGTCTTTTTCTTTATGATTCAGTATTTGCGCTCTTCATTGCCAGCTTCGATTGTTGAGGCTTCGCGCATTGACGGCTCGAATGAGTTTAAGACTTTCAATCTGATTGTTCTTCCGATGATTAAGCCCGCGGTTGCGGTCGAGGCGATTTTCACGTTTGTCTCGTCTTGGAATAATTACTTTTTGCCTGCCTTGATTCTTTCATCGAAAAACAACAAGACGATTCCGATTCTTATTGCGCAGCTTAGAAGCGCGGACTTTATGAAATTTGACTTGGCGCAGGTTTATATGCTTGTCTTCATTGCGATTATTCCGCTTCTTGTAATCTACCTGATTTTCTCAAGGTTCATCATAAGCGGAGTTACGATGGGCGGCGTTAAAGACTGATTTTTGGCAAGAGATTCTTGCTGAAAACTTTGCAAATCTGATTTTTCAATTTAATGATTTTTCAGAACAGATTTTAGGACGCTTTTTGCGTTTTTGGAGATTTTATGAAATTTGGATATTTTGACGACAAAAACAAAGAATACGTGATTACGACTCCCCGGACTCCTTATCCGTGGATTAACTATCTTGGAAAAAACGATTTCTTTTCTATTATATCTAACACTGCCGGAGGCTACGCATTTTATAAAGACGCAAGACTGCGGCGGCTTACGCGCTACCGCTACAACAACGTTCCGCTCGACTCAAACGGACGATATTTTTACATAACTGACGGCGAAACAACTTGGAATCCTGCGTGGCAGCCGTGCCAGACTGAGCTTGACTCGTACGAGTGTCATCACGGATTCGGCTACACGAGATTCCTGTCATCAAAAAACAGCTTGAAGTCTGATTTGCTTTTTTTCGTTCCTGACAGCGAGAATGTTGAAATTCAGATGCTCACTTTAAAAAATGATTCTGAAAAGGCAAAAAAAATCTCTCTTGTCTCATTTGTGGAATGGTGCTTGTACAATGCTCAGGACGACGCAACAAATTTTCAGCGGAATTTTTCAACAGGCGAGGTCGAGTTTCAAGGAAGCTGCATTTATCACCGCACAGAATACAGGGAAAGAAGAAATCATTACGCTTTTTATTCCGTGAATTCTGAAATTCAGGGATTCGACACTGACCGTGAGGCTTTTTTGGGGCTTTATAACGGACTTGACAATCCTGAATCTGTCGCAAGCGGAAAATCAAAAAATTCTGTTGCTGACGGCTGGTCTCCTGTTGCAAGCCATAGAATCGAATTTGAGCTGAAAGCAGGCGAGGAGAGAACTTTTGTCTTTTTGCTTGGCTATGTTGAAAACGCTGAAAATGATAAATTCGACTTGTCTCCAAACGCTGAAAAAAATCTTCTCCGCACAAACTGCGCAAGCCATCCTGTGAACAAGAAAAAAGCGTTGGAAATTCAGGGAAAATTTGACTCAAAGGAAAAGGTCCTTGCGGCTTTTGATGACTTGAAGAAAAGCTGGAGCGAGATTCTTTCAAAATTCACTTTGAAGACTGGAGATGAGAAACTTGACAGAATGGCTTTGTGGAATCAGTACCAGTGCGTTGTGACATACAATTTTGCGCGCTCGGCTTCTTATTTTGAAAGCGGAATCGGGCGCGGAATCGGCTTCAGGGACACTAGCCAGGATATGCTTGGCGTTGTGCATAGTTTTCCGAAAGAGCGTCTTCGCGAGCGTCTCTTTGATGTTGCGGCGACGCAGTTTGAGGACGGAAGCGCGTATCATCAGTTTCAGCCGCTCACAAAGCGCGGAAATGCCGATGTCGGCTCGAATTTCAATGACGATCCGCTCTGGCTTATTCTCGGAGTCTCAAATTACATCAAGGAGACTGGCGATGTCGGCTTCTTGAAAACGCAAGTTCCTTTTGACAATAACGAGAAAAACACAGCGACTCTTTTTGAGCATTTAAGGCGTTCTTTCCGCTATATCACAAATCATTTGGGGCCGCACTCGCTTCCTTTAATCGGACGCGCGGACTGGAACGACTGCCTTAATCTCAACTGCTTTTCAACAAATCCGAACGATTCTTTCCAGACCTGCACTAACAAGGACGGAAAAAACGCCGAGTCTGTCATGATTGCCGAAATGTTTGTTTTTGTGTCTCCTGATTACGCTTCGATGTGCCGTCTTATGGAAGATGAAACAGAAGCCGAATTTGCGGAAGCGGAATCAAAAAAAATGGAAGAGAAAATCTGCACGGCTGGCTGGGACGGCGAATGGTTCTTGCGCGCTTATGACGACGCTGGAAACAAGGTCGGCTCAAAGGAATGTGATGACGGAAAAATCTTCATTGAAACGCAAGGATTTGGCTCGATGGCGAGAATCGGAGCTGAAAAAGGCTTGCCTGAAAAAGCCCTCGACAGCGTTAAAGAATATTTAGACACAAAATACGGAATTGTGATTTTGTCTCCTGCGTACAAGGATTATCATGTGGAGCTTGGCGAAGTTTCGTCTTATCCGCCTGGATACAAGGAAAACGGCGGAATTTTCTGCCACAACAATCCGTGGGTGATTATAGGCGAGGCTGTGAACGGAAGGGCAGACGACGCTTTTGAGCATTACAAAAAAATTGCTCCGAGCTATGTTGAGGAGTTCAGCGAGATTCACAGAACTGAGCCTTATGTTTATTCCCAAATGATTGCAGGAAAAGAGGCGAGAAATTTCGGGCAGGCGAAAAACAGCTGGCTTACAGGAACTGCCGCATGGAATTTTGTCGCGCTTTCAAGATATATCTGCGGCGTGCGTCCTGAATACGAGGGGCTTCACATTGAGCCGCGCTTGCCAAGCCATATCAAAAAGGCTGAAATCACGCGCGAATTCAACGGAACAAAGTTCATAATCGAAGTGGAAAACAGGAACAACAACGGAAAAGTTATTCTTTCGTGCGGCGAGAACGCAATTCTTGATAGCCTTAATGTAAGGGTGAACAACAATGCTTCGGAAGTGAGGATAAAAGCCGTTGTCGGGTGAGAAAATGTCATTTTGAACTGTGCAGATTTTAATCATGCTGAACTCTAGCTTGTATTCGCTTTGATGCACCATTTGTTTTTGCAGATTCTGAAAATCGAGAATTTATTGCTCGCCTAAAATTTTGAATGACGAACGTTTATTCAGAATGACTTGCATTTTCTCGGAATTGCGTGAACTTCCGGTGAAAATCGGAAAATATAGCAGGAAAAATTGTTTTTCAATATTATTGTCTGCATGCAAAAAAAACAGACATCTTTGAAAGGCATATTTCTTCTGCTTTTGACGGCTTTTATCTGGGGAACTTCTTTTGTTGCGCAAAGCGACGGCGCGGAAAAAATCGACGCGTTCACGTTTCAGGGAGTAAGGACGGTTCTTGGCGGAATCAGCCTGCTCCCGATTGTTTTTTTGACTTTTCTGTCTGAGCGGAGATACAAGCTTTCTCTTTCTCCTGAAAACAGAAAATCTGATGAAAAACTTCTTGAAATCAAGAGAAAAAACAGAAATTCGCTTTTTTACGGCGTGATTCAAGGCTTTGTCTTGTGCGGCGGAGCGAATTTCCAGCAGTTCGCGTTTTATCATTCAACGGCTGGAAAAATCGCTTTTATCACGGCGACTTATATGTTTTTAGTTCCGCTCGCTTCTCTTGTCATCTTCCGGAAAAAAATCTCGTCTGTGTCTTGGCTCAGTATTTTTCTTGGATTTTTAGGACTTTATTTTATCAGCTTTGCGAAAGGCTCTGGCTTTTCAAACCTTAACCGCGGCGACATTCAGGCTTTTGTCTGCGCGTTTTTTTTCACGGCGCATATTCTTTGCATTGACAATTTCGCTTCAAAATGCGACGGCGTAAAGCTTTCTTGCGTGCAGTTTTTTGTTTCAGGTTTTATCTCTTTGATTTTGATGTTCATTTTCGAGTCTCCAAAGCTGAGCGCGATAAAGTCCGCTGCCTTGCCGATTTTTTATTCCGGCGTGATGAGCTGCGGAGTCGCTTACACTTTGCAGATTTTCGGCCAGCGTCATTGCGATTCTGCTGTCGGACCTCTTGTGATGTGCATGGAAAGCGTTTTTGCGGTCTTGTCGGCGGCTGTGATTCTCCACGAGAAACTTTCTGCGCGCGAGATTTCAGGCTGCGCTCTTATGTTCTCTGCGATTTTAATCACACAAATCTATGATATTTTCAAGAAGAAAAACGGTCAGAATCAAAAAAATAATACAAAAGTGTAATTTTTTTTCAAAATTCGGATTAAAGATGTCAAAATCAGATTGACGATTTTTGATAAAAAAGATATAACATAAACATCAAACGGCAATGAGGTCGCAGGAAAGAGATTCTTGCGGCCTTTTCTGTTTTAAACATTTTAGAGAATAATTTAGACAAAGACGTCGGATTGCAGAAGCGGAAATTTCCGCTTTTATAATGGCAGTTCGGCGTCTTTTTGTTTTCCTCAAAGGAGGTTGGGAAAATGACAGCAAATGTACCTGAAGTTTTTGGCAGCCTGGTTTTCAACCAGAAAACAATGAAAGACCGTCTGCCGAAAGAGACTTTCAAGGCTCTCAAGAAAACTCTTGATGACGGCGCGCCGCTTCCGCTTGACGTTGCAAATG
>CAKUTI010000046.1 GCA_934691925.1 uncultured Treponema sp. | reverse complement strand
TCGCGTACTCTTCCAACGCTTTCTGAGCGCGCTCAACAAGTCCGTTGATTTCTTTCTGTGGCGCAGACAATTCTTCTTTCTTTTCTTCTGCCATTTTTGGTTCTCCGTAAAAATTAAAGATATTTATAATATTACCACATTTTTTCAGATACTCAATTAAAACGACTTTATTTTACAGATTTTTTTAAGAGTTGAATTTTGCGTGATTCTTTAGATTTGAATTTTGTTTTATTATTCTGCGAGAATTTTCTGATTTTTCAGATTAAGGAAGATTTTTTGAAGCAGATTGTAGCTTTCTTCCACCGTCAAGCTCAAAAGATTATCGAATTCCGTGTGGAACATCCGCCAAGTCATCGGCATTTTTTCCTGATATTTAAAACGCTGAATCGACATATCGGCCTTGCTTTGATAATCAAATCCGATTTTGCAGTTCATAACGGCTTTTTCAAGATTTTTGTCCGCCATCAGATTTTTCAGATAAAGATTGACTTCGTCCGCAGGCAAAAATGTGATTGCGACCGCAGGAATTCCGCACGCCAAAAAGCCCGCGTTGTCACTGTAAGGAACAGGAAGCGTAATCCAAGCGTCAGGAGAAGAAATTTTCAAAAGCTCGGCTGTCCGCTGATACAGACTCAAAAACGACTTCTTGAATTTAGGCGATGCTTTTGCGCCAAGACCTGCCCGAGCCAAAACCGCGACATTTCCACGTCCGCATGAGTCAAAAACATAGACATCATCGTTTTGAATTCCGAGCCGCCGGAACAAGTCAGCAAGAGCAAACGCGCCCTGAGCCGAAACGCCCTCCTCGCCAAGCTCCTCTCCGTCCGTGAAAAAAATTCTGATGTTGTGCGCCGACTGTGGATTTTTCAAAAGATAAGCGGCAAAATCTGCAAGCGCGAAATTCGCAAAAGAATTGTCGTTCGCGCCGGGACTTCCATAAACTCTGTCGTAATGCGAAATTATCGTCTTGATTTTAAAAATCGGATTTAACGATGAAGAAGGAAAATTAACGTAGATGTGATTTTTTCCAGAAAGGCTCACAACCGAAGTCTGAACGCCGTTTTCAGCCAAATACCCCCGCAGGAACGAAAGCCTGTCGCACTGCGGGGAAATATATTCCTTGAACTTCTCTACGTTGAACATAAAACCGAATTTTATCTGCTAAGAGATGACAACGGAACGCACTGCGGAGAAGTTGTCGCGTTTTCAATTTCCGCAAACTGCTGCATAAGCCGTTTCTGCTCGGAAGTAAGACGCGTTGGAATCTGCACGAGAATCTTCACGTACAAATCGCCTTTTCTAAGACCGCCCGAATAAGGAACGCCCTCGCCCTTGATTCTGAACATTTTTCCGTTTGTTGTTCCGGAAGGCAGCTTAAACTCGATTTTCTTTCCGTCAAGCGATGTTACGTTCAAGTCCGCGCCGAGTGCCGCCTGCGCGAATGTTACAGGAATTGCGCAATACAAGTCCTCGCCGTCGCGCTCAAAATATTCATGCTGTGAAACGTGAAGCACAACAATCAAGTCGCCTGCAGGTCCGCCGTTTGCTCCGGCATTTCCCATGTGCGGAATTGAAATGCGCTTTCCGTCATCAACGCCAGCCGGAATTGTAAGCGTCATTTTCTTTGCGACTTCCTGAACGCCTCTTCCTCTGCATACAGGACAAGGCTTGTCGATTACAGAGCCTGTGCCGTGGCAAGTCGGACAAGTCGAAGAAACTGAGAAAAAGCCCGCGCTTCTTGCGACCTGCCCTTGACCGTGGCAAGTCGGACAAGTTTTTCTGCTTGAGCCGGCCGCTCCGCCAGTTCCATTGCAGGAAGAACAAGTTTCCTCGTGTGAAAATCTGATTTCAGCTTTTGTTCCGTAAACCGCATCTTTAAAAGCGATGTTCAAGTCGTAGCGAAGGCTTTCGCCCTGCTGAGGCTCGGTCGGAGAACGTCTTCTTGAACGGGAGCTTCCGCCCATTCCGCCGAAAAGATTCTCAAAAATGTCGCCAAAGCCGCCGCCCATTCCGCCGAAAATATCAGAAAAATCATGGAAAGCATGGCTGTAGCCGCCTGAAGAGCCGCCGCCCATTCCGTCAAGTCCAGCAAATCCGTACTGATCATAAATCGGGCGTTTTTTGTCATCGGAAAGAACTTCGTAAGCCTCGGTCGCTTCCTTGAATTTCTCCTCGGCTTCTTTATTTCCAGGATTTCTGTCAGGATGATATTTTATGGCGAGCTTTCTGTAAGCCTTTTTAATATCGTCGAGCGTTGCATTTTTTTGAACGCCTAAAACTTCATAATAATCTCGTTTTTCAGCCATTTTTGCACCTGTGATTGCCATTTTTCTACATTCTGATTTTGGCAACCTATTTTACTATCAAAAACAAGCGGGAATCTGACTAGCAAATTCCCGCTTATAATTTAAGGATAATTCTAAATAAAAATCAACTCTGCCACAATGAGATGCTGACAAAGCTCTGAGATATTCTGCCAACTTAAATGCAAGCAGAATATCTCAGTTAGAATTAAAAATTACAACGAGATAATTTCTAATTCCTGTTAGTCGTGAACTTCGTAGTCAACATCGTCAGCCTTGCCCTTGTCGAACTTGCTGCCGTTGTTTGCGTTGCCAGAAGCTCCTGCGTTTCCAGCGTCTGCTCCGCCGTTCGGCTGCGCGCCTGCATTAGCTCCTGCCGCGCCAGCTGCTCCCTGCTGCTTGTAGACTTCCTCAGCAATTTTGTAAGAAGCCTGCTTCAAAGCCTCAGTCTTTGCCTTGATGTCGTCAGTGTTTCCGCCTTCAATAGCTTTCTTCAAGTCTGCAATAGCGTCCTCGACTTTCTGCTTTTCAGCTCCGTTTATCTTGTCGCCCAACTCTTTAAGGCTCTTTTCTGTCTGATAAACAAGGCTGTCAGCTTCATTCTTAGCATCGATTGCCTCGCGCTGCTTTTTGTCTTCATCAGCGTGAGCTTCCGCATCTTTTACCATGCGGTCGATTTCTTCCTTGCTCAATCCTGAAGAAGAAGTAATCTGAATGTGCTGCTCTTTGCCTGTTCCCATATCTTTTGCAGAAACGTGAACAATGCCGTTCGCATCAATATCAAATGTAACTTCAATCTGAGGAACTCCGCGAGGAGCCGCCGGGATTCCGTCCAAGTTAAAGTTGCCCAAAGTCTTGTTCTCAGAAGCCATTTCACGCTCGCCCTGCAATACGTGAATAGTAACCGCTGTCTGACCGTCTGTCGCTGTAGAGAAAATCTGGCTCTTCTTTGTAGGAATTGTCGTGTTTCTCGGAATCAGCTTTGTCATAACGCCGCCCATTGTCTCGATTCCAAGAGAAAGCGGAGTTACATCAAGAAGAAGGACGTCCTTTACATCGCCTGCGAGAACACCGCCCTGAATTGCAGCTCCCATTGAAACTGCCTCGTCCGGGTTGATTCCTTTCAACGGCTCTTTTCCGAAGAAGTTCTTTACAACTTCCTGGAATTTCGGCATACGAGAAGAACCTCCGATAAGGAGAACTTCGTTAATTTGGTCTTTTGTGTATCCAGAGTCTTTCAATGCGTTCTGGCAAGGAATAAGAACTCTGTCCCACAAGCTCTGTGTCATCTCTTCAAACTGAGCGCGTGTCAAAGTCTTCTGCAAGTGCTTAGGACCTGTCGCGTCAGCTGTGATGAACGGCAAGTTGATGTCTGTTGAAGACTGGTTTGAAAGAGCGATCTTTGCCTTTTCAGACTCGTCCTTGATACGCTGCATAGCCATCGGGTCTTTTGAAAGGTCGATTCCAGTGTCAGCCTTGAAAGAATTTACAAGCCAGTCTGCAATAGCATTGTCCCAGTCTGCGCCACCAAGATGAGTATCACCGTTAGTAGCCTTAACTTCAAATACGCCGTCAGCCATATCAAGGATTGTAACATCGAGAGTTCCGCCGCCTTCATCGATTACAGCGAGAACTTTCTCCGCGCTCTTGTCCTCTTTGAATCCGAACGCGAGAGCCGCAGCTGTAGGCTCGTTGATGATACGCTTTACATTCAAGCCAGCGATTGTACCAGCGTCTTTTGTCGCCTGTCTCTGAGCGTCGTTAAAGTAAGCAGGAACTGTGATTACAGCATCTGTAACTTTTTCGCCAAGATAATCCTCAGCAGTCTTCTTCATCTTCTGCAAGATAAAAGCTGAAATTTCCTGAGGAGTATATTCCTTCTGCTGGCCGTTGTCTGTAACAACAACAGCGACATTCTCGCCTTTCTGAACGATTCCGTAAGGAACGCGCTTAATCTCTTCCTGAAGGTCAGAGTAGCGTTTTCCAATAAGACGTTTTACTTCGTAAACTGTGTTTTTCGGGTTTGTAATCGCCTGGTTCTTCGCAGCCTGACCTACAATGCGCTCGCCTTTTGCTGTGAATCCTACGATTGAAGGAGTGATTCTTCCGCCCTCAGAATTCTGAATGACAGTTGCCTGTCCATTTTCCATAACGGAAACTTCCGATGTGGTAGTTCCCAAGTCAATACCGATAATCTTTGCCATAATATATTGTCCTCCGTAAGTTTTTTACTAATTACTCGCTTTTCGGCTTTTCCACCATTACTTTTGCGTGGCGGATTACTCTGTCTTTCAGTTTATATCCTTTAAGATAGACAGCCTTGAGCTTTTCCTTGTCAACGTCGCCTTCGGTGCTTCCAATCGCCTCGTGAAGATCCGGATTAAAATCCTCGCCCTCAGCTCCGAAAGGAACAAGGTTGTATTTGTTTTCAAGCAGGCTTGTAAGAGATTTGTTTATCATCTTGACTCCGTCAGCTATTGATTTTACGTCTGTCGCGGTCTCTGCGGCCTGAGCAGTTCTGTCAAAGTTGTCGAGAGAATCAAGCAAATCTTTAAGAAGACCTTCGTTCGCATAAGCTACCGCGTCTTCTTTCTGCTTGAGCATATTTTTGCGCCAGTTGTCAGTTTCAGCAGCCTTGTAAAGAGCCTGAGTCTTCAAGTTCTTTATTTCAGCTTCAAGTTCGGCAATTCGCTCCTCAGCAGTTTTCGGCTTTTCTTCAGTTTCAGCGTCATCTTTTTTAGATTCCGCTTCTGCCTCAGTTTTTTCAGCATCTTTCTCCTGAGATTCATCTTGCTGATTAGCTTTTTCTTCTTTTTTCTGAGTCTCCTCGCATTTTTTCTGCTCGGAATGCTCATGTTTTTCGTGTTCTTTTTTCATTTCAAAGTCCTGTAAATCATTCTTATGTAATTAAAGATACAAAAGCGCAGTTAAAATCGTCAATAAAAATTTTCTTAGATGAAAAATGATGAAAAACCGCACGCGATTTTCAAGCGTTTTTTCAGCAATAGCGATATTCCACCTCGCCGTTTTCGCCAAAAAACACTTTAACGCGGCTGTTTTCCATAAAAGAATTGTCGAAAAACGACTGAATATCCATTGCGCCGCCGCCTAGAAGCTCATCAGGATTATAGCTAAGCTCCAAAACGCTTTCCTCGCCCTCGCCGTAAAGACGCGACAAAGCTCCGTTCAAACGGACAACGTTGCTCACAACTTCAAAAAGCTCATCCTTGTTTTTCTCTGCGTACTTGAATTTAAGGAATTCAAGCTGCATTTTCTCGATTTCCTTGTGGCTCGACTTGTCAACGCTCCATTTCGAATCCAAGCCGCACGAGCTGTGGTTCTGCCATTCCGCAAAATCCTTGAAAAATTTGTCGGAAGTCATTTTTAAAGGCTTCAAGACCGCAAGAAACCAGGTTACAGCGCGGCCGAAAGTGTAGAAAACCTGGCACGCAAAAGCTGCTTCCATTGTCATCTTGATGTCCTGAGTTGAAAAAGTTGAAGTCGGCTTTGGAAGAGGAAAATCGGATTTTTCTTCAAGATTTTTTTGATTTGAAAAAATCGAATTTCGGAGATTTCCATTTTCAGATTTTTTCCCGGAATTTTTCTCATCGAAAAACAGCTCAAGCTGCGGAAAATCGATATGGTTCGGATAAAGCGAGACCGCAAAATTCAGCCGGTCGCGAAAAAGTTTTACGCTGTCGCCGCCAGAGTGCGCAAAATCAAGCTCAAATCCAAATACAAGCCCCAGCGTGTTCAAAGTCTGCGCGCGCCGAGAATAAAATTTCTTGTCAAAAAGATACGCGCCGTTCTTGCTTTCTCCAGCCAACGGAATTTCAATCGAACAGTTGACTTGCGAGCAGGCGCAGCAAACGTCCATGTCAAGGATTTCTGCCGAAAGAGGAAGCGTCAAAAAAAGCTCCGGACATTGCCGCCCGACAAAATTCAAAAATTTTATGAGCCTGCCTTTGTGATTCAATATAGAAGAATCCTGCAAAGTGAATTCAGTCATTCCGCTTTTTACAGCTTTTGCAAGCGAATCTTCGAGATTTTCAGAATTGATTTTAAAGGATTCAGCTTTCATTTTTACTTTTCAACAAGGATTCAAAAATTAAAGTTTTGGAAGAAAAAGAGTTTGAAAGAGGAAAAGAAACCTTTAAAAAAGGTTGCGTTTCCTCTTTTCTGATTTTACCAAAAATTACAGAAGGTTGATTCCGTGCGATTTGCAATCTTTTCGCATTTTTTCAGGCCAGATTGAAACCTGAGTTTCGCCGATGTGCGCTTTTCGCAAAAAGAACATGCACAAGCGGCTCTGTCCAATTCCGCCGCCCATTGTCTGCGAAAGCTCGCCCGCCAAAAGTCTCTTGTGGAATTCAAGATTCGCGCGCTCAGGGCAACCGCGCTCTTCAAGCTGGGCTTTAAGGCTTTCAGGATTCACGCGGATTCCCATCGAAGAAAGCTCCAAAGAAGACTGCAGAACAGAATCCCAGACGAGCAGGTCGCCGTTAAGACCTCTGTGTCCGTCGCCAGTCTCGGTAATCCAGTCGTCATAGTCAGGCGCGCGGCCGTCGTGAATCGATCCGTCAGGCAATTTTCCGCCGATTCCAATCAGAAAAACAGCTCCGTATTCCTGACAGATTTTGTTCTCGCGCTCTTTCGGAGTCAAATCAGGATACTGACGCTGCAAGTCGTCGCTGAAAACAAATTTCACAGTCTCAGGCAGGACAGGCTCAATCATCGAATATCTGTCGTAAATGAAAAATTCCGTGCGTTTAAGGCAGTCGTAAATCTTTTTGACAGCCTCTTTAAGATACATAACAGTGCGATCGTCCTCGCTGATTGCGCGGCACCAGTCCCATTGGTCAACATAAATCGAATGAACATTGTCTAAATCCTCGTCCGCGCGGATTGCGTTCATATCAGTGTAAATTCCAAACCCCGGCTCAAGCTGCATTTCAGTAACTTTAACGCGCTTCCACTTTGCAAGCGAATGGACAATCTCCATTTTCGCATCGCCCATGTCTTTCACAGGAAAACTGACCGCCCGCTCAACTCCGTTCAAGTCGTCATTCAAGCCTTTTCCGCTCTCAACAAAAAGCGGCGCTGTTACGCGAGTCAAATTCAAAGCCGTTGAAAGCTGAAGCTGAAAAAAGTCCTTTATCAAGACGATTGCGTGCTCCGTTTCCTTCTCTCCGAGCACAGACTTGTAATTCTCTGGAAAAATCAAACTAGACATTTTATTATCCTCTATTTTTGGGGCGTTTTGGCTACACCAGCTTCGACGGCTGCGCCAGCTTCGACGTCGGGGCTTTCGCACTTTCGCGCCGCGCAGCATGCTGTGCATGCAGACTCCCTAACGCATTTTATCAAAAACAATTTATTCTATTGAATTTATGCCGTTTAGAAAATAGGAGAAAATCCGCTTCATTATTCTAAAATTCAAAAATAAGAGCTAGAATAAATTCATTATGGCAAAGAAAAAATCACAAAGAACAAATTCACGGAAAAACAGTTCCAGAAAAGCACGAAAAACGACTTTCGGAAAAATCGTTTCGGTCTTGATTGTCATTTTTGCTGTCGGATATTTTCTATATAAAAATGTTCCGCAGTTTCACGATTTTGCAGACACGCAGATTGAAAAGGCGAAAACGGCTGTCGCAAAATATCTGCCGGCAGAAACGCAGAAAACGATAGAGAATGCGGACGAGAATAAAAGTGGAACAGAGATTTCAAAATCTTATAAGGAAGATTCTAGCGCAAGTCAAAATTGGCAAAGTCAAAATTCTGAAAAAAGCCCTGAATCACAGACCGCAAAAAACGGCTTTGTCTCGCTTCCAAAAAATCTTGAGTTTCCGCTTTGCGCTGGAGCAAATCACGCTTCTGACCACGAAAGGCGAAACTACGAATATTATTCAATCTGCTACCGCGAAAGCTATGAGCAGGCGGAATGGAGCGCGTACTGTCTGACTTCCGAGCATTTAGTGAAAAACGCTTCACGCTCAGACGATTTTCGTCCCGACCCGGAGATTTCAACAGGCTCGGCGACTTTGGCGGATTACAAGGCGAGCGGCTACGACCGCGGACATCTTTCTCCGGCGGCGGATTTTGCGTTTGACAAAGGCGCGATGAGCGAAACTTTTTATATGTCGAACATGAGTCCGCAGGCTGGAAGCTTCAACCGTGGAATCTGGAAAGATTTGGAATCGACAGTGCGCGACTGGGCAAAGAAATTCGGCAGAGTCTACGTTGTTTCAGGCCCGGTTCTCGATAAAAAAGCAAGCGGCTATGAGTCAATCGGAAAAAACAAAGTGAGCATTCCGCAGTATTATTACAAAGTTCTGCTCGCGCCGATTTATGAAGATGAAGCCGACAAAGAAACGCCTGAAGACGCAAAAAATGTTACAGCAATCGGATTTGTCTTTCCGAACACAAAATGCTCTGGCACGATTTTTGACTACGCCGTGAGCGTTGACGACGTTGAAAAACGCACAGGAATCGACTTTTTCAACGAGCTTGAAGACACAGCAGAAAACGCCGCTGAATCAAATTTTGAAAAAAGCGTTTGGGAATAAAGATGAAAACGGGCGTTGAAAGTCAAGTTTTTATCCGCAGACACCGGGGGTGTTGCGGGGGATTTCCCCCGCAGAAGGGGGTGTCGGCGCAACGAAGTGCGACGCAGGGGGAAGGCTTTCCCCCTTTATTTTTTCGCTCGTTTACACTTGTTCTAAAATTCACTATATTGTATCTGTTTGACTTTGCTAAAACCGTTTTGGAGAGGCTGGTCACAAATCAATTTTATTTTTCGAGGTCTTAAAATGGCTGATGTTTATGACACATTCCGTGACATTGGTATTATTCCAGTAGTCGCAATCGAAGACGCTTCTAAGGCGGCTGATCTTGCTCACGCTCTTGTAAAGGGCGGACTTCCTGCTTCTGAGGTTACATTCCGCACTGCTTGCGCGGCTGAAGCAATTGAGGCAATGATTAAGGCTGAGCCAGATATGCTCGTTGGAGCTGGAACAGTTTTGAACGTTGAACAG
>CAKUTI010000045.1 GCA_934691925.1 uncultured Treponema sp. | reverse complement strand
TGATATGCGCCTTTTGCCAAAGGACACATATGCTCTACTTCTGCTGTGTAGACCATAATATTCTCCTAAAAATAAAAGTTCGTTTTTGTCCGTCTCTTTTTAGGAAGAGACTGTTTCACAAAGCCCGACAACGCGAGTACCATGCGGCGTTATCGGGCGACAGGGGCAATTATATTTTTTTTTGATGATAAAGACAATAAATTTTAAGATTTCAGACGAATTGTTAGAAAAAGCTAACAGAAGTTGAATTCAAAATTCTTAATTTGACGTTTTGGCTTTTCTAAGGAGAACGGCAAGAACGCAAAGAAGAACGATAAAAGTGACTCCCCAGCTCAAAGGATAAGAGACAAAAATGCTCTGGTAAAAGTGAAAGCGCGGAATCTGATAAAAAAACGCGAGATAAAGGATTCTAAGCCCGCACGCGCCAACAAGCGTAATCAGCATTGGAGTCATAGAGTAGCCAAGCCCGCGCAAAGTGTTGGCAGTGCAGTCCATCAGTCCGCAAAGGTAATAAGTCGCCGCGATTATGAACATTCTCGAGCGCGCGGCAGCTATAACAGCCTGATTCTTCGAGAAAATGCTGAAAACCTGCTGCCCGAACAAAATCACGAGCGAGCCTAAAACACCGCCGATTACAATAACGCACGCAAGCGCGCGGAGATAGACTTTTCCGATTCTGTCAAATTTCTTTGCTCCGCGGTTCTGGCTAACAAAAGTCAAGACTCCTTGTGCAAAGCCGTTCATTGAAGTGTAAATAAAGCCCTCCACGCTCTGGCTCGCGCTGTTTCCCGCGACAATAACCGCACCGTATGCGTTTGCAGAAGACTGGATTATCACGTTTGAAAAGCTGAAAATCATTCCCTGAACGCCTGCAGGCACTCCGATTCTTAAGATTTTTGTCAGAATATCTTTATAAATCCGAAGTTTTTTGAATTCAAGCCTGAAGCAGTCTTTTTCTTTCAGCAAAAGAAAAGTCACGCAGACCGCGCTGAAAGTCTGGCTCACTACGGTCGCAAGAGAGACTCCGGCAACTCCAAAATCAAAGAAAATAACGAAAACAAGGTTCAAAATCACATTTATGATTCCAGCTGCAAAAAGAATGTAAAGCGGCCGCCTTGTGTCGCCTTTCGCGCGCAAAAGAGAAGCTCCGAAATTGTAAATCACGGTCGGGATAATTCCGCCAAAGTAAATGCGAAGGTAAAGAACAGAAAGAGGAAGAACATCCTCAGGAGAGCCCATCAAAATCAGAATCTGCGGAGAAAAAATCACGCCTGCAAAAGTAAGGATAATTCCGCCGATTGCGCTCAGGCAATACGAAGTGTGGACAGTTTTTTCAACGCCTGCGTTGTCTCCAGCCCCGAAAAATCCAGCCGCCACGACATTTGCGCCGACAGTCAGGCCGATAAAAAGATTCACAAGAAGATTTATCAGCGGAGCAGTTGAGCCGACAGAGGCAAGCGCATTGCTTCCGACGTAGCGTCCAACGACAATCACATCGGCGGCGTTGAACAAGAGCTGCAGAAGCGAGCTTAAAATCAGCGGAACAGAAAAGACAAGCAGCTTGGAAAAAATCGGTCCTGATGTCATATCAATCTGATGGGATTTTGTTTTTTGCTTAGATTTCGCCGCATCAGATTTCAAAAAATTCGTTTTTAGCTTGCTAGACATAGAAAACAATTCTAGTGACTTTTGAAGAAATATTTAACCTGAATTTTACAAAAACGCCGGGCATAAGAAAGAGATGATGAAACAAAGCGAACCTAAAGGTTCGAGTTCAGCCTGACGGTAAAACTTCGTCATTGAAAGACGAGAACGCCATTGCTAGGAGCAAAGCAACGAAGCAATCCCACTATTCACGCTCCGCAACAGCAACTTAAACTAAAGGAAAAGAACGCGAGGAAAGATAAAATGAAGGACGCCGGCCGCAATGCAGAAGATTCCAAGATATTTTCTGCCGTCAACAAAGAGCTTTTCAAGAACTTCCGGCAAAGAAAGCGCAAGCGTTGACTTGTTCTTGTACCATTCAAGCAAAATGCTGATTCCGCCTGCGATTCCTGCAAGAGACGGAATCAAGTCGCCGACAACTGGAACGTCGTACTGAATCGGGGAAAGCAATTTCATCAAGCCAGTCAGAACCATCAGAATTCCAAGAACGAGTCGGAAAGAAGAGTCCTCGAGAAAAGGAATTTCAAGATTTTTTGATTCTTTTCCGTTTCCATCTTTTATTTCATTCTTTTCAGAAGCGTTCTCATCAGAATTGATTTCATTATTGTTGCCATCTGAAAAAATATCGCCTGAAAAATTGGAAGAAGAAACTGAATCAAAAGAATCTTCCTTAGAGCCGTAGAGAAAAACAAGCCCGGCTATTATATTCAGCAAAACTGAAAGAAAATAAAACTGAAGCACAAAAATCTCCTTTTCGCAGTTTTTCAAAAAACAAGAAAATCAAAACAAAAAAAGTTTCGCTAATGCTTTTCAACGCGGCACGAAAGCCTTTTTTCCTCACCACCGATTTTCACGTCAACTGCGACATTAAATATATCATAATCGGTAAAAGTTGTCCGCAAAAACATCTCTTCGCCTTTATATATTTCGTCGAGATTTCTTGAAAAAAGCTGCTGGTTGTCCGCGTCGTAAGCGAAAAAATCCGCCGAAACCTTGCACGGAGGCTCAAAATCCTGCCTGCGCTTTTTTGAAGGCGGCTCGAGTTTCAGGCTCGTGTAGATTGTGTCCTCAACAGAAAAAGCCGAAAGCGAAGCCGGAATGCCGCTTATAAGAGACTCTGACTTTGAAGGCCCGAAAAATCCTAGAAAAAAAACGACCGCCACCGCCACGACAAGCACAAAAAACATCATTCTGTTGCCTTTTGTTGAAAGCAAGGCGCGGAAAAGCCCCCGTTTCGTTGTCAAAAGCTCGCCTGAATAATATTTTTGCACAAGCTCGGGCGCATTTTTAAGCCTTTCATCGCGGCTGTAATGAAAAACAAGTTTTTCCTCATCGCTTTCATTGCCAGGCTCGCTCGGCTGCCCTTCTTTTATTCCGCTGAAATCCATTTTCTCTCCTGCGTAAAAATCTAAAATCTCTTGAATATGCCGACAAAAACTAATTATTCAAAAATGACGACAGAAGAGAATCAGTGCGCCACCAGACAACGTCCGCGGCCTCTTTTTTCACAAAAAGACCTGAGATAATTCCGTTTCCGCTTAGCGAAAGCGTGTAGTAAAGGATTTTCGAATGGTCAACCGAAAGGCTTCGCTTCACGACCCGCTGGCCGTCCGGCTGAACCATCTGCACAAGAAATCCGTTCTCGTCTGGAATTATAAAGAAGAACCAGCCGTTTTCCGTAACTCCCATAAAGTTATATGGAAGATTGTAGACTTCCTTCGCCATATTCTCCGTGATTACATACTCGTATGACGGAATCTCAAGCGGCTCCTCGTACTTTCCGCTCTGGACATCAAGAGGATAAAGCATAGTCTTTTCGTAATCGACCCCGGACTGGACTTTTAACGCCTCGTCAAGCGACGCAATGTAATAATCAACTTTTATGTAAAGCCTGTAATTTTCAGAATCAGGAACGATATTTTCTATAGAAAGATATTCAGGAGCTTCGGTTTTCTCGTCGTGGGCGAGTTTCGGCACAGTCGAATTTGAGACAAGAACATTGTAAATCAAAAATCCGCTCGTGTTGAACCAGTAAACTGAAGAGCCGTCGCTTGTCGTGCATACAACAACCAGCTCGTCCTTTTTTGTCGTGTAGATTTTCTTGATAAAAGGAAACGGAGTTCCGCCAGGGCCCTGCTGCCCGATATAGTCAATGAAATTTCCGTTGTTGTCAAAACGGAGCACAACGTTCTTCAATATATTCTTGTTCTGAGAATCCATCTCCTGACGCTCGGAAGGCAAAATGTCTGCCGCGTAGATGAATTTCCGCGCGTCAACTGTAACAGGACCTAAAGAGTTGAAAGGATAAGAGACAGCCTTTTTCGTGGAATTTCTTTGGCCAGTTCCGCGGGAATTTCCGTCAAAAGAAGTCTTCTCCGCAAATTTCACGTCTTTTGTGACTTCTTCGTTGTAGAAAAGGCTTAGAAGGTCGCCGTAGGAGTTAAGCTCGAGTATTTTTTTTGACTCGCCGTTTGCAATGTAGAAAAATCCGTCGCGCATTTCCATAAACGTGCTGACAGTTCCAGTTCCGGCAAGGTCGAACAAGTTAAGCTCGTCCTCGAAATTTCCGTACTTCAAAGAAAAAAGCCGATTCTCATTCAGCGAATGAACAAGACTCGACTTTCCGCAAGATGATAAAAGAAAACAAGCTAAAATAAAAACAAAAAATCCTGCCAATCTAAATTCTTTTTTCATAGATTTAAGATAATACAAAAAAAGAAGAAAACAGGAAACAGGGGATTTTAGTCAGAAGTCAAAATCTCGTAAGCCTGAGCCGCATCCTTGCAGTTCAAAAGCGAGTCGCGAACTTCCTTGTTCTTGAGCTTTGAAGAAAAATAGCTCAATGTCTGAAGATAATAAGAATGTTGATTGTAAGCCGCAGCAATCATAATCAGGATTCTGACAGGCATATCGTCGATTGACTGGAAATCAATCAGGTCGTTCTTGCAGATTCCGACAGACATAACCAAGTCCGTGACGGAAGCAAGCCGGACATGAGGAATCGCGATTCCGCGTCCGATTGCAGTTGACATAAGCTCCTCGCGCTTCAAAATTTCCTCGACAAGCTCCTTTTCATTTTTAATCTGAGGAGCTGTCGCGAGATTCTGGGCAAGCTCCACAATCGCGTCGTGCTTTGTCGAATGATTTATAAAAACAATCCGGTCAGGAGAAAGAATATCTCTTGCAGAAATTGTCTGCTTTGGAGCGGCAGCCTTCTGCGATGAAGAAAGACGCTCGTTCACCCATTTTTCAATTTCTGACTTTTTGAAACGCCAGACAGTTCCGATTTTTCCAGCCGGAATTTCGCCTTTCTGCGCCCAGTCATAAACTGTTCTTTCTGAAACTCTCAAATACTTTGCAACTTCTTCAATAGTAAGAATATCGTCTTCCACTTTTTACGCTCCCATATCTTATGTTGAAATATTTTGCAAACTTTACCGTTCCTTGTCAAGCAATGTGAATTTAAGTCATAATTTCCGTTATATTGCATTTTATTGTTATAATTTTAGAAAAAAGCGAACTCATTTTGAAAGTCACAAAAAGAACCGCTTGCAGAGCTTAAAATCAAAAATTCGCGCAGAGAAAAACATTGAAAACAGCTTTTCAAGCCTGCCCCAGATTGAAGCCCCGAAGTTGCCGGGACTGAAAAAAAAAACTGAAAATAATTTTTTTTCAAAAGCGGCTTCATTTCAATTCGGAAAAACGTTTGCAAGGAAAAGTCCCGGCAATGAGCGCGAGCGAAGGGCGGAAAGCTGGCGCGACAAGAAAATTTCGGCACAGAATGAGAAAAATCAATTTTTATAGATTCCGAAACAAAGCGAACAGAAACCTGTTCGAGTTCGGAATGACAGGCCTTGTTCAAAACAACGCGCGTTTTCAATCCTATTTCCTAGTTTTCAGTTTTTTTCTATAATAATTTTTATGACTAAAAAATCCCGCTTAATCACTCCAATCTGCATTGCTTTTATAATCGTTTACATAATTTTTGCCGCGAAGCCGCTTTCAAAGGAGATTCAGCTTTCGCCGGAATGGACGCTCGACACTGAAATTGAGGCTGTGCCAGACGCGGAAGAAAAAAGCAAGCTTGACTTTTCAGCGGCGGTGCCGTTCAAGCTCGGCCAGACTTTAGGCTACGTTTCGGCGGACGGAAAACTTTTGAACAAGATTTCGTTTCCTTACAAGGCGACCGTGAGCCAGAATTCATATGCGGTTTACGGAACGGATTCAGATAAAATCGACTTTTTCGCGCCTGACGGAGAAAAAACAGGCACAATTTTTCAAACAGGATTTCCGTATTTCACAGAAGAAAAAAAATGTATTTTCTTGCCGGGCGGCTCTGCGTTTGAAGTTCTGAACGATGATGGAAGCAAAAGATGGCTTTACGAAGGCTCAACTCCAGTTATCGCGTTTTCAGCTTCAAAAAGCGGCGTGATTTCTGGATTCGCGGACGGAAATGTGATTGCGTTCAACAACGACGGAGAAATTATCCAGCAGTACAAACCGGGCGGAAGCGCGTACGAAGTGATTTACGGAGCTGCGATTTCAGACTCGGCTAGTTATACGGCGACGCTTTCAGGACAGGAAAACCAGAGATTTGTTGTCTCGAAGAAATTCTCAAAGGAAACAGGTTCAAATTCTTCTATTATATTTTACAAGACGATGAACAAGGAGCTTAACAGGCAGATCGTTGTGAAATTCACGCGGGACGAGAAAAAAGTCTATTACGCTTCGGCTGACGGCGTTGGACTTGTAAATCTGAAATCTCTTAAAGACACGATGATTCCGATAAAAGGCAGAGTTCTTTCGATGAAGGAATCTGACGACGGACGCGAAATGTTCATTTTGAGCAAGGAAAACGGAACTTACACAGTTTCTGTCGTGGAAGGATTCGGCGTTCTTGCAGGCTCTTTCAGCTTTGAGGCTTCAAGCGCGTGCATTGCGGCAAAAGACGGCTCGCTTTTTGTCGGGCGCGACACAAAAATCTCGAAAATCAGAATCGGACACAACTAAGTTGAAATAAAAAAATGGAGAAAATAGAAATTATGAAAGCAAGAAAGGCAGTTTTTTTCGGCGCTTTGGCATTGTCGCTTTCAGGAATATCAGCTTTTGACTGGCCGCAGAACGAAATCATGTCGGACTCATTTTACTCGTATTTCGGGCAGCTTCGCGGCGGAACAATCAGCACTTCGCTTGTCTTTTCTGAAAGCAAGGAAGTAAAGGCTGCGGACTCAGGGCGGGTTCTTGCGGTTCTTGCCGAGCACGACGAGGACGACCTTTTTGACTCCACGCTCGGAAACGCGGTTATAATCTCGCACAAAGACAAACTCGCGACGGTTTACGCGAATCTTGAAGATGAAAATCAGGACGAGTTTTTTAACACAACGGAAATTGAATCTGGGACAAAGCTCGGAACAACAAGCAATTCGGGCTGGCAGACAGGCGAAGCGTGCCTTGAATTTCAAGTTCTGGACTTGAAAAACCAGACTTACGTGAATCCGCGTATTTTAATGCCGAGAATCGGAAACGAGCTGGAGCTTACAATCAAAAATCTTTCGGCAGTGAACAAGAAAGGCGAGAAATTCGAGTTCAACGCAACAAAAAACCTTCAGGTTGGAACTTATCTTCTTTACAGAGAGCGGCAGGAAATCGCGATGCCGTACAAGACGACGGTTTTTGTGAACGGAGCGGCAGCGGACTCAATCACTTACGACACGCTGATTAACAAGGACGGAAGGATTTGCGTGAACGGAAAGAAAACTTATTCCGCAGATTTTGTCTATCCGAACGCGCAAAGCCATTTCTTGGGCGAAATCATGCTTCCGCGTGGAAAAAACACAGTCTCGGTGGTCGTTCAGGATATTCTTGGAAAGGAAAAGCAGCTGACATACACGATTGAAGCAAGATAATTTTCCAAAACAGACGGCAGATTTTTTTAGCAAAGATTCATCGACATTCGGGAATTTGTTTCAGGAAAAATTAAAAAAACTCGAGTTCAGAATGGCGGATTTTTTGTAAAACAATTTTAAAGATTTTAGCAGATACAGAATCAAAGCGAGCAGTTTGCTGCTCGAGTTCAGAATGACGACAAAGTCGCCACGCCATCAAGATAAATTTGAATCCGCACTGATTCCGTGGTAGAATCGAGAAATATGGAACACAATATGATTACTTCCGCATCTGGATGGCGAAAAGTCTTTGCCATTTCAGGCGACGAAACCGACACAACATCAGACATTGGCGAAAATAACAATACAATAGCATTTTTAGCGGCTGACACTTTTGCCGACTACATTCTTGAAAAAAAATCATCTCCGACAGTAATTTTAGGAATAGACACGAGACCGACCGGGCCTGCAATCGCAGAAGCCATGCTGAAAGTCCTTATGGCGCGGAAAATCGCCGTGAGCTACGCTGGAATAATCGCGGCTCCTGAAATCATGGCTTTCAGCCGGACTGCCGACGCTTTTGTCTACATCTCCGCAAGCCACAATCCAATCGGGCACAACGGAATAAAATTCGGCTTGAACGACGGCGGAGTTCTCTGCGCTCAGGAAAACGCAAAACTCGTTGAAGGATTCAACAGAAGATGCCATTCAGACGAGGAAATCGAAAGAATCAAAAATCTTGCAGAAAAATGCGAGCTTGAAGACTTGGACTGGGTCTTTACAGAAAGCGTGGCTGTAATTCGAGAGGCTGCAAGCACTTACAGAAATTTTGCGAAAATGACAATCGCCGGAACAGACAAAATCGCGGCGCAAAACAAGCTTTTCGCGACAATCAGGCAGAATGTCCTTTCAAATCCAATCGGAATTGTTGCCGACATGAACGGCTCGGCAAGAACTCTTTCAATTGATGCAGATTTTTTCAAGGAATGTGGAATTTCGTTTTATGCAATCAACAACAAGCCGGGCGAAATCGTCCACGCGATTATTCCAGAGGCAGACAACCTAATCTGGTGCGCGGCAGAAATGGAAAAACTCCACGAGGACGGCCGCTCAGAAGCCGTGCTTGGCTATATGCCTGACTGCGACGGCGACCGAGGAAACATCGTTTTTTGGAACGAACAGGAAAAAGAGGCTCAGGTTCTTCAGGCGCAGGAAGTTTTCGCAGTTTCAGTTCTCTCGGAGCTTGCATGGGAGTGTCATTCCAACAGCGACAAGGACGAAAAACTTGCGGTCGCTGTGAACGGGCCGACATCAATGAGAATTGAAGAGATTGCAAAAGCATTCGGAGCGGAAGTTTTCCGTGCGGAAGTTGGCGAGGCAAATGTTGTGAACCTTGCGCGCGAAAAACGAAAAGAAGGCTACACTGTGCGGATTCTGGGCGAAGGCTCGAACGGCGGAAACATAACCCACCCGGCGGCAGTGCGAGACCCGCTCAACACAATTTTCGCGCTGGTTAAGCTTCTCGTTATCAGGGATTCTGTTGACGAAAACGGCTCGTATGTGAAAGGGCTCTTCCATCTTTGGTGCTCGCTCAGCGGGCAGGAAGAAAAATACCGCG
The DNA here is from genome assembly GCA_934691925.1 of uncultured Treponema sp. Lineage (GTDB taxonomy): Bacteria > Spirochaetota > Spirochaetia > Treponematales > Treponemataceae > Treponema_D. Next base: position 701 of record CAKUTI010000045.1, on the reverse strand, counting down.
ACGACTTCACTCTTCTTGACGTTATAAATTCTCTTCCAGCCTACACGACGACTGGAGTCGCAGAGGATAGGGCGATTCTTCACATAAAATCATCGGACCACGCAAAACTGAAATCAAATTTCCAGAAAATCTTTGAAAACCAGTGGAAGATTCAAAAAGAAACGCTTTACGAAAAATACGGAATTTGCTCTTATGTCGCAGATGCAACTGTCGGAACAAAGGAAACAAAAAATATCGCTGACTATTCTGTGAGCGGCAAAGGCGGACTAAAAATCATATTTTACGATGAAAATGAAAATCCGCTCGCATTCATCTGGATGAGAGGAAGCGGAACAGAGCCGGTTTTCCGCGTGATGTGCGACGTTAAAGGCAAAAATTCGCAGATGGAAAGAAAACTTTTGGAATGGGAGACAAAAATGATTCTGAAAGCTGACCAGCTGACAAAATAAATCACTAAAAAGGAGAATACAATAAAAACTTTGCCTGAAATAGCGTCAAAGTTTTTATTCACAAGTTTGCGTTGCAAACTTTCTTATCAACTGCACATTCTCATTTTCATTGCGAATGTGCTTAAAAAGTCAATCATAAAACTGAAGTTTTAATCTTGACTTTTTATAAGGGGAACATTTATGGAAAAATCAGAAATTCTTGAGCGTGCAAAAAAGTACATCGAAGAAGAAAAGGACGAGAGATTCCGGAAG
>CAKUTI010000044.1 GCA_934691925.1 uncultured Treponema sp. | reverse complement strand
GACAGCAGCGACTCAACTGACAAAATCGACTTTTTCAGCTTTATGAACACCGGCTCAATGAAAGAGCAGCGTCGCGAGGGCTTGGTTCTTCACAATCTTGACGAGGATTTTACAGGCGACACTTCGTCTTATTTTAAGGTTATGGCGGACTATTACGCGAATCTTGGCGCGATGGTCGGATTTGACGGAGCATTCAAGCCCGGAACTTATCTCACATCTCTTGAGACAGCCCTGAAGCTTGGTTTCAGCAACACGGTCTTTAAAAGTAACAGCGTCTATCTTTCAAAAAATTCTTCGGGCGACGTGATTTCTGACAGCGGATATTTTATGGGGAAAAAGTATCCTTTTAGATTTCAGGCGAACCTAAAGGCAACTCTCGCAAAGCCTTTCAGCCTGACCCTTTCGCTTCCTGTTTATTCAGATCCTTATTTTTCTGACGATTTTGGAACTCGCGCCGAGACGATGGACTGGATTGACTACGCGATGAGCGGCGGCGGAACAGACAGCAGCGACGATGACGACGTTACGGAAATTTCCTCTTACACGTGGTCGCTTTCTGGAAGCAAGTCTTTCAAAGTTCCAGATTTTTTCAATCCTTTTGTTACGACTTTCGCGGTTTCAAGTTTTTCTTCGTCCGTTGTTTACTCTTCAAAAGCGAACACCGCACTTTCAAGCCGTAGCGAGTACGCTTCTGACTCGAGTTGGGCGACTTACACGCCGGAGAGGAAATTCTATTATCCTTCGACCGTAACTCCGTTCAAGATTTCAACGAAAATTGCGGGAAATTTGGTTCAGATTCCTTCAACGGAAAAAAATTCTGCTTCTTCCGGCTCAAATCTTTCATTAAAAGTTCCAGAGGAGCTTGACGAATCAAAATCTGCTTCAAATTTAAGCGGTACCGAACCTGCCGATTCAATTTCTGGCAGCACTGATTCTGAATCAAAAGATTTCGGGGCTGAAGATTCTGAATCTGGCGATTCCAAATCGAGTGATTCAAGTGATTTTTCTTCTGGCAATTCAAGCGAATCTTCTTCCGCAGATTCCGCTTCTCCAGAATTTGAAAACGAACCTGTTCTTGCGGAAACTGCGCTTCCTTCGCTTTCGTCTCCGAGCTTTTCAACAACATCTCTTGATGGAATTTCCTACAATCTCGGATATTCTGTCTCGCCTGATTTTACTTCGCAGCTTTCTTACTCTTCTGCAAATCTTACCCAGCCGGACGATTTTTCTTGGCAGAATATGCAGTCAACTTACATTCAGTTTAAAGCTCCAACGACTTTGACGAGCAAAATCGGCTACCGTGGCAATTTCGCGACTTTGACCGACACTTTCACGCTCAATCCTGTTTACCAGAAGCATCCTTATCTTAAAATCACCGATACGACTTCCGAGGGCGGCTACACAGAAAGCTCCGCAAATTCAATCAAGAAAACCGACTACGCTGCGCGAAAACTCGACTTGACCGACACGAACGCGCTCACGCTAAAGCCGTTTCATCTCACAAAGCATTTTTCCGACACTTCAATCACCTGGAACACGACGATAAAAATGCTCGAGCTTGAATACGACACCGATTCCGACATTGACGACCCGCAGTGGACTTATCTTACAACTGACCTGACTGACGAGGACTGCGTTACAACGCACAATCTGAACATCGTTCTTGCGGCTAGCGAATTCGACAAGAAGCTCACTCAGCAACTTTCCCTGACTTCGACTTTGCCTCCGCAGGTTGACGAATACAAGGGAACTTTGACTTTGGGATTTCCTTATCTGACTTTGACGGCTGGAACTGGAATCAAGCAGACAAGTTCCACAGACGACACTTGGGAAAAAGAGGATTTCACTCAGACCGCGTCTCTTTCGCTTTTCAACAGCAAGCTCAAATTTACCCAAAGCTATGTTTACGATATGGAAGAGGAGGAAAAGGATTCGCTTAAATTCGCTCTCTCAGGATTCGGGCTTCAGGCCGCAAAAACTTGGTCTTACACGACAAGCTACGAATTCGACTCGGACTCAGGCTGGAAATCGACCGGCGAAAAGGAATTTCAGCCTTACCAGACAAGCCTTGCCTATTCAAGCGGAACAAAAACTTTCAAATATCTAAGCGACAAAGTCTCGCTTGCGCCTTCTCTTTCGACAAGCGTTGTCTACGACGACTTGCGCCCGACAAACAGCTATTTCAAGTTCATTCCGGCTCTCACGTTCAAAATCAATGATTTCTTGAACATTTCTTTCAGCGCGGAGACAAAAAACAGCCAGATTTTCAGATATTTCTGTTCGGAAGACGAATATCAGTCGTATTACAAAGGAAACGGCGAGCGGAATTTTTTGCAGGATTTGATAGATTCTTTCAGATTTGACGACACAACGAAACGCACTTCAAGCGGATTCAAGATTCAGACTTTCAAGATTGATGTTACCCACGAGCTTGACGACTGGGACTTTAACTGCTCGTTCTCGATAAAGCCGCGCTATATGTACAGCTCAAGCCAGACCGGCTACGACTCAAGCAAGGGCAAATACTACGACTACAGCCCGTATTTTTCAATCAGCGTGGCATGGCGGCCGTTGGCAAGCATGAAGACCGAAATCGTGGACGAGTACGGCGAATGGGAGCTGAACCCGTAAGCGATTCATAATTCAAAATTAAGAATTGCTAGCGCAGTTTTTCATCATCCTGGATTAGAACGTATTTGCTTATATTCAGCCGCTTTTTTGTTTATAGATTCCGAATCTAAGCGAGAACAAAGTTCTCGCGTTCGGAATGACGTGTGTTTTTATTTGAATTACTCAGCCTTAATTTTTAACAAAAAAAATCTTACTCTTTTTTCATCTTTTTATGTGTTTTGCCGATAATTTTCGTGAGGGTCAGAGGTTATCAGTTTTATGAAATTTGTTTTTGCAAGCGAGAACCGTCTTTTTTACAAGGCGTTTTGCGGAATTCTTTGCTCGGAGGCGGATGAAAGCGTTTTTTATGAGAATATCCCGGATTTTGTGACGGATTTTCTTTCCGGAAAAATTTTGCCAGACTTTGTGATTATCGACGGAAAATATTTTTCAAGATTCAAGAATTTTATTTTCCGGTTTCTGCGCGATTTTGACCGTGAAATTCCCGCTGTTTTTCTTGACGGAGATGTTCCAAAGTCGCTTCGAACTGCAAAATGGCTTTCGGAAATCGAGCTTTGCTTTGACAAGCCTGGCTGCCACAATCTTATTCCTTATCTTGAGAAAATAAGCAGAATCTTAGACTTGCCGATTTGCCAGAACGCAATTCATAATCCAATTCAGACAGCATTTTGTGATGAAAACAAAAACGCAATTCAAAACGAACCAAAATCAGAATCAAATATCCAAAAATCCGATGAAAAGCCATTGCTAAAGCCGAAAATCATGCTCACTCCTGTGAACAATCTTCTTTACGATTTTTTCTTCAAAAACCGCAGGCGAATCGTTTATATCGAAGAAATCGCTGAAATCCTGAAAATCCAGATTAAAAACGAAATTGAGCGTGAGCGGAAAAACGGAGTTTACGCTTACGTTTCAAGATTCAGAAAGTCGATTTCAAAAATCGAGTGCAGCTACGAGCTTTTGCGGATTTGCAGGGGCGGATACCAACTTGTGCCGAGAGGCTAAAATCGCGAAAATTGAAGAATAAAAACTTTCCGCGCGAAGATTTTCGGAGACAAAAATGGGGCAGCCAAAGATTTTCAGTCTGATTGACAAGGCGATTTTTGATTACAATATGCTCGACTCAGAGCTAAAAGACGGGGCGAGAATCTTGCTCGGCGCGAGCGGCGGAAAAGACTCGACTTTGCTCGCTGAATATTTCGGAAACCGGCTGAAAAGGTTTAATTCAAGCCATAAAAATCAGCACAAGACATGCGAGAAGAAATTTTCGGTGTGCGCGCTTTACATTCAGACTGACTTTGCGAATCCTTTCAATTCTGAGCTTAAGAAAAAATTCGATGAATGGCAGATTCCGCTTGAAACTTTGCAGGTGAACACGCTTGCCCGGCTTCACGACGGACACAAGATGAGCTGCTACTGGTGCTCGAACCAGCGTCGCAAGGAGCTTTTGAACTACGCTATAAAAAACGGATTCGACACGGTTGTGCTTGGCCACCACATCGACGACGTTCTCGAAACTCTTTTGATGAATATGACGGCAAAAGGAAAGCTCGAGGCAATGCCGGCGGTTCTAAAATATCAAAAATATCCTGTAAAACTTGCGCGGCCGCTTTATTATGTTCCTGTCGATGAAATCATAAAACATTCAATTGAGAGCGGCTGGAATTCTCAGACCTGCACTTGCGCTTATCAGGACAATTCCGGGAGAAAAAACGCGCGCAGAAAACTTTTCGACCTGACCGGCGGAAATTACTCGGAAAAAATCCACATTCTAAATTCGCTCAAACGTGAAAACATAGATTTTGATTATCTTCCGTGATAAAATCTTTTTCATTGCGTTCAATCTGAAATCTGATTTTTCTGAAATCTGAATTTCTGAAATCTGAATTTCTGAAATCTGAATTTCTGAAATCTGAATTTCTGAAATCTGAATTTCTGAAATCTTAATTTCTGAAATCTTAATTTGGACGCGCAATTTTATTTTCTTTGGCGGAAATATTTTCTTCGCCGAAAAGAATTTCATTTAAAAAGTCAAATCGAAAATCGAAATTTTCTCATTGACTTTTTTAGGAGAAATAATAAAAACTTTGCCAAAAATAGCGTCAAAGTTTTTATTTAAAAGTTTGCGTTGCAAACTTTATTATTAACTGCTGTTTCTCACTCTGTTGCGAAACAGCGTAAAAAGTCAAATCGAAAATTGAAATTTTCTCATTGACTTTTTTTAGGAGAAAATATGGCAAGATTCAAGCCGATTATTACAAGCCTTCTTTCAACAGATGCCTACAAATTTTCGATGGGGCAGGCGATTTATCATCAGTTTTCAGAATACAAGACAACCTGGAGCTTCAAGTGCCGCAATCAGGATGTGAAATTCACTGCGGAAATGGTTGACGAGATAAAGGAGCAGATTAAACTTTACTGCCAGCTTTCTTTCACTGAGAACGAGCTTTCTTATCTTGACAAAATCAAATGGATAAAAGGCTCTTACGTGGATTTTCTTCGGCTTTGGCACGCGCGTTTTGAAGACTTCAAGATTTCAAACGACGGACCTTCAGGACTTACGCTTGAGGCCTGCGGAACTTGGCTCAACACTTCAATGTACGAGATTCCAGTCCTTGCGATTGTGAACGAGGTTTACTTTAGAATGGCTGACAGCTACGACAAGCTTTTTGAGTCTTTCAAGCGACGGCTCGACAAGAAAATCGAAATGCTTATTGACGGCTCGTATTCAATCGGACCTTTCAGCGAATTCGGGCTGCGCCGCCGTCTTTCCGAGGAAGCTCAGGATTTGGCTGTTCAGAAACTAAAGGAAAATTCCAGCAAATTCGCGTCGTCAACTTTTGTGGGAACTTCAAACGTCTATCTTGCAAAAAAACACAATGTAACACCTGTTGGAACAATGGCTCACGAGTGGATTATGTGCGCTGGCCAGGGAAACCACAAGCACAATCCGGCTTATTCAAACTGGTTCGCGCTTGACGCTTGGGTAAAGGAATACGGAGTTTTGAACGGAACTGCCCTGACTGACACAATCACGACCGACTGCTTCCTGCGCGACTTCCAGCTCACTTATGCCACTTTGTATTCTGGAGTCCGCCACGACTCAGGCGACCCTTTTGTCTGGGGAGACAAGATGATAAATCATTACAAGTCTCTCGGAATCGACCCGCATACAAAAACGCTTCTCTTCAGCGATTCCCTTGACTTTGAGCGCGCCACAAAAATCTACAAGTATTTCAAGGACAAGGCGCACGTGGCTTTTGGAATCGGAACTTTTATCGCAAACGACACCGACGACGAGCCTTTGAACATCGTTATGAAAGTCACAAAATGCAACGGTCAGGACGTGGCGAAAATCTCTGACACAGCCGGAAAAGGAATGTGCAAGAACGCCGACTACGTGGACTATCTCAACCGCTGCATAAAATGGCGGCTCGAGCATGAGAACGAGATTCTGCGGTAAAAGCGGACGCGGAAAATCAGCGGACGCGGCGTTTTTGGAACAAGTTTTGTTATGCGAACAAAAAAATTGTCATGCTGAACTCGAACGCTTTTTCGTTCGCTCTGTTCCCTAATCTTTTTTGTACGGCCGCTTGTTGAAGAGAAATGTGGCGCGCGCGCAGGCGTATCTTCCGAAAAATCTGCTCATGAACGCTGTGAATCTCCATTTTAGAGACCAGAGAGCGAGCAGCTTTCTTTTTTCATAGCGGGCGAGGCAGTGGCGCACGACTTTTTCGGGGCTTTTTCCGTGCAGGACTTCCTTTCTCGCGCCGTTTGAAGCCACGTTCGCAAAGCCGGTGCTTACAGAGCCTGGGCAAAGAGCCGTAACCTTGATTTTTTTGTCTTTTAGTTCTGCCGCAAGGGCAATGCTGAAGCTTAAGACATATGCCTTTGTAGCCGCGTAGACCGCAAAATTTCCGAGTGGCATAAAAGAGGCGAGCGAGGCAACGTTTATGATTCCGCTTCCGGCTTTCATGAACGGAATCGCCTTGCCGCAGATTCCTGTGAGCGCGGTGCAGTTAAGCTCGACCATTTCCATTTCGCGTTCGGTTGGAGTCTCGATGAACGGTCCGTAAGTTCCGAATCCAGCATTGTTCAAAAGATTTTCAATCTCAAAGTCGCCGGCGGATTTTTCTTTTTCCAAGAAAAGCTCGAACGCAAGAACGCCGGTTTTTCCAGAAATGTTCATCGGAATCGTCTTGACTTCAAGATTTTCTGCGTTTTTGGCTGATTCGGTAGATTCTGCTGATCCTGCGAATTTGGCATTGCCTAGTTTTTTTTCGCCTTCGTTTTCAGCGATTTCTTTGCCTGTGCTGTTCAGATTTTTTTCATTTTCTGCAGATTCTGCGATTTCGCTGGCTGAATCAGTTTTGTGATTTTCATTCGCGTCGTTTTTGTTTGCTTCACGTGTTTCGTAAATCTCGCTTTTTACGCGTTCAAGTTTTTCTGCATTCCGCGCAATCAGCCAAATCTCGCGTTTTTCGTCCTGATTTTTGAATTTTTTTGAAATCTGCCTTGCAAATTCCGCACCCAGCCCGGAGCTTGCGCCCGTAATAATCGTAATTTTTCTCATGCTTTTGATTTTATCATATTTGATTTTTTTAGTTTGCGAGGAGAAAATGTCATGCTCCGTTTTCTTTGCAGATTCCGAAATAAATTCGGAATGGCTTGCATTTGCGGCTCGCAATGACGTATGTTTTTCATTGTTCCAAACTTGCTATGAAATGCGTTTGATATTCCTAAATCCTCAGAATTTCATTACAATTTTTGCGTTTTATGAAATCTATCAAAAATTTTACAAGAAATCGGAATGAAATTCCTGCGGAAAAACCGTTAAAATCGTCAACGTCTTTGACAGCTAGACTAAAAAATCTTAGTGAAAAAACTTTTCTTTTCTCTTTTTTCCTGATTTTTTCGTCGTTTTTTCTTTTTTCCTGCTCAAAAAAACTTTCAGATGAGGAAAAAATCGCGCTGAAAAGCCAGAAAATCGAGGAGGCGAAATCGCTTGCAATTAAGAATTTTGTCGCTTTGCTTCCGCCTGAAGAAAAATTTTCCGAGTTTTTTTTTGTGAATGTTGATGGAAACAAAACTTTTCACAGCGTGGAAAATGTTCCGGCAAGTTTTGGCTTGGCTCAAAAAAAGCCGCTTGTGCCGGGCGGAGTTCTGCTTTTTTCATACAATATTTCAAAAGACCCGCTTGAAACTTATGAATTTATAAAGTCAATCCACGATTTTTACGTTCAAAATAATCTTGTTCCGCCGTACATTGCGGTTGACCAGGAGGGCGGAGATGTGAGCCGCTTGCGAAATCTGACGAGCGCGCTTCCAAGCCAGAAGAAAATTTCCAGCGGATTTAGCGCGGACAAGGCTTCAAAAATTTACACTGCGCAGGCAAAGCAGATGAGGCTTCTTGGAATCAACTTGAACCTCGCGCCTGTCGTGGAGACTGAAAACGCTTCAAACAGCGAATTTTTGGGAATGCGGACGTTCGGAGACGCTGAAAAAGTTCTTTCATATGGAAAAAACGAGATTTCTTCTTATGAATCTAACGGAATTCTGACTTCGCTAAAGCATTTTCCGGGAAATTCTGGCACAGACCCTCACACAGGACTTCCGAAAATCAGAATTACAAAAGCGGAACTTGAAAGCGAATATTTGTCTCCGTTTAAAAATCTTTTGCCGCTTTCTTCCGCTGTCTTGATGAGCCATGCTTGCGTTTCTGTTTCAGACGACGAGTCTTATTCTGAAAGCGATGTGCCGTCCTGCCTTTCAAAATTTTGGGTGAGCGATGTTGTGCGAGGCGGGCTTGGTTTTTCGGGGCTTATTATTTCCGACGACATTTTTATGGGCGCGCTTTCTGAGAACGGATTTCCGCCTGAAATTGCGTCTGTAAAGGCGATTGAGGCTGGAATCGACGCTCTTATGCTTTCTGAAAAGCGTTTTGGCTCTGCCGCTTCTGTTCTTTTCAAGAAATCTCTTGAAGATTCCGAGTTTGCGAAAAAGATTGACGATGCGGTTTGTGACGTTGTGAAATTCAAAATCAAGTGCGGAATTCTTTTGCTTGAAGAGACAAAATTCGCAGAAGAAAATCCTGATGATGAAAAAAAATCAAAAAAATCAGAGACAGAAAATGATGAAAATTTCTCTTTTAGAGTTTCTGTGAACAAGAATTATCCAGAATTTGACTTAGATTTATTCGACAAATTTTTTGTTGAAGGGCAAAATTCTTTGAAAAGCGAAAAATGAAAAAGCGTTCGGTGGAAAATTTTTCGATAAAAAATCTTGAAAAATAGAAAATCTTGCGGCTGCGGACGAAACAACGGCAAAAAATCATTTTGATTTTGCAATTGGTTCAAGCAGAAACGAAAAAATCATCTAAAATCAGAAAATCGGGGAAATAAAATGAAGCAAAAAGACAGGGCAAAAAAACTTAGCGGAGCGGAAGGATTCGAATCTTATTACGCGGGGCTTTTCGGCGAACGCTGGCAAAAAATAAAGGCCGCATTTTCAAAAAGTCCTGACTACGTTGAATGGAAAGCGGGCGGAGCGGAATCTTACTTTCTCGACTCGGCTTCCGTTCGCGCGGCGGTTTCTCTTCCTTTGTCAGGCGCAAAAAAAATCCTTGATATGTGCGCGGCTCCAGGCGGAAAAACGCTTGTCTTGGCTTCTAATATGGACGATGACGCAATTCTCTTTTCAAACGAGCGTTCGCCAGAAAGAAAAAGACGGCTCGACAGAACGGTTCAGACTTGCCTTTCTGAAGAAATCAGCTCGCGTGTGAAAACTTCCTGCAAGGACGGCGCAAAACTCTGCCTTGAATCTCAAAATTTGTTTGACAGAATTCTGCTCGACGCACCTTGCTCTTCTGAACGCCACGTTCTTGCCGACCCGAAATATTTAAGCGAATGGTCTCCGTCAAGAATAAAAACTCTTTCCGTGTCTCAGTGGGCGCTTTTGTCGTCTGCGTGGCGGATTTTGGCTCCGGGCGGATTTATGGTTTACTCGACCTGCGCTCTTTCTCCCGACGAAAACGACAAAGTGATTTCAAAACTTCTGAAAAAATTTGATGATGTTGAAATTTTGGAGCCGAAAATTTCTCTTGAATACAAAAAATTTATTCCTTTCAATTTTTCGGAAAACGAGCTTCAAAAAAAAGAGCTTTCAAAAACAGAACTCGATAAAATAGAGCTTCCAAAAACGGAATCTGCGAGCGATGAATTTTCAGAAAAGAAATTCGCTAAAGCCGGACTTTCAAGAACCGAGCTCCCAGAATATGAAAAAACTGAATTCGGAGCGCATATTCTTCCTGATTTTCAAAGTGGTTCAGATTTTTCAGACAACGATGAAAAAAGTTCAGGTTCTTCTATAAAAAATAATTCCGAACACAACAAAGAACGGATTTCCGAAAGCGATTCTGATTCCGAAAAATGCTCTGAGAAAAATTCTAAAAGCAATTTTGAACGAAATTCTGAACGAAGTTCAGAATCTTCATCAGGTCCACTTTATTTC
>CAKUTI010000043.1 GCA_934691925.1 uncultured Treponema sp. | reverse complement strand
CACATTTTGAACGGCGGCTTTTACCGTTCGGCACTGCGCGGAAAATACAATTCCGTGCGGATTTTGTTCAGCGCGACAGCGTGGCTTTTGTTTGCTCTGATGATTTTGATGGCGTTCAGCTCGGTTATGATGAGCGGAGCGGTTTTTGCGTTTTCTTCTATTAATAATATGACTTTCTGGAGCCGGCCGCTGCACACTTTTTCATGCTCCTGGGGATTTTTGGTGATGGGCTTTCACTTGGGGCTTCATCTTCATTCGAAGCTGAAAAAACTTGAAACGGCGGCAAATGGCAAAAAATCTGGCGACGGAAAAAAATCAGCGCGCTTTATATCCTTGCAGATTCTGTGGATTTTTGTTTTCGCGCTCGGAATCTTTTGCATTGTCCACAGCCAGCTTTACGTCTATCTTTTCTGGCAGAACGCATGGAAACTTTCCGCGCCGAATATTTTTGTGTGCGTGGCAGAATATTTGGGAATGACCGCCGGAATGATTGCGCTTTCGCATTTTGCTGTGAACTTTTTGCAGTCACGCCGACGCTGAATGAAATTCATCACGGCAACGCTTTTAGATAGCTCAGCCGTTTTTTTTACTTGCTAAATTAAAATTGAAACCGCACTTGGCAGGGCTTCCCAGCGGACTCTTTTTACATTTCCCCTGAATTCTCCGTCGGTGTGAAGAACTGACGGCTTGTCGGAATCGATTTCGAGCTTTTTGCAGTCTTTGAGGAAAAATCCCGGAAGATTTTTTTGAAGTCCGAGAATCAAAAATGGAAAGAAGAAGAAAGTCATAATTTTTGGAACGCCGTGCGCCATGCAGATTGAAATTTTCCCATCGTCCGCCTTTGCCTCTGGATTCATCGGAACTCCGCCGCCCTCGGTTTTCAGGTTCATATTCGCAAGGAAAATCATTTTCTTGAACGGCTTCGGCTCTTCATCGTCAAATTTCAGATTCACTGAATAAGTTTTCATCGTGAAGAGCGTCTGAATCGTGTAGAATCCGTAGCTGAGCTTCCCCAAGTGAATAAAATTCAGTATTTTCTTGATTTTCGCTGTGTTGATTCCAGTTCCAACAATCGCGTTGAGACCAAATCCTGAGCTGATTGCAAAAAGATTGCTCCGGGAGCTTTCATCTGGAAAATTTTCGTCAAGAATTGTCGCCATTCCCAAGTCGATTTTCTGTTTTCCGTCTGAATTAAGAATTTTCTCGAGAGCTTTTTGGGGATTGTGACGCGGAATTTTCATTCCCCGGCTAAAGTCGTTTCCGCTTCCTGTCGGAACCAGCCCGATTTTGATTTTTGAGAAGTTTTCCGCCTGAATTTCGCCTTTTTCGTTCTTTCCGATTCCGTTTATAACTTCGTTTAACGCTCCGTCTCCGCCGACAACCACAAGCCGGATGTCGCTTTCATCGGAAAGAGAAAGCTCGCGCGCGATTTGCGAGGCGTGTCCAGCTCTCTGCGTAACGTGCGTTTTGTATTCGATATTTTTGTCTTTAAGAATTTTCTGGATTTTGTTCCATTTGAGAAACGCTTTTCCGCTTCCTCCGCGGATATTCACGATAAAATGCAGCATAAATAAATTATAGAATGTTTTTGTTTGCGATTCTATAAAAAGTTCTGTATATTTATTCTATTAAAAAGCCAAATTGTGGAGATTTAGATTTCCCCATTGATTTTAGGAGAATTTTATGGCAGAAAATGCGAAGAAAAAAGTCGGCAAGAAGCCTTTTGTGATTATCATTGTTATCGCGGTGCTTGCGGCTCTTATTTACAATTCGATTACAGTTGTCGGCCCGAACGAGCGCGGAATTGAAGTTAAGCTCGGCGAAGTTTCAGGCGATGTTTTGCAGCCGGGAATGCATTATCACATTCCGTTTATCAGCGTGATAAAAAGATACTCGATTGTTCCAAAGGGAATGAACGTGAATTTTTCTGTTGACGAGGACGGAGCAATCACAAAGGATATGCAGACTGTCGCTTCGCAAGTTACGGTTTTTTACAGATATGATGACGCGCGCCTTATGGACGCAGTTAAAAAATACAGCGAGTCGATTTTGCAGAATGCGATTACAAAAAGCCTGATTTCTTCTGTAAAGGAAGCTGTCGGAAAATATTCGATTTATGACTTGATTGAAAATCAGGACAAGATTACGCAGGCGGTTCAGGCGAATCTTTCCGCAAAGCTTTCTGAATATCCTGTTGAAGTTACGCAGCTTACAATTTCCAACTGGAACTGGAGCGATGACTTTGACAAGAACATAAAAGAGACGATGAACAGAACGCAGCAGGTTCGTCAGGCTGAGCAGGACTTGAAGCTCACGGAGACAAACGCGCAGAAGCAGGTTGCCGAGGCTGAGGCGGCTAAAAAAGCCGCGGAGCAGACCGCTGAGGGAGAGCTTATAAAGGCGCAGAAAGCGGCTGAGGCAAAACGCGTTGAGGCTGACGCGCTCGCTTACTACAACGCGAAAGTCGCGCAGAATTATCAGGTTGAAATAAAACTGAAGGAGCTTGAAATTGAGCTTGAAAAAGCGAAAAAATGGGACGGCCGCCAAGTTCCTGAATATGTTCCGTTGACTGCCGCAGGTGGAATTGTGACTTTGCCGGCTGCGAAAGAATCTTCAAACTGAGAGCGAAAATAAAAAATGAACGAGATGAATGAAAAATCTGAACCTGAAAAAATTAAAAAAGACGTGCTTGTCTCAGTGCTTGTGGAAAAGCATCCGGAGCTTGTGGAGCCGCTTATGATGATGGGAATGCACTGCATTTCTTGCTTCGCCTCGCAAATGGAAACTTTGGAGGAAGCGGCGATGGTTCACGGTCTTAATCCTGACGAGGTTGTGGCTGACCTGAACGATTTCCTTGCCGATATGCAGTCTGAAGCTGCAAAAAAGGCATAGAAAGCAAAAAACAAAAACTCCCCTAAGATGAAAGGTCGCTTATTTTGCGACCTTTTTTTTGTGTCCACTCTTATAATCTGTGTAAATCGTTAGTCAAGGCAGCTAGCTTTTGAAACTTTCATTATTTCATTACGCGAGGCTGTCGGCTGGCATATTACAAAATTATGGGAGGGCTTTTATGAAAAAGCTATTGGCAGTTGGATTTTGTCTTTTGGGCGCATTGTTTGTCGCGCAGGCTGCGGAGTCAGGAATCGACTGGAAAGAATACGGAGCTGGAATCAAGGAAGGCGATTTTATTGTTCACGGCGACATCGGCGTAACCGCACATTCTGAGGCTTTGCCTTATGACGGCTCGCTCAAAGTTCCGTATCTTGAAGCTTCTGTTGAGTACACAAAAAAGCTCGGCGGGCTTCCTCTCGGATTCGGCGGATTTATCGGATATGCGCAGGACGGAATGGACGAAAGCCAGTCGTGGGATTACGGAAAATACAAGTGGGAAGGCACGATGAACTATATCAACGTCGGCGCGCTTTTGAACTACCACGTTCAGCTTCCAGTTGAAAAGCTCGATGTTTACGCGGGTCTCCGCCTCGGCCTTGAATTCTACAACTGGAAAGTCGATTACAAAGTTACGACAGACGATATATACGGTTATGGCGGAACAAGCTCAAAAACTTCATCTGATTCAAGCGGAACAAATTTCTATGGCGGACTGAATCTTGGCGCGCAGTATTTCTTCACTGAAAAATTCGCGGCAAATGTTGAAGTCGGCTATCCGGCGTTTATAAAAGTCGGCGGAACTGCAAAATTCTAAAAATCAAAAACAATCAAAATCCTGCGTCTTAAATTCCGTGCTTCTTCACAATTTTTTTGATGTCGGATTGCAAAGTCCGCAGGATTTCTTCTTCAATCAGCCTGAGTTCTTCGGCTGAAACCGAGTCGCTTTTTGAGTCTTGCGGCATATAAAGTCTGTAAGGCTCAATTTCAAGCGCGGCCGCTATTTTTTCAACAAACGAAAGCGACGGAAATCTTTTTTTCGTTTCAATCTGCCCGATGTAGGACGTGTCCGTCTTGCAGAGTTCCGCGAGTTTTTCCTGTGTTATGCGCTGCTCCTTGCGGAATCTTTTCAGATTGCTAATAAAAATGTCTTGTAAGTCCATTGTTTATATTCTAAAAGCCTGATTTTCGTTTTTGTATACGCTTGACGCTAACTAAAAATGAGCTAAAATATAAACATTACGCTAATAAATATAAGGAGAAGTTAATGATGTCTCAGAATGTCTTTGATTCAAAAAATGGAAAAGTGATTTTTGTATGTATTAACAAATCATATGGAAAATTAGAAAAAGGCGAAAAAGTTGTAGGCCGCGAAACAGTTTATGATTGTGTCCGAAAATATTGGCCAATAAAAGATGTGGAAAAAGCGAATGAGGCTGATTTTGTTTGCGGCGTCTATAATAAACTGATTGTTGCTGTTTTCAAAATGGACAAGCATGGCTGGAAAAAAATTGATGAAAACGATGAGCTGATGAAAGAATTCGAAAATGATGATGAAGTAAAAGAGTTTCCTAAATTGCTTTCTCGCTACGCGCTTCCAAGCAAAAAAGGCGATGAAGTGAAGAATTCTCCGTATTTAGGAAAAATCAGACCAGAGGAATGTAAGTTCAATCAAATGGTTGTGGTAACTTACAATTATTGATTTATAAAATTGTTTTAGATGGAGTTTCGTTTTCTATGAAATTTACAAAACAAAGAGAATTGACCTTTAGAAGATGGCTTGTTGAAAAAGCTGGAAAATCGATTGATACAGCTAAGACTTACAGTTCACAGTTAAAACAGATTGGCATACATCATCGTAAAAATGCAGATTCTTCTTTTTTTATTTATGACTGCAATGATATAAAAAAGTTGGAATTGTTAGAAAGACTTTACGGAGCTGGTGGATGTTTTGAAAAAATTGGGAAAGGAGCTGGAGGCGGACCGATTGCGGCTTTAAAACAATACATTCTGTTTTGCAAGAATGACTTTGTAATTGAAAATCTCCCTAATAATTTAAAAGATATTGATTTAACTCCTCGCATTGAGCTTGAGTTATTGAAAGCTGTATTTTTGAAAAATCTTGAAAATCTTTTTTCTGGTTATAAAATTTGTAAAGAAGCAAAAGATCGAAATAATGAAGCTATAATTCTTGAGAATGATAAAGCGAAAAGCGTTATTGTTGCAATTTTTGAATCAGGAAAGGCGGATGTTTATACTTTGGAAAGACTGAAATCTCCATTAGAAGATGTTAAAAAACTTTTTGCAAAATGGGGAGTAAAAGTAACTGGTTTAATTATTTGTGGAAAAATTGGCGAAGATTTAAAAGCTCGTTGCGAAAACAACCCTGAGATAGAGTTAAGAACATATGATATTGGAATGAGTTTGATTGCTCATTAAAACATCTTAATGAAAAACTTTATTGGATATGCAACCGCTCTTGGCTTTGAAATTTTCGCTGAGTAACAACTTTTTCAAAGTCTCCCGTTTTGCGACCTTTTTCTTTCGTGTGGCTTTAACATTATTAAAAACTGAAAAATCGAGGTTGTTTTATGTCTGAAAATTCTGAAACTGTAAATGAGAAAAAAGAACCGATTGTTTTTGAAAATGTTGAGGTCTACATCGAAAGTCTTGGGAAAAGTTATCATTATTTTATGACTGATGATATAAAAGTTGTCTGCAAAAAACTCAACTCGCTTGGCTACCGCAGCGTAAGGTTGACCGATTGGAGGTGGAATCCTTATCTTGCGAAATCTGTCCGTGAAAAAATGGAAGAGTTGGGCTGCAGTTTGTCTATGATGTTAGATTCCAATCCATATGTTTTAAATTTTTGGACTAGCAAGAGCTATTATCCCTCTATAATTTATCTTGAAGAACTTATTCCGTCTGACGATTGGGTAGAAAGAAAAGAAAATGATTTAAGAAACTCTGTTGCTCGCATTGATAATAATAAAGAAAATCTTTTGAAACGATTTACTTCTCCTTTGATGTTGGCGGCTATGTTGAATTCTATTGAATATGCGAAAACATGCATTGAAGAAGGTGCAGATGTTAATTTTCTTAACGAAGATGGAATTTCTCCGCTGATGGTTGCAGTTGTCAACAAAAACAAGGAATTTGTTAAGTTTCTTATAGAAAACGGAGCTGATGTGAATTACTGCACAAATCACGGCACTTCAATTTTGGTTTTCGCGATTATGAACAACAAGGACGATTGCTATACTGAAATAATAAAACTGCTTCGTGATGCTGGCGCAAGGACTGACAATACTTGTCTAAAATCGAAAATCCCAGAAAAAAGGCTTACATTTTGTGAAACTCTGAATTTCTTTATTTCACAGTTCACTTGGAACGGTCTTGGAAAACCTTCCCAAATCTACAAGAACACTCTGTACGAACTTGACAAAAAAACTTTCTCAAAAATCAGGAGCCTTGCGCAGAAAAATCCGAATTATCGTCCGAAAAAGAACACTGTTTTTCTGCTTGCAATCGGAATGAATCTGACGGTTGACCAGACGGAGCAGCTTCTTTTTAGCGCGGGCTACGCTTTTGACGAGGTGAGCAAATTCGATATGGTTATAAAGGATTTTATCCAGAAGCGAAATTACAAAATCGAAGAGATTGAGACTGCGCTTTTCAAAATCACTGGAAAATATCTCGGCCGAAAAACGGAAAATGATTGAGTTTTTTGATTACGTTGTCATTCCGAAAAATGCGTGTCATTCCGAACTCGAGAACATTTGTTCTCGCTCGGTTTCGGAATCTGCAATGACGATGAACTTTTTCACAGAACGCTCGTTTTCTTTTAAGTTTTGATTTCTATAAGCTTCGTGTTTTTTTCACTGGAGAGTTTTCAATTGCTTGGATTTTCGTTTCCGCTGTTTTTACGGCATTTTCCGCATTTTTCAAATCTTTCGTTTCCAAAAAAACGGTTTCTTGCCGCTTTTCTTTTTGCTTTTTCGCTTGCAGTCGTTTTTCCGGACGGTTTCTCTTCCTGTATTCAAAATCTGGCGTATCAGGTTGCGTGCCTTGGCCAGTACAACGCGGCTCAAACTCGGGGCGGCGGCTCAGACCCGCACGATTTTTACACTCCGAATATGCTCCGAGAATATTTTGCGAAAGTTTCAGGCGCGCGCACAAAAACTGATACTTTTTACGGAGTCTGCTTTGACTACGCGCAGGCGGCTTACAACGAAATCAAAAAAAATCGTTCGTGGTACATTCAAAACGGAATGGCGGACAATGAATGGTACATTGCGGCAAATTCAAAAGACAACAGCTGCATTGTTTTGTATGACCCGGTTTCTCCAGAAAAAAGCGATTTCAGCATGAATGGAGTTCCGGTTAAGGAAAATGCCCGAAGATATTTTCCTGCGCACGTTGACTCAAGAGGAAAACCTGCGAAAAATCACGCTTGGCTTTGGATTAAGCGGAGCGACGGCACTTGGTTTTGGATTGATCCCACTTGGACTGACAATCTGGGGTACATTTGCTATGGAGTTGTGCAAAACGGGCGCGAGGTTTATCTTCCTCCAGATTCTTCCTTGTGCATTACGTCTTTTCCAGCGGAAAAAATTGCCGCGGCAACGCCTCCTCCAAAAATCTACACGCCGCCGGTTTATCCGTCAAAATCGCCTCGGCCGTATTCGCCTCCCGCACATTCTTTTGACTGGGGCTTGGGCAGAATTTTTGATGTTTTTTCTGGCAATGAGGACTTTAACAAAATTGTTTTGTCTTTGGGATTTCAGCTTCCGATTGAGTTTGACGGAAGCGATTTTGAAGAAAGCGAGGTGGGGTCACGCGATGGCTGGATTTTCGGAATTTCAACGGCTTTGGAGACTTCAATTTTTCATCCTTTTGTCTGCATTTTCTCTGCGGATTTTTTCAGCATGGGCAAGGAAGATTTTTATGAAACTGATTCCGACGGATATATTTACGACTATGGAAAATATGAAACTCACGAAATTTACGACGTTATTTTTGGATTTTCACTCGGCTTGCAGTTTTCAGAAAATCTCGTTGTTTACGGCGGCTGCGGAATCGGTCCTGAAGGATACAAAAAAGATGATTTTGACATCTGGAACTTGAAAGACAGCTTTTGCATTTTGGAATACGTAAAAAAAGTGAATTTCGGCTTGCGGCTGAAAATTCCTAACGACAGGTATATCCGCGTTGACCTTTCGCGCCTGCACGATTTTTGGGTGGCTTCAGTTTATTACGGAATCGGATTTTGATTTGTGATAGAATCGTTTCTATGCAAGAAAATCAAAATCATCAGAATCAAATAAAAAATCTGTCTGAAAAATCAAGAAATCCTATAAACGATTCCGCGCTTGGCACGGAAAAAATCTCTCGCCTTATGCTGCGCCTTGCGCTTCCGTCTGTGCTCGCGTATCTGATAAACGTTCTTTACAACATTGTTGACCGCATTTATATCGGGCATATTTCTTCTGGCGCTGGTTCTGAATCTTCGCTTGCGCTCACAGGGCTTGGAATCTGCCTTCCGATAATCCAGCTTGTTTCGGCGTTCAGCGCGTTTGCCGGAACTGGAGGCGCGCCTCTTGCGGCGATTGAGCTTGGAAAAAGCGAGCTTGACCCTTCCGCAAGAAAAAACGCCCAGAAAATTCTTGGAAACGCGACTTTTATGCTGATTGTGTTTTCCGCACTTTTGACTTCGTTCTTTTTGATTTTCAAGACTCCGGTTCTTATGTTCTTTGGCGCGAGCGAAAAAACTTTGCCCTTTGCGGACGGCTATCTTTCAATCTATCTTTTGGGAACGATTTTTGTGCAGCTTTCGGTCGGCTTGAATCCGTTCATCACCTGCCAGGGACACGCGAAAACTGCGATGGTTTCAATTCTGATTGGCGCGGTTTTGAACATAATTCTTGACCCGGTTTTTATTTTCGCGCTTGGAATGGGCGTGAAAGGCGCGGCTTTTGCAACAATAATTTCGCAATGCGTGAGCGCGGTCTGGATTGTCTCGTTTCTGGCTTCAAAAAAGTCAGAAATCCGCCTGAATTCTTCTATATTAAAGCCAAGTTTTCAGGTGATAAGAAAAATCAGCTTGCTCGGGGCTTCGCCGTTTGTTATGCAGGCGACTGAAAGCGCGATTTTTGTTGTGTTCAATTCCGGCCTGCAGCGTTACGGCGGCGACATTTACGTTGGCGCAATGACGATTATGCAGAGCGTAATGCAGATGATTTTTATTCCGACGCAGGGAGTGGCAAACGGAGTCCAGCCGATAATCTCGTACAATTTTGGAGCCCTTAAATTTTGCCGTGTAAAGGAAGTAATCCGCAAAATGCTTTTGGTGAACGGAATTATAACAATTTGCCTCGTTTTAAGCGCGACACTTTTTCCAAAAGGATTTGCCTCTCTTTTTACTTCCAGCAGCGAGATTTTGCAGATTGAGCAGAAACTTTTGCCGATTTATATTGCCGGAATGTGGCTGATGTGGATTCAAAATGCGGCGCAGACAACTTTTGTTGGAATCGGAAACGCGAAAGTCTCGATTTTTATTGCCTGCCTGCGGAAGATAATTCTTTTGATTCCGCTTGCCTTGGTTCTGCCTCTCTTTTTCGGTGTTGAAGGAATCTTCTTTGCCGAGCCGCTCGCCACAACCTGCTCCGCGCTTACAAGCACTGTGCTTTTGGCAAGAGAATATCGGAAGATGTGATTTTCAATAGCAGGGAATCGACAAAGAAAATCGCCTTGTTTACGAATTTTCAGATGAAAAAATCACTGTAAAAGCCTGCTGCGGTCATCACGAGGACTGATTGCGGAATTTTTTATATTCCGACTTTTAAAAACAACGGGCGTTGCATTTCCTTTATAAAATTTGCGTGGCTCGTCTGTGATTTTTTCTTTTCTTAATCTCAATCATTTTTTATCTTTGAAAACGCCTTTTGTATGCTTTCAAGGACTTCAGCTTTGAGATTTTCTGCGCTTTTTTCTATTTCTGAATCCTCTCTGTTTCCAAAAGTCTGACCGGCTCAATTCCCAGCGAAAGTGCGATGTTTTTGTGTGCGGCGGCTTTGTTTTCAAAATCTGAGGCGGTTGTTATAGCGTCAATCTCTCCAAGGAATCCTTTTTTGTCAACTTCGTGGGATTCAAAAGGAACGACTGTTCTAGAATTTTCAGGTGACGGAAAAATGATGTATGGATTTACTGAGTGTTCTTACAAATTGAAAAAAATCGGGAGTCTTATGAACTGACTTTTAAGATTGCCCCGGTAAAGTCTGTCATTACGTTGGAAAATAAAGATTCAAAAACTGCGATTTGTAAGATGAAAACTGTAACAATGACCTGCACTAAAAAGTAATAGTTTTTTATAAGGCAGAAATATTGTGCGTGTGCAATGTTTCTGCTGTAAAATATTTTGCAATATAATCAAAAACAGGATGTAGTTTATGGAGCAAATCAGAAATATCGATGAGCGAGTTGTGATGTTTAGAACGCATAATGAAGTTGTGAGACAGCGTGGAAGCCTTGTTGAGGCGACTCGAAAATGGTGGCGGTGTTCAGAGAGAAAGGCCCGGCTTGCGGATTATGTTTTTTCTGTTATTGACGGCGTTGTTCAGGAAGTTTACATGATAAATGGCTGTCGTAAAGAATATGATGATGGAACTGCTTATCCTCATTTTTATAACGAGCGCAATGTTTTTGATTTTTCTCTTGCGCCAGAAAATATACGCGAAAAATATAATGGAAAGCGGCTTCCATTGGAATACATCGGCGGTCAAAATCCTGTCAGATACAATTTTTAGCGGAAAAACTTTGTTTTTTTAGACGAAACAACAAAGTGGCTAAAATTATAAAATTGCATTTTCTCTCTTCATTTTTTTCTTACTTATTTTTGTATCATTCACTGGCATTAAAGGCTGGTGATTTTTTTTCTCTGTGCTTAATTTTTTCTTGAAAAATCATTTTTTGCTTTTGCATAAAAAATATTGACAAGCGACTTTGTTGTTATTATATTCTCTGTTGGTTACATAATGTAACTTAATGTTTTGTAACTTTTTTGGGAGAATCTATGTACTTGGAAAAAATCAATTCACCATCTGATTTGAAAAAACTTTCTTTGCCGGAGATGACGGCTCTTGCTGGAGAAATGCGCGAGGCTTTGTTCAACCGGCTTACGAAAATCGGCGGACATTTTGGACCGAACTTTGGAATGGTTGAGGCGACAATCGCGCTTCACTACGTTTTTAACTCGCCTGTGGACAAGTTTGTTTTTGACGTTTCGCATCAGAGCTACGCGCACAAGCTTCTGACCGGGCGAAAGGCAGGCTATCTGGACGACGCGCATTTTGCGGAAGATTCGGGCTACACGAATCCTGATGAAAGCGAGCACGATTTTTTCAACGTTGGACACACTTCAACTTCGATTGCGCTGGCGGCAGGCCTTGCGAAGGGGCGCGATGTTCTTGGCGGAAAGGAAAATATCATCGCGGTGATTGGCGACGGCTCTCTTTCTGGCGGCGAGGCTTTGGAGGCTTTGAGCGTTGCCGGTTCTGAGCTGAATTCAAATTTTATCATCATTGTGAACGACAACGAGATTGCGATTGCGGAAAATCACGGCGGAATCTACAAGAATTTGAAGGAGTTGCGCGAGACTAACGGAAAATCTGCGAACAATATGTTCCGCGCGTTCGGACTTGATTACATCTATGAGGAAAACGGAAACGACATCGGCGCGATGATTTCGCTTTTTGAAAAGGTAAAGGACATTGACCACCCGGTTGTTCTTCACATCCACACTTTGAAGGGAAAAGGCTACGAACTTGCCGAAAAAAACAAGGAAGCATGGCACTG
>CAKUTI010000042.1 GCA_934691925.1 uncultured Treponema sp. | reverse complement strand
AGTCGCGGACTTTGCGAAGGGCGTTGAGACTGAAATAACCCGTGTGAACGAAACAGTCGCAAAACGCGGAAAGTGATTTTAATTCGCAATGCGTGATGAATAATGCGTGATTTTTTTTGGCAGCTTCTGCTTTGCGGCGGGGGCTGCTTTTTTTTTATCCCGCGGATCCGCTTGCTCTCTTCGCTTTTCCACCGCAGTCCGTGCGGCAACTTCATTCATACTTTTCAATTATTGTGCTAGAATACGGCAGTTTGCGATTTTTTCATCTTTATCTTTAATCTAAAAATCGCGAGGCAGGAGATTTTAATGGCTGACTATCACGTTTTTCCGGATGCCCCGGAAGGAACTCCAAAGGCGAATTTCGTTCATCTTCATGTCCACTCGGACTACTCGCTTCTGGACTCTTGCGCAAAGCTTGACGACTTGGTCGCGAAGGCCAAACGCCTTAATATGCCGGCTCTCGCGCTCACTGACCACGGAAATATGTTCGGTGCGCTTAACTTTGAGCATCTTTGCCATGTGAACGGAATAAATCCGATTGTGGGCGAGGAGTTTTACGTCGCGTTCGGAAGCCACCTGGAGAAAAATTCTGTTCCTTATTCGAGAAAGGGAGAGGACGGAGACCGCCAGGCAAGATATTTCCACTTGATTCTCCTCTGCGAGAACGAGACCGGCTACAAGAATATGAGCTGGCTTTCATCTATCGCCTACACGGAAGGAACCTGGTACAAGCCTAGAATCGACTTTGAGCTTCTTGAAAAATACCACGAGGGGCTTATCTGCCTTTCTGCCTGCATTGCAGGCGAGCTTCCGCAGCTTCTTCTTGCGGACAAGGACGACGAGGCTAAGGAGCTTGCGCTTAAATACAAGAATCTTTTCGGCCCTGACCATTACTATATCGAGCTTCAAGACCATGGGCTTGACGACCAGAGATATATCAACAAGAAACTGATAAAGCTTGCCCGCGAGCTTGACATTCCGATGGTCGTGACAAACGACATCCACTACATCGAAAAAGAGGACTGGGAAGCTCAGGACTGTCTGCGCTGCATCGGATTCAAGAAGAATATGAACGAGCCGCACCAGACGATGGGCGGAGACCGTCACGAATGGTACTTCAAGACCGAGCAGGAGATGAGGGAGCTTTTTCCCGACATTCCAGAGGCGTACGAGAACACGGTCAAAATCGCGAATATGTGCGACCTTACGATTCATCAGTACAAGACGCAGGAGCTGAAAGGCTGTCTTCCGCGATTTGAGCTTCCAAAGGAATTCCAGACTCACGGAGACGACTATGTCTCAAATCAGGACGACTATGTGCGCCATCTCGTCGAGAAAGGACTTAGAAAACGCTATCCGAAAATCACAAAGCAGATAAGGCAGCGCGCGGAATACGAGCTTGGAATCATCTTCAAGATGGGATTTTCGGGCTACTTTCTGATTGTCTGGGAATTCATCAACTGGTCAAAGTCAACTTGGGACAACGTGAACAACAGGCCAAAGCCTTACATTCCAATCGGGCCGGGGCGAGGCTCTGGAGCAGGCTCGCTTGTCGCCTACTCGCTCGGAATCACCGATATTGACCCTTTCAGGTTCAAGCTTATTTTTGAACGCTTCCTGAATCCGGAGCGTGTCTCAATGCCGGATTTCGACGTTGACATGGACTTCGACTATCGCCAGGACATAATCCAGCACACGCGCGATTTGTACGGAGACCCGCAGGTCGGGCATATCGTAACGTTCGGAACTCTAAAGCCTAAAAACTGCATTGCCGACGTTGGACGGACGCTTGGAATTCCGCTTCCTGAAGTCAATATGCTGAAGTCTAAAGTCTCCGAGAACTTAAAGACAAAGCTCAAGAACTGCTTTGAGCCTGCGAACGAGAAATTTCCTGACGGCGGACAGCTTGCCGAATTCAGGCACGATCCGCGCTACGAAAAGCTTTTTGACCTTGCATTGAAACTCGAAGGCTGCAAAAGAAACACCGGTCTGCACGCTTCCGGAATGGTTATCGGGCTTACAGCGCTGCCTGACTGGGCGCCGGTCTTCATGGACCCGAAAACGCACGAGGTCGGAGTTCAGTACACGATGGACATCATCGAGCCTTGCGGTCTCGTAAAATTCGACTATCTCGGGCTAAAGACGCTTTCTCTGATTCGCTATGCGGAAAATATAATCAACAAGCATAAAAAGCCTGACGAGCCGGTTTTCGACTGCTCAAAGGTTAGCGAGACTGACAAAAAGGCGTTCGAGCTTTTCAAGAGAGGCGACTCTGTCGCGGTTTTCCAGTTTGAGTCTCCGGGAATGCAGAAAATCTTGAGGCAGTTCCAGCCTGAAAAAATCGAGGACTTGGTCGCCTTGAACGCGCTTTACCGCCCGGGTCCGCTCCAGTTCATTCCGAACTATATCGACGGAAAATGGAAGCCGGAGACGATTCATTATCCTGACCCTTGCCTTGAGCCGATTCTAAAGGAGACCTACGGCGTAATGGTCTATCAGGAGCAGATTATGCAGGTTTCCCAAAGAATCGCGGGATTTTCTCTCGGCGGCGCAGATATGCTCCGGCGAGCGATGGGAAAGAAAAAGCCAGAAGTTATGATGGGCAAAAAGGCGGAATTTGAGGAAGGCGCAATCAAGCAGGGATTCACAAAAGAGCACGCAGACGAGATTTTCGACATCATGGTTCCGTTCGCGGGCTACGGATTCAACAAGTCGCACGCGGCGGCTTATTCGGTTCTCGCGTATAGAACTGGCTGGCTAAAAGCAAACCGTCCTGCGGAATTTATGGCGGCGAACCTCACAAACGAAATCACTTCGACAGACGGACTTCCAATCTACATTGAGGAAGCGAAGCACATGGGAATTCCTGTTGACGCTCCGGACGTGAACCGCTCAGACTCTAACTTTGACGTTGTTGACGGACACATCGTTTTCGGATTCAGAGGAATCAAGGGAATGGGAGAAGGCGCGGCTGCGGCAATCGTAAGAGAACGCGAGGCAAACGGCCAGTTCAAGGATTTTATCGATTTTCTTACGCGCATGCTAAAAGCTAAAGAGGACATTATCGACCCGGAAACGCACGAGAAAAAAGGAACAAAGACTCCAATCAACAAGAAAGCGGTTGAAGTTCTTATAAAATGCGGCGGATTCGACCATCTCGACAAAAACCGCCCTACTCTTCTCGCAAATCTTGAGCACGCTTACGCTTACGCGGAAAAAATCGCGCTTGGCGCGGACGACGGCCAGCTTTCTCTCTTCGGCGACACTGACGAAAAAGAATATTCTGATTTTGTCTATGAAGATGTTGAGGACTGCACTCGCTTTGAAAAGCTGAACATGGAAAAAGAGCTGATTGGCTGCTACGTTTCAGGCCATCCTCTTGACGACTACAAAAAAGCGTACGAAAAGGCGACTGTGAATTCGCTGAATATCGAGCGCGCGGCAAAGCAGGACAAAGCCGAAAAAGAATCTCTTGCGGCGAGCGGAGCAAATCCGTGGGCAATGAGAAACACAGGCAGAATCCAGACAACCGTGGGAATGTTGATGGACTTGCGTCAGATTACGACAAAAAAAGGCGTTCCGATGGCTTTTGCAAAGCTTCAGGACTACAACGGAAACATCGACTTGACGTTCTTCCCGAAAATCTGGGAGAAAATGCATGACAAGCTACAGAACGAGACTGTTTACGCTTTCAAAGGCAAAATCGACGGCACTCGCGAGACTCCGTCATTTCTCGTTGACGAGATTGAAGACCCGAAAATTCTTGAGGAGCGCGCAATCGAGGAGATTCACATTCAGCTTGAATATTCAGCGCAAAACGAGCAGCCGTTTTTTGAGCTGAAAGAATTTTTGTTTGGCAATTCAGGCAATTGTTCTATATATTTTCATATAGACACAGGAACTGACAGCTACATCATAAAAGCTGGAAGCCAGATGACCGCGCCAAGCTCAGAAGAATTCTTAAATTCGCTGAAAACGATGCGCGCAGTCCGCGAAGTCTGGACTGTCTGAAAAATTTTAGATTCTGCGCCGTTCAAAAATATTGACGGCGCATTTTGGAGAAAACTATGCAGTTGTTCAAAATACTTTCCTCGCTTATTTCGGCTTACGCGCTTTTGTGCTTTGTCCGCGTTATGCTCACGTGGTTTCCAGGGGCGGAATACTCAAAATTCGGGCGCGCAGTCTCTAGAATTTGCGACCCGTACTTAAATGTTTTCAGAAAATTTTCTTTCTTGAGATTTTCCGCTTTTGACTTTTCGCCTGCAATCGCGCTTTGTATCCTGATTGCGGCTTCCACAATCTGCTCGTCGCTTGCAACTGGCGCGGGCGTAAAATTCGGCTCGTTTCTTGCGATGATAATCTCGATGATTTGGAGCGTTGCGCAGTCGATTCTCTTCTTTATAATTCTGATTTTGGCAATCCGGCTGATTGTCTATCTTGTGAAAGGAGACTCTGGAAATTACTATTCAATCTGGACTTCTGTTGACCGGGCAATCACGCCGTTTATCTACAGAATCTGCGGACCGTTCACCGGCGGAAGAACAATGCCTTTCAAAACCGCGCTGATTGTTGCCGCGCTGGTTCTGGTCGCTTTCTCAATCTGCGGAAGGCTTCTGATTCAGCTTTTATGCACGGCTTTGCTCGCCCTGCCTTTCTAGCAGCAGTTTAGAAAATGCCACGCCGGGGTGGAGCGCCGCCGAAGGCGTTGGCAAGACTTCTCTAATTTTTCTCAAAGTCTTGCAGCAGGCGGAACAATGAGCGGTGATCGAAGCGCGGAACACCGGGCATTTTATCAGAACATTCGGCACGTGACTAAAGCGAGAAACTGCTCTTCAAAATCTCCGTCCTAAAAATAAAAAATTAAAACTTCATTAAAAACTCCCCGAAAATTTCCGATTTTTTGATTTTACAGAAATCTTCATTCCCGGCGGATTTTTTCCCGATATTAAATTATGCACATTTGCGAACTGAACAATTCGATTTCGACTCTTCCCGGCGTTGGACCTGCAAAAGCCGCGCTTTTTGCGAACCTGAACATCTTTACGGCAGGCGACTTGCTGCAGTTTTATCCGCGGAACTACGAGGACAGAACGCAGAAAATCACGATTGCAGAAAGTCTTCAGGCTGGAAACGGAAAAGTCCACACGCTTGCGAAAATCGCGGGACACGAGTGGTTCGGCTTCGGGCGGATGAAAACGCTGAAAATCATAATCACCGACAACACGGGAATCGCCGAGCTTGTCTGCTTCAACCGCCCTTTTATGGAAAAAACGCATCCAATCGGGCAGATTGCCACGATCTCAGGAAAATTTGAAGTCAAATACGGAAAATATCAGTCGGCAGGATTTGAAATTGTGAAAGTCGCTGACGGCGGAAATCTTGCGGACTTTGAAAACGCCGCGCTCCCTGACAGCAAAGTTTTTCCGGTTTATCCGCTCACCGAAGGGCTTACGAACAAAATCGTCTCGAAAATCGTAGATTCGGCGTTGAAGCAATATTCGCTTGGAATTCAGGACGACTTGCCGGAGGAAATCATAAAAAAACGGAATCTTCTTCCGAAAAAAATCGCGCTAAGGCAGATTCACCAGCCGAAAACTTTGGACGAAGCGATTCAGGCAAGAAACACGCTCGTTTTTGAGGAGCTTTTCAATTTTCAGAAAATTCTTGGCGAGCAGGCGATTGCCCACCGGGGAAAACTTCCGAAAATCGAAATCGACACTTCGGCGCAGGCGGAAAATCAGAGGGAAATCAGCGAAAATGATTTTGTGAAAAGCCTTTCAAAGCGGCAAAAACAGCTTCTGGAGCGGCTGCCTTACAAGCTCACTCCAGACCAGATGAGCGTGATTGCGCAGATGAACAGCGACATCGACAAAAATTACGGATTCGGCGAAAACGGCAAGGCGATTGAAATCAACTTCTGCACGTCAGAAAACGCTGTTTCAGAAAGCAGATGCGAAACAGCAGAAATCAACGGTTCTGAAAATAAAAACACTGCGGAAAATCCTCACGGCTTTTCAATGCGAAGCCTTCTGCAAGGCGATGTCGGCTCGGGAAAAACTCTCGTGAGCTTTTTCGCTTCGCTCCGCGTTGCCGACTACGGAAGCCAAACCGCGCTTATGGCTCCGACAGAGCTTCTTGCGCGACAGCACGCGGAAAACGCGGCAAATCTTCTTGAGCCGCTTGGAATCCGTGTCGCTTATCTTACTGGAAATATAAAGACAAAAGGGCGCGACAATCTTTTAAAAGCGCTGAAAAACCATGAAATCGACCTTGTGATTGGAACTCACGCGCTTTTCTCAAAAAATGTCCAGTATTTTGACCTTGCGCTTGTCATCATCGACGAGCAGCACCGTTTCGGAGTTATGCAACGTTCGGCTATTTTGGACAAGGGGAGAAACAGCGTTGCCGCAACTGACAAATTTGCGCAGCCGCCTTTCAGAGAGCCGAATCTTCTGATGATGAGCGCGACTCCAATTCCGCAGACTCTAGCGCTCACAGTTTTCGGGGATTTGGACGTTCTTTCAATCCACACAATGCCGAACGGACGAAAGCCTGTAATAACTTATCTTACAAAAGCCGGAAATGAAAGAAACGCTTACGAGGCGGTCAGAAAAGAGCTTCAAAACGGACATCAGGCTTATTTTGTCTATCCTGCGATTGAAGCGAATCTTGATTCTGAAAACGGCGAGGGAAATTCGCAAAACGGAAAAGAAGCGTTGAAATCTGCGGAAGAAAGCTTTGAATTCTTGCAGAGCCAAGTTTATCCGGATTTTAAGTGCGCGCTGATTCATTCAAAAGTCGAGGAAGAAAAACAGAATCAGATTCTAAACGATTTCCGTTCGGGTAAAATTCAAGTTCTCGTTGCAACTACAGTTGTCGAGGTCGGAGTCGATGTTCCAAACGCAACCTGCATGGTAATCGAGCAGGCAGACAGATTCGGGCTTGCGGCTCTCCACCAGCTGCGCGGCCGCGTCGGACGAGGAGAAGCGCAGTCATATTGCTTTTTGATTTACAGAAAAAATATCACTGAAAACGGAATTGCCCGGATGAAAGCTCTTCACGAGACAACAGACGGATTTAAAATCGCCGAAGAAGACCTTAAATTAAGAGGTCCGGGCGAAATAACAGGAACTGCGCAAAGCGGAGAGCTGACATTCAAGATTGCAGACCCGTACCGCGACGCAAAACTTATGATGGAAGCAAGGGCAGACGCATTCGGTTTGCTAAGCAATACCTTGCTAAGCGAATCTCCGCAAAACAAACACTAAAACCATCTGCCGCTTTTCTTTTTTATTTTTCTATTTTCCAGCCAAAATTTTAGCTTTTACTCTGCACGTTGCGCTTTGAAAGTTTTTCAAGCGCCTATGCAACGTACGCTTCGAGGCGGCGTTTTTTTGAAGGAAGCTGCAAAGTCTGAATTGCGCCTTTCTCAATCTGCCGGATTCTTTCCTTTGTAAGTCCCACAACTGCTCCAACTTCCGAAAGAGACATCGGCTTTAAGCCGTTCAAGCCGTAGCGCATGCGAAGAACTTTTTGCGCAGTCGGCTTCAAAGTGTTCACCGCGCTTGCAACATCGCTCTTCATCGCGCTTTCAATCGCTCTTTCCTCAGGCCCCGCGTTGATTTCATCTTTAAATCCCGCACCAAATGAATCGCTGTCTTTCGCCTCGGTGTCAATCGGGGCATCGAGCGAAATAATATCCTTGTCGAGCTTCAGCATATCGCGCACTTTTTCCTCGCTCATGCTCAAAATCACTGCCATTTCAGAAATCTGCTGGGCTTCAGCCTTGTCGCTTCCAACAATCGCCTTGGCTTTCTGAACCTGCGCAAGCTCGCTCACCTTGTTCATCGGCAGGCGGATTGCACGGCTCTTGTCGCAAAGCGCTTTCTGAATGCTCTGGCGAATCCACCAGACCGCATACGAAATAAACCTGTATCCTTTTGAAACGTCAAAATGGTCAACCGCAGTCATCAAGCCAAGATTTCCCTCGCTAATCAAGTCCGAAAGCTCCAGCCCTCTTCCCTGATAGCTTTTCGCGATTGTAATCACAAAACGGAGATTCGACTTCACCAGCTTGTTTTTCGCTTCCAAAGACCCTTTCACGGCTTCTTCCGCCAATTTTTTCTCTTCATCCTGTGTCAAAAGCGGAATATTTTTAATGTCGTTCAAGTAAAAAGAAATTGTCTCGTCGTCGTGTTTCATATAGAATCTCCTTTTTAAGGTTTTGCTGCATAAAGTATAGCAAATTCCGTGCCAACTTTTTTATTTTTTCCTATTTCAATTTATTTTTTTCAGAACGGACTTTTTCTCCAGCAGCCAATATTTTTTCACATTACCAAATGAGAAAAACAATGCCCGCCGCTACGCCGCCCGCTCACGCTCGGCCCTTCGGGCTTGCTCCGCAACGGCTCCGTGTCGGCGTAGCCTCTCTAAACTGTGAAAGTTCGCTTTTCTAAAGATTCCAAAAAAAAGCAAAAATCAGAAAGTTTTCCTTGCCGATTCCGTTTAGTTTTATTAATTTTGTATCAAAAAGGAACATCAAAACTTAAAATCATAAAAATCAAATAATTTTTGTATCTTTTTGATACACTTAACAGTCTTTTCCAAAAAACTGTATCAAAATTTCCAAAATCTTTTGTTTTACAAAATCCTGAAAATCAAAAAATAAAACTTGCCGATTGAAAATTATTTCTATATTTTATTTGTATCAAATATCAAATTTTTGGAGGATATATAAATGAAACTCAAACCATTAGCTGACCGCGTGCTTTTGAAGCAGGAAAAAGCGGAAACTACAACAAAATCAGGAATCATCTTGCCTGAGGCTGCGCAGGAAAAAACACAGACTGCGACTGTTGAGGCTGTCGGTCCTGGAACTGAAAAAGAGAAAATCACTGTAAAAGTCGGCGATAGAGTAATGTACGACAAATATTCTGGAGTTCAGGTAAAAATGGACGGCGAAGAATATCTCATCGTCAAAAACTCAGACATCATCGCTGTTGTCGAGTAAAATTTATTAAAGGCTGCCTAGAAACGCTTTTTCATAATTTGTTTCTGAGTGAAAAAGCGATAGTTAACGGGCAGCCTTTTTTGTCTTTATTGGAAATTAGAAATCCAGTCGAAAAATATTTTATTTTCTATTTGTGCTGATTTAAAAGCAGCCGGGCATCTGCGTTGCTCGGGTCAAGGCTCACAGCATAAGACGCGGAATTCAAAGCGTCGTCTTTTCTTCCCATTCCAATCTGAAGATTCGCAATTCTATATAAAAGTCTGGATTTTGTTTTCTTTGAGAAAGTTTTTCCAGCCGCAAGCGTGTAAAGATTCAAAGCCTTTTTCTTCTCGTTCTGGCTTGAATAAATCATCGCAAGGTTCGCGGAGCTTGAAGACGCGCAAAGCGGCGAAACAGAAATATATTCCCCCCCCGCATTCGCAGTTTTTGCCCCGCCAGTCTCAAAATTCGCGTACTCGTAAAGTCTTTTCGCCGCAGAAACATTTCCGTCCAAAAGCGCGAAATAAGCCGCAAATTCAACTTCCCAAATTTCCATTTTGCTTGCCGCAGCGGCAGCCTTGTCTCCAAAGGCAAGTTTCGCAATAAACGGAGGAACGCTTCCATTTTTCACTAATTTTTCGCCGCCAAAAATGTCGGTTTCAACTTTTTTCTCTTTATTTTTGTCTTCTTGATAATTCAAGTTGAATTTCGTCGTTATAAAATCTGTAAAAAGCGTTCTTGCGTCCTCAACCAGCCCGAACGAAAGAAGTTTCTGCACGCAAAACTGAACCAAATGCGGCGGATAAAGATTTGTTCCAAGCCGATTTTTTTCAAGCTCGCTCCAAATCAAAGCCGTTTTTTTGGCGAGCGGCAAAGCATCGTTTTCGCGCATAAAAAGGTTGAGTCTCTCAACAATCAAATCATCGTTTTTTTCGCCGTCAAGAGAATTTTCCTTTTCAAGAAGCTCTTCCATTCTACTTACTGCGTCTTCGATATTGAATTTCGGGCGGTCGTCATAATTCCGCATTTTCAAAGTGCGCAATTTCGTTTTTCTGAGCGAAATTTCCAAATCGGTCATTTCGACAGGCTGGGAATCAATCCAAGCAAGTTTTCCGTAGCTCACTAATCCCGGAACATAGTCAGGATAATCAGAAACAGCGTTAACCAAAAGCTCGTAAGCCCGCTTGTAATCCTCGTGGCGGTAAGCCCAAAGCGCGCTGTTCACCCTCAAAGACGGAGCGATTTTCACATAAGATTTTGCACGGCTCATATAGGAATTTCTCGTTTCCTCAGCGCTGTCAAAATCATCAAGTTTCGCGTAAGAATCAGAAGCAAGCGAAGCGGCCGTTCCAGAAAGCAAGTCTGACTTCACTTTTTCAAGATTTTTTACCGCAATGTCATAATTTCCAGAATCGTACTGAACAAAGCCCCAAAAAAGAGCATCCTCAGAATCGTCAAGGTCGTCATAAGAAAAAGTTGACTGCAGTGAAGAGGCAAGCGAATAGTCGCCACGCATAAGATAAATCAGCGCGCAGTTTCTAAGCCAGCGTTTGTCGCCGGTTCCAGCGTAAATATCAAAATAAGATGATGAGATTTCCTTTTCAAAAAGCGGACTTTTCTCGTCTTTCAAATCGGACTGACCGGCAAAAAAATCTTCTGTCAAAGATTTCAGCATCGCTTCCGAATGAATCGAGCCGTATTTTGTTCCGGAAAGTTTTTCTGTTAGTTTTAATGATTTTCCGGTTTCGCCGCGTCTTAAAAGATAATTTCCATAAACGGCTTCAATTTCAAGGTTTTCAGGAAGTTTTTTGTAGGCATTTTCAAGCGTTTTTCTTGCAAGTTTTTCCTCGCCGAGCTGTGCGTAACGCCTGTAAACTCCAAGCCGCGCATAGGAACTGAAAGCCTTTTTTTCAGATTTTTTCAAAAGCTTCAAGGCTTCGTTGACATCGCCGTTTTTTATGTAGATGTCAACGCTGTCCATAGCGGAGATAAAGCCTTTCGAGTCATCTTTCACAGAGCAAGATGACAAAAATCCTGCAAAAACAAAACAAGCACAGACTGCGGAAATTGATTTTTTTACAGGATTTCGCATAATTTTCTATTCTAGCTCTTTTCTGATATTGTCGAGAACTGCGTTCACAAATTTGTATGAATCATCAGGACCGTAATTTTTGGCAATATCAACCGCCTCGTCAATTACAATCGACGAAGTAATATCTTTCGTGTACAAAAGCGAGTAGACGCTCATTCTCAAAATCGCAAGAGTAACTTTGTTGAGCCGCTCAAACGACCAGTTTTTCAAATGAGCCTTGATTTTCTCATCGACAGTTCCGATATTCTCGATTGAACCGGCAATCAGCATGCGTGCAAATGCGCTGTCCTCATCATTCAGAGGCTCGGTGTCGTCATCTTTTTTAATCCAAGAAAGCTCCATCACGTCTTTCTCGCTTTGTCCGCCAACGTCCCAAGAATAAAGCCCCTGAAACGCAACAATTCTGCTTTTTCGTCTTGACATTATTTTTCCCAGTTAAGAAGTTTGGTAAGAGCATCGCCTGTTTTCTTTCGGTCAACATTTTCAGGAGTATCAAGCGATTTTGTAAGGTCGTTTACAGCCTTAACAAGAGCCTGGCTCTGTTTCTGCTGCGTCAAATTTGATCTGATATAATCGTAAACAGTGAGCGTTGTCTCAGGCTGAACCAAGTCGCTAAGCCCGAGCATTTTCGCCGCATATTTCTGGCGGATTACATAAAACTGATAGTCATTTTCAGTCTCGTTCACATCAGAAGTGTAGCCGATGTCCCGTCCGAAAAGCTCGAGAAGCTCGTTGTAAGAAATTCCCAAAGTTTTTGCGTGCTGGGCAGTCTTACTAATCAGCAAATCTCCGCCCTGATAAATTTTGTCCTTGACTGAATCAGCCTTGATTTTATCAAAATTCGTCTTTTTCGCGTTCAAGTCGTTTCTGACCTGCTGGATTTTCGTTTTTGCGGCTTCCGCATTGTCGCCCTTTGGAGCAACCACAAGGAAAAGTTTAAGCATATCGCTCTGAACGAAATTCGCCTTGTTCATCTCGTAGAAAGAACGGATTTCATCGTCTGTCGGAGCAACTTTCTTGATTTCGTCCTGCTTTTTTGAAAGAACATACTGCTGCGCCAAAAGCTGATTTTTAAGATAATCCTTATAATCGCTGACGTTCATTCCAACCTGCTGGAGCATAAAATCATCAAGTTTCAAGCCCGTGTTCTTTTTGACAATTTCTGTGAATTCCGCTTCTGTAACTTGATGCCCAACCTGCTGGCTAAGGCTCGCAAGAAAATACTGGTTCACCTGCGTGTCAGTGATGCTCAAGCCCTCTTTCTGCGCCGCATGAACGATAAGAAGCTCATCAACCATCGCATTCAGAATTTCTTTCTTCTGGTCAACAGAAAAAGACGCCTGATTTGTCTGCTTTTTGTATGTCTCAACCCGATTTTTCAGTTTTTTAAGAGTGATTGTCTCGGATTTGTTCAATTTTACAACCACAAGCGGAGTCAAATCTGCCTGAGCAAACACGCTTCCAGCAAGAGCGACCAACAGCGATAAACATATTGCCAAACGTTTCATAACTTTTCCTTAGTTCAAGAGATTTCCATTTAGGAAACACTTATTTTTAAATCTGGTTACAGACTATTTGTCGAGCGGAAGCCCGCCAGAAATCACCGCGCGGATTCTTCTTACGCCTGCCGATGAAGACTGCTCTTTTACAATCT
>CAKUTI010000041.1 GCA_934691925.1 uncultured Treponema sp. | reverse complement strand
AGCAAAATGCTGAGCGTGGATAAAGATTATGCTTGATAGCCAAAGAGCAAAAAACGCTCATTTCATGGCAATCCTTTAAGTTTTCTTGCCGTCAGGACAAATAAGGCTTTGCGTTTTTTTTGTAATTTTTTGCTGAAACCCGAAATTCAGGCTATTTATTCATCTTTCAATTTATCATTTCTTTCTTCGCTTTCGATTTAAAATTTTCTCTTGTTTCCATTTGTCGGGATTTAATCTAAAATAGTTTTTCTATGACTACAACAAAATCTCTTTCAACACAGAACCAGAATCCTTTACATTCGTTCTATAAAATCCTTTTTTCAATCGCGATTCCAATTATCCTGCAGAATCTTTTGCAGACTTTCATCAATATGCTCGACACAGTTATGTGCGGCAGACTCGGCTCGGTTGAAATTGCGGCGGTTGGGCTTGGGAACCAGATTTTCTTTATGCTGAACATGGTTGTTTTCGGCGTTTCTTCGGGCTGCTCAATTTTCGTCTCGCAGTTCTGGGGACAGCAGGACTTGAAAGGAATCAGAAAGACTTTCGGAATCATGCTGATTTTCTGCCTTTTTGTCGCATTCTTGTTCGCGCTCAGCGGAATTTTCATGCCGGAAAAACTTATCGGACTTTACACAAACGATGAGGCGGTAATAAAAACGGCGGCAAGCTATCTTAGGATCGTCGCGTGGAGCTATCCGCTGATGGCGTTCTCGCTTGCCTGCCAGATGGCTTACCGAAGCACTGAGCACGTTGTTCTTCCGATGGCGACAACCGCAATCTCATTTGTATTGAACGCGAGCGGAAACCTGCTTTTTATTTTCGGATTTGAGCCGCTTGGGATTCCGAAAATGGGAGTCGCGGGCGCGGCTTTGGCGACTTTTATCTCCCGCACAGTGGAATTTTTCATAACGCTGTTCTACGGACGCGCAAAGCATTTTGAAACTTGGGGAACTCTACGCGAGATGACGGCTTTTTCACGGCCATTTATCCTGAAATTGATAAAAGTAGGACTTCCTGTTCTTTTCAGCGAGACTTTGTGGGGACTTGGAATCACAACACAAAATTCGATTTTCGCCCACACTGGAACTGACTCTTTCGCGGCGTTCAGCATAACAAACACGGTGAGCCAGCTTACTTGGGTCGTGTTTATCGGAATGGGAAACGCGGCGGCGATTATTCTCGGAAAGAAGATTGGAGCAGGCGACAAAACAGGCGCAAGAGCCTTTACTCACCGATTCTGCTGGTTCTTTCCGCTTTTGGGGCTTGGAATCGGTCTTTTCCTGATTCCGCTGAGCTATCTTTTGCCTTTGATTTTCAACGTTGACGCTTCAATCATAAAGATTGCGCAGCAAATGCTTCTCGTGCTTGTCTTTATGTATCCGAGCCGCGCTTTCAATATGCTTTTGATTGTGGGAATTTGCCGCTCTGGTGGCGACACGATTTTTGCCTCGCTGATTGACAACGGCTGGATGTGGATTTTCGCGCTTCCTTTGGGCTATGCCGCCTCGTTCATCTGGGGACTTTCCGCATGGCAGATTCTCCTCTGCCTTGAAACCGAGCAGATTCTAAAAACCGTCTGCGGAATCTGGAGAATCAAGTCCGGAAAATGGCTTCACAAAGTAACGTGATAAAAATTATTCGGCTTCGGGCGTTTTTTAAGTCCGAAGTTTTTTTATTTCTGACCGAGAAACAAAAGAAAAAATCTTTTGTTCGTTTTAGAAAACGGATTCTGCCAAGAACACATTTTCAATTCAACAAAACACCGACATTCAAGCAAGCTAGAATTCGTCATTAAGCTTGCTGAACATCGCAAAGTCGAATTTCGTGCTTTCAGGCAGAAGATTGAAGCTCGAAGCGAACATAACTGCACAGTTCACCTCGTATTCTGCCCACTGCTGCGCCTCGTCGGTCTTGTCAAAAGTTATCAGGCCTTTTATGTCCTCGCGTGTTCCGAGAATGCACTGGATTGTGGACTTTATTCCGCGCGCCTCCAGAATTTCCTTGAATTTCTTTGCGCCGTCAATGTCCTCTGGAAAATCTACTCGCACAAATCTCGCGTCTTTCAGCGCAATCTTAAAGTCGCCTGTCTGGGCATAAAGGGCGTTGCCGCCGGAATCCCGCTTTTCTCCCGCGCAGTAGATTCTCTTCATGTCCTCGCCGTAATAAATCGAAATGCCGCTTAGATTGTAAGTCTCAACCATATGACGCGTAACATCTTTTATCGCCTTGAACGGAGCCTCGCTCAGATTGTGCATAAACTGCGCCATATATTTTAGCTCTTGAATCTCGCGCCCCTGATATTTTACGCCGGAAGTTGACTCGACAGATTTCTTGTAAAGCTCCAAGTGCAAATCGTTCCTAAAGAAGATATATCGGTTTCTGCCCTTGTCTTTCGCGCGGTAAAGGCAAAAGTCCGCCTTCTTGAAAAGCTCGTCGTAAGTGTCGCCGTCGTCAGGAAAAATAGAGCAGCCGATTGAGGACGTAATTTTTATGTCGTCAAAAAGCCCGTCGAATTTCGCGCGCACATTGTTCAAAATCGCCTGAAGCGTTCCGCGGAGAACTTCCTCCTTGTCCATATGGTTCAGGAGAATCAGAAATTCGTCTCCGCCGTAGCGTCCTACCCTGCCCTTGTCGCCTACGATATTCCGCAAGACCTCGCCTGTCTGTTCAAGAACGCGGTCGCCCGCCAAATGCCCGTAAGCGTCGTTCACCGGTTTGAAATTGTCCAAATCGACAATCACAATTCCGATTTTCTCGCCTAGAGACGGAGCTTTCAGCCGTTTTATGATGTAATCCTGAATCGACTTCTTGTTGTAGCATTTCGTGAGCGAGTCAAACTGAAGCTCCGTGACAAGGCTGTCGGTTTCCTGCGGAAGAAGATTTTTCGTGTCCGAAAGAATTTTTCCAATCTCAAAAACATGCTCCTTGCGGTCGATGAACTTAACGCCTAGAAAATTCAGCGGCTGCATAATCTTTCCGTTCGTCCTGAACGCGCAAGTCAAATTTTGGAAAAGCTTTGTAGGGCAGGCTTTCAAGTCAAGGACGAGCTTTTCAAGCGAAGAAATCTGGCTTTCAGGCACGAAATTCTCTTCAACCATCTGATTCTTCCAGTCATCAATGTCAGAATAAAAGTCGAAAATCCGCTCGTTGTTGTGGTAATGATGGATTCTTATCTTGTTTGTCGATTTCTCGTAAAGAAAAAAATAATCTTCCGTGATGCTCAGCGCGACATTTTTTCTGTCCTCCTCGGCAAAGGCAAGCTCCAGGCTTGAAAAAACGTCCTCAATATCCACAAGCTTGACGCACTGAACGCGCTTTCCGTTCTGCATCTCGTAGTCAAGCGAGACGCGGTTAAGGCGGTACTCGTCAGTATATTTCTTGAAATGGAATATTTCGTACTGGCCAGACTCAGGATTTTTTTCGCCAAGATTATAATTTTCCGCTCCGCCACGCAGAAAAGCCTCGAACTTCTTCTTTTCAGACGGAAGAACAAGCTCCCCGATTCTCGAAAACCGATGCCCGACACGCTCAAAATAGATAAAATACTCGCGGTTTCCGTCGGTAATATCAAAATTCTCGTTCAGATAGATTTTCTTGACTTCATAGCCCATATCTTGATTATACAGAGAATTATGAGAGTATTAAACTTTCATTTTGAAATATTCAGGCATTATCGGCATTGCGATAGAAAGAAAAGATTTTCAGGAATTGAGATTTTCAAAATGCAGGGGATTTTCACATCAGACTTTCGAAATAAGAAACGATTTTTTCGGCAAGGGAAAGAACGCGAGATTTTCAGGATGCAGAAAGAAAACAAGCGGAAAAGCTGGAAAAAGACACCGTGCAGAATTTTCGCAGTCATCTAGTCTGTCGAAAAAACACAGCGTCTTTTTACGCGCTTCCAGTCAAAATCAAAAAGAACTACCGCAGAAGAACTTTCTCCAAGTCTTTTCTGCCGATTTTTTCAAGCGCCTCGCGCACAAGCCTTGCATTCTCGCGCTTGTTGAACTGCAAAAGAGCGCGCTGAAGATGCCGCTCGTGGCCGCCGCGCGCGACATAGACTTTCTCAAACGTTCCGTCGGGATTCTTCTTTCTCGGATTCAGCCCCGTCCAGTACATGCAGGTCGAAAGCCCGCCCGGAGTCGGGTAAAAATCCTGCACCTGGTCAGGAACAAAGCCGTCTTTTTTAAGGCAAAGCGCGACTTCCACAGCCTCTTTCAGGCCTGCCCCCGGATGGGAGCAAATGTAATAAGGAACGAGATACTGCTTCTTGCCAAGCTCGCGGTTCAGGCTCGCATATTCGGCGGCGAATTTCTCGTAAAGCTCGTGGTTCGACTTTCTCATCAGACGAAGAACGTTGTTGTCAACATGCTCAGGCGCAACTTTCAGCTGCCCGGAGATATGATGCTCAATCAGCTCCTTGAAAAACGTCTTGTCCTTGTCCATCATCAGATAGTCAAAGCGGATTCCAGAGCGGATAAAGACTTTCTTGACCCCCGGAAGAGCGCGGATTTTCCGCAGAAGCTCCACAAGCTCGGTGTGGTCAACCTCAACATTCTTGCACGGATTCGAGCCGAGACAGTCCTTGTCGGGGCAGCAGCCCCTGATTTTCTGGTATTTGCAAGCGTCGTGCCTGAAATTCGCAGTCGGACCGCCGACATCGTGGATATATCCTTTAAAGTCCGGGTCAGAGATTATCTGCCTTGCCTCTTTCAAAAGGCTTTCCTGGCTTCTCGCCTGAATTCTTCGCCCCTGATGAAACGAGATTGCGCAGAAAGCGCACGCGCCGAAGCAGCCTCGCACGCTCGTAAGGCTGAATTTCACCTCGCTTAAAGCCGGAATTCCGGTTTTTCCGTTCTCTGCGGGCTTGTCGTACATCGGATGCCAGCGGCGCGTGAAAGGCATTTCATATATTTTGTCGAATTCCTCAGTTGTGAGAGGAAGAGCCGGCGGCTCCTGAACAACAAAGCGCGCGTCAACAGGCTCTGCAAGAACGTGTCCGTTGATTGCGTCGGTGTTTTCTTCCTGAATCAAATATGACTTTGCAAAAAGAGCCTTGCTTTCATCTGTGTTCTTGCTAACCTCGGCGTAGCTTGGAAGCCGGATTGCATTCTCAGGAATCTCCTCTTCCTTGCTCGTGTACCAGACTGTCCCGTGAACTCCGCGTATTTTTTTCGCAGGAATTCCTTCTTTTAGCTTTGCGGCAATCTCAAGAATCGAATGCTCACCCATTCCGTACATCAGAATGTCGGCCTTTGAGTCAAGGAGAATCGAGCGTCTGACAGTGTTTGACCAGTAATCGTAATGGCTTGTGCGCCTTAGAGAAGCCTCAATTCCGCCTATGCAGATGTCAACGCCCTTGTACGCCTGCCGGATCGCCGAGCAGTAAGTCATTATCGCGCGGTCCGGGCGGTGTCCTGCGATTCCTCCATGCGCGTAGACATCTTCCGAACGCGGCTTGTTGTTTGCAGTGTAGTTTGAAACCATCGAGTCCATCGCGCCCGCGCTCACAAGAAAAGCGAGCTTTGGCTTGCCAAATTCCTTGAACGACTCAATGTTTTTCCAGTCAGGCTGCGCCAAAAGCCCCACAGTGTAGCCGTTCGCCTCCAAAAGACGGCACAAAAGAGCCGCCCCGAACGAAGCGTGGTCAACATAGCCGTCGCCTGAAACAAAAACGAAATCAACCTCGCTTATTCCGCGCTCAATCAAATCTTGTCTGCAAACAGGGATAAATTCTTTTGCCATTTTATTAAGAAAAGTCTCTAAAGTTAAAATTCAGTTTTTCAGTCAAATCTAAAAAATTCGTCTTTCGGATTTCTAAAAATTTCTGCGGACTGATGAAAACAAAAAACGCAAAGCATATTTTCCGCGCTTTCTTGGCAGCCACAAAATCCTGGATTCAATTTTATCAAAAAAATGCCGAAAATAAAACAACCGCTAGTTTTGTTTCAATTTTTAGACTCAGCAACAATCCGAGGTCTTTATGAGGAAGAATTTCATTCCCGCTTTTATATTCTGCATGCTCACCGCAGCCTTTGTCTCTTCGTGCTTCATTGAGGACGATGATTATTTTGACTCGGCAAAAACGCTTTCAGAAACGCCGATTTCAATATCCGCCGGTTCGGCTATAGCAGTTGCTTCATCAACGTCAGTCACATCCTCGGTTGCGAATATTTTCCGCCAGGCCTGCAACAACGAAGACTTTGACGAGAACGTTGAGGACGCGGTGAATATCGCGCAGATAACGTCTTCCGCGGATTTTAAGGCGATTGCGTTCACGGACGACTCCACAGACTCGTCGAAATTTTACCGGTACGCAGTCAGATACAAAGTCGGAAACAGCTTTAAATTCACAAAATATTCAAAAGCAGTGGCTGGAGCCGGAACAGGCGAATCGGAGCTGACATCTTCAAGCTCGGCAGCGACACTGCTTTACGATGATTCCGACTACACGCTTTCAACAACAGAAGCAATCACGTCTCCATCAGATTTTTCACAAGCGTATCTGATTTTGACTTCCGGAACAGAATCCACTCTGGTTGAAATTGAAGACGAAATTCAGTCAGGAACGCTTGCAAGCGGCGCAAAAACAGGAAGCCTTCAAAACAAGCTGCCATCGTCATTTCTTGGCGGAGAAACTGCGGCAAAATATATGATTGCGGTGAAGAAAAAGACTGATAACGACCAGACAATCTATTATTTTACAAATCCGCTTGCCGCCACTGTTCAGATTAAAGTAAGCGGCTCAACAGAAACGGTTGAGAAAATAACAGTTCCGACGGCGAACGGCTCTTCCGCAAGCTCAGGAATTTACTACAATTAGCAAGCGAACCGTCAAGTCAAAATTCCCTGGATAAGAAGCTCGAGCGTCTCTTTCGTGTCGGAAGCATCGGGCTTTCCAATCACGGCAAGCTCGAAAATCGCTGCCTCAATCAAATCGTAGAACATTCCGCTCACTTTTTTTATGTCCAGCTTCTTGAATTCGCCGCGTTTCTGACCGCCGATAATAATCATATTCAGAAGATGCTTCGCGCGGAGAACACGGCGGTTCACAAGCTCTTCTGTGTTCTCGCCCGCTTTTTTCAGATTCATCAGATAAACAAGAAGAACGTTGAAAAGCTGGCGGTTCTCGTTGCATTCGTCCAAAATCCAAAGCATAATGCGCCGAAGACATTGCTCCGCCGTAAGATTTTTCTCGTGGATAATCTCGATAAGCTTCTTTTCCATGCCCTCGGTCATCTGCTTGATG
Source organism: uncultured Treponema sp. (assembly GCA_934691925.1). Lineage (GTDB taxonomy): Bacteria > Spirochaetota > Spirochaetia > Treponematales > Treponemataceae > Treponema_D. Next base: position 5,668 of record CAKUTI010000041.1, on the reverse strand, counting down.
CTCCAGGCAAAGATTTCGCGCTTGTTCTTGAAATAAATGTAGAGCGTTGTCCTTGTAATTCCGCATGAATCGGCGATTTTCTGAAAAGTAACGTCGCCGTAGCCTTCCTTTGTGAAAAGCTCCAGCGACTTCTTCAAAATCTCTTTTCTGCGCTTGTCGTGCTCAACAACAATCGCCATTAAAATCTGCCTCTTCCTTTTCTTTCGTCGCGGCGGATTTTTGCTTTTTCAGTTCCGTTGTAAATGTAGAAAGTCGTGTCGAGATTTCCAGCTTTCAAGTCTTTAAGAAGGCTTGCGTAGCGTCCGATACATTCCTGAAATTTTCTGTGCGATGTGATTACGCCGATTTTCCAGCCTTTAAAGTCGTCAAAAAGAGATGACATATCTTTGTAAAGTTTTTCAGCCTCGTCAGCGTCTCCGAGACGCTCGCCGTAAGGAGGGTTGCAGATTATCGTTCCTTCGTCGTAAGGAGCTTTCAAGTCTTTGAATGAGGAAACTTCAAAAGTCGGGCGTTCAACTTTCGCGTCCGAGCCAATCATCTGGAGAGCGCGGCCGGCCATAACGCATGCGTGCTCGGCATTTTTTCTTGCGCGGTCAACCGCCGCCGGGTCAATGTCTGTTCCGCTGATTCTGCATTCAACGTCAGTGCGGATTTTCTGAGCCTCTGCGATTTTGATTTCTCTCGCGCGCTCAGCATTGAAAATCGGCAAATTCTCAAGAGCGAATCTTCTTCCGAATCCCGGAGCAACGTTATGCGCGTAAAGGCAAGCCTCAATCGGCAAAGTTCCAGAGCCTGAAAACGGGTCGTGGAACGGCATTTTTCTTTTCCAGAGCATAAGCTGGAGCATTACAGCCGCCGTTGTCTCGCGCAACGGAGCAATTCCGCCGTCAGTCCTGTAGCCGCGCTTGTGAAGCGGAAGTCCGCTCAAGTCAAGGCAAAGCTGAACCTCGTCCTCAACGATGAAAACTCTAACATCGCTTTCGTCTCCAGTTTCAGGCATTGAAGACATCCGCCAGACATCGCTTAGCTTTTTATAAATCGCCTTCAAGACAATTCCCTGAACCGCGTGCTCAGAATTGAGCTTTGACTTGTAAGTTCTCACCTTGTCAATCACAACTCTTGAATCTTTCTTGAAAAAATCCTGCCACGGAGCATTGTAAACGCCCTCGAAAAGCTCGTCAAAATCTTCCGCATGATAGCGCGCGACCTCAAGATAAACGCGGTCGGCAGTCCGCAGGCAAAGATTCGCGCGGAAAAGCGCGTCGTCATCGCCAAAGAAAAAAACACGTCCAGGCGCGTTTCCGTTCAATTTATATCCAAGAAGCTTCAGTTCATTTCCAAGTATTTTTTCCGCGCCGACTGCGCAAAGGGCAACCAGATTATTCATAAAATGCCACTCCTGTTTTCACATCGATTTTTAGCTGACATTTTATCAATTTTTGTCATTTTGGAAAATAGGAACAGGAAAGGCGAAATGTTCAAACGAATTTTGACATTTTTATTGGAAAGAGATTTTTGCAATTTTATTTCAAATCGTCTTCCAATTAAAAAGATTTCTTCCGCTTAAAGAATCTTGAATTTGCACGAAAGCGAGACCGTAAAATAATGCTCCGCAGCTCCGCCGTCAACTTCCGAGCTTTTGTTGTTCACCGAAAAGTTTTTCTGCGAGAGGCTTTTCGTATAGTCGTCGCCGCGCAAAGTCCGCATGTAAAAATACTCCGCGCTCAGGCAAAGCGACTGCCTCTCCGTGATTTTATATTCCGCGCCGAGCGAAAAGTCAAAAGCCGCGAAAAATCCCGGAGTCACGTCAAGATAACCGGCATTTTTCAGATGATGCTCGTCAACGGACTCAGAATAAAGATAAGGCGAAATCTTGAATCCTGCAAAAAATGAAAAATCTTCCAAAAAGCAGAATTCCGAATCAGCCCCAATCCAAAAAATTGAAGACTGCCGCTCATACGAAATCACTTTTCCAGAAAACGAGCTTACGGACTGATTTTCCGTGTCATTCCATCTTGCGTAATGGTCGTTCTCAATTTTTCCGTACCATGCGGTTCCGTTTTTTCCGTCGAATTTTATGTCTTTATACTGAAATCCTAAAAACGGCTTTACAGAAATTTCAAGAAATTTCAGCTCCGGCAAATTAAAAATGTAACCAAGCTTCAAATTATAAGAAAAATCATATTTCAGATAATTGTCGCTTTCGGAATAATTCGTTTTATATTGATAACTTTCCGCGCCCGTTATCGTTGCCGTTACCAAAACATTCAGCCAGTCGGAATCTTTCATTCCGCCGACTTTTGACGGAATTCCTGCGCAAAAAGAAGTCTCGGCAAAAAAATTCTTAAAGCCGCCGTTGAGCTTTATCCCGGCGTAATATTCGTGATTGATTTTCCAGTTAAGCTCGCTCAGCTTGTCGTCGTCATAATCCGAATTTTTAAGGAAGACAAGCTCGTCAACCTGCCCTGACTTCAAGCCGAACAAAGGCTCGACTTCAAGCGAAAAGTCCCCTGTCTTAGCCGCAAACGCAGAAAAACAAACTGAAAAAAGCAGCGAAAGCAAGGGAAATTTTCTCATTTTGACTCTTCCAGCGGGTCAACGCTAAAAATATTCGCAAGCTGTTTTCTCGTCGCGTCCATGTCCTTTGAATAAGTAGCTGTAAAAGTCATCTTCGCGCAAGTTTTCGGGTGCGAAAGCGTGAGCTTATACGCGTGCAAAGCAAGACGGCTGAGCAAAGGACGCTCCTCGTCAGGATTGCCGTTCCATTTTCTTTTGATTTCACTAAGCAAGACCGGGTGCTGGTTTCCGCTGTAAAGCGGGTCGCAGACAATAGAAATTCCAAGCGACTGCAGATGAACGCGAATCTGATGAGTTCTGCCGGTGTGCGGGCGTGCCTCAATCCAGCTGTAAGGACCGCAGCTTCCAAGATTCCTAAAATCCGTGATTGCGATTTTTCCGTATCTTGCGTTGATTACGGTTCTGTGGCGAGGGTCGCCGTCTATCAGCAGTTTTTTCTCAACGTGATTCTCGTCCCAAAGCGGATGTCCGTAAACCAGCGCGTGATAAATTTTCTCAACTTCGCGGTTTTCAAACTGCATTGAAAGATTTCTGTGCGATTCAGGATTTTTCGCATAAATTACGCAGCCGGAAGTGTCCTTGTCAATTCTGTGGACCGCAAAAAGCTTGCCGAATTCCTTTTCCGCAAGAAGGTCAAGGCGCGGCGCATCCTCATCATATCGGTCAGCCGCAATCAAAAGTCCAGAACGCTTGTTCAAGACAACAATATCGTCATCATTGTAAATAACCGTGTAGTCAGGCGTAATTTTCATTCCGAAAGTCTATCAAAAAAACGTGTTTTAGAGAATTGCGAAGACCCCTCCAATTTTTTCCGTAAAACGCTATGGTATTTTTCTGCGAAAAGTTTAAAATCTTAGTAGGAGGGTCTTAGTAAAAATGAAAATTATGAAAAAACACATATCGATTTTATATATCATAATCTCGCTGTTTTTTATGACCTCATGCGACGACCTTATCAGTTCCATGCTCTTTTCCGCAGAAATTGAGAGCGCAAAATGGGCGGACGGCAGCTACAAAAGAATCTATGTTTATTTTTCGTCATGGCCGAGCAACCCGGAAGTTGACCTTGATATTTATGTGAACAAAAAACTGGATTCCAACTACTATATAAAAAGTCAAGATTTTTTCATATTTGAAAATTCAAAGAGAAGCGAAATAACACTGAACAAAGAAGTTCCAAAAAATTCGCGTGTGGTAATCACTCCGAAAATCGAAAATGACGACCTTTACGGCTCCGCCGAGCTTTGGCGTTACAAATATGACGACTAACAGCAAAAAATTTCCAATTAAATTATGAAAACAAAATTCCCGAAACTGATTTTATTGCTTATTTCTTCTTTTTCTCCGCTGATTTTCTGTTCATGCATAACAATTGGAAAGATTGACTCAATGTATATTGAAAATCCAGAAAATTATGAGGAGCAAATTATAGAAAGAAAACATTTTTCTCAAGGATTTTTCAGTTTTTTATCAGCTCCAAAACCGGTCAGAGCGTTTTACTGGAATGAATATTCGCTTGAAATGTATTCAGTTGAAAAGAAAGAATCTGGCTGGGACCTTAAGAAAAAGGAAGCGATTTCCACAAAAGGAATTTTCAAGAAAAACGGCGAGCAGCTTTTTTGCACAGAAATTTCTTCAAATTCTGTAAAGACAAAAACTCTCCGACAGGCACTATGGCCTTTTGGAGAAGCGGCAACTCTAGAAATAGAAATAAAAATCGTAACAGGAAAAGAGAAAAATCAGATTTTTCTTACAAAAAATTCAAATTGGCGATTAACGCAAAATTCCTATGAAGAAAATCTCGTTCTTGAAAATGACTCTGTTGTTCCAGTAAAAATTTTCAGGGTCAATAATTCCTTAGCCTCAGACGGTCAAAAAATTTATTATACCTTTCATACTCCAGGCTTTCGTTTTCAAATTTTTGATGAAAACTATGCCGCGCTTGACTTAATGAATTCAAAAACAAAGTTCATGCTGAATAAGACTTTTTCAAAATCGCTCACAGAAAACGAAAAAGACTATATTTCCTCGCTGATTCTGCTTTTTTGGGAATATTACATTGAATTTGAGTGCAATAAGATTTTCGCAAAATCCACAAAAATAATAAGCGGCTGGGAAGGTCCAAGATAAAAACTTAAAATAAGGTTATTATTAATTTTTCTTTTACAAAATCAGATTTCAAAAAAGTTTAAAACAAAAACTGGCAACAAAAAATCTCTTTAAGACTTAAAAAAATTAGAAAAAACGCAGCAAAAACATCTTGAAAAATCGTCAAACGCCAAAAACAAAATTCGGGCAAAAGCGCAGAAATCCAAACGAACAAAACAAATCAGAAAGAAAACTTTGAACGCTAAAAAACGTCGCCTCAAAACGAGCTAAAGTCTAACAAACTCATTTCGAAGCAAGAACCTACAGAGCTTTCCATTTTTCATAAAAAAGCAGCCGGAAAAATGAAGTCCCGCTTCAAAAATCCGGCTGCGCTTCTGTTTTATTCTAAAAAATCAAAAATTAGTCGATTTTGCTCATGTCGTCGATTTCTTTGCTGTAGTCAACGCCAGGAACATCGAATCCGTTAATCATAAGGAAGTCGTGGCGGAGCCCTGCCAAGTCGCAGTATTCGTTCACAGTCTCTTCCGTTACTTTCGGCATAAACTCGTCAACCTGCGCCTGAACTGCCGGGTCAAGCTCCCAGTCGTCAACGCGGATTCTGTTCTCTGAATCAACAGGAACTTTCTTGTCCGCTGTGTAAAGACGCTCGGCAAAGAGACGCTCCATCTGCTCGATGCAGCCCTCGTGAGTTCCCTTAGCCTTCATAATCTTGAACAGAACACCAAGATACTGCGCGATAATCGGGATAACCGCTGAAGAGCGTGTTACAAGCCCCTTGTTCACAGAAACGTAAGCAGCTCCGTTCAAATCTTTCAAAGAGTTGTCGATATTGTGCGCGCGGGCTTCCAAGTCCTTTTTCGCGGCTCCGATTGTGCCGTCGCGGTAAATCGGGTGGCTGTATTTCGGTCCGATGTAGGAATAAGCAACTGTGCGTACTCCGTCAGCAAGAACATCAGCCTCTTTAAGCTGCTTAATCCATCTT
>CAKUTI010000040.1 GCA_934691925.1 uncultured Treponema sp. | reverse complement strand
AGTTTTCTTGCCGTCAGGACAAATAAGGCTTTGCGTTTTTTTTGTAAATTTTTGCTGGAACTCGAAATTCAGGCTATCATAGAAAAATCTATTGCTTTTCATTATCATTATCGGATTATGACTGAAGATTTTACTTTTCCTGAAAATTTGAAAGGAATTCATTTTCATTTTGTTGGAATCAAGGGAACTGGAATGGCTGCCCTTGTTGAGATTTTACATTCGCGGGGCGCGGTTATCACTGGAAGCGACGTTTCTGAGCGTTTTTACACGGACGAGATTTTGGAAAAACTCGGAATCAAGGCCTTGCCTTTTTCTAAAGACAACATCACTGACGACATAAAATACGTTGTTTATTCGAGCGCGTATTCAATCGAAAAAAATCCTGACCTTTCGGCAGCCGCTGAAAAAAAATTGCCAGTTCTGCTTTATTCTGAGGCTTTAGGTGCGGTGAGCCGCTCGGCTTTTTCTTGCGGAATTTGCGGCGTTCACGGAAAAACAACGACAACCGGGCTTGCAGGAACGCTCTTAAAATCGGTTTCACTTTCGGGACAGGCTTTGGCAGGCTCTGTAATAAAAAGTTTCGGCGACAGCTGCGTTTTTTCAGGCGGACACAAATATTTTATCGCCGAAACTTGCGAGTACAAGCGGAATTTTATGCATTTCGCGCCAAAAAAAATCATCTTGACTTCGGTTGAAAGCGACCATCAGGATTTTTATCCGACTTACAAGGACATCAGAAACGCTTTTGTTGATTACATTTTGAAGCTTCCAAAAAACGGCCAGCTTATTTTCTGCGCTGACGATAAAGGCGCGTCTGAAACTGCAAAAATCGCGTCGGAAAAACGCCCCGACATCCGGATGATTCCTTACGGAGAAAATGCGGACGGAGACTACAAGCTAACTTTTGGGAAAGTCTCCTGCGGAAAGCAGAGTTTTTCAATCTCTTTGATTGGAGAATGTGAGATAAAAGTTCCGGGCGAGCACAACGTGAGAAATTCATGCGCGGCGGTCGCCTTGATTTGTGAGCTTTTAAGGACAGACGGAAAAAATCCGAAAGATTATATTGAAAAAATAAAGTCCGGCTTGCTTGACTTTGCAGGCGGAAAAAGGCGCAGCGAGATTGTCGCGCAGAAAAAAACTCCTCTCGGGCAGGACGTGATTTTTATTGACGACTACGGCCATCATCCGACGGCGATAAAGACGACTCTTGAAGGATTCCGCGAATTTTACAAAGGACACAAAATCATCGTTGACTTTATGAGCCATACTTACACACGCACTGCCGCTCTTCTTGAGGAATTTGCGTCAAGCTTCGGGGCTGCTGACAAAGTGATAATCAACAAAATTTACGGAAGCGCAAGGGAAGACGCGACGGCGGCTAAAGTTTCGGGCGAGCTTCTTGCTGAGCACGCAAGAAAATATCATAAAGATGTTGTCTACGCGAAAGAATTTGACGAGGCTGCAGAAGCCGCTTTGAAAATGCTTAGTGAGCCGAGCGGGGCGGAATATAAGGACGGCTATGTTTTTGTGACGATGGGCGCGGGTGACAATTGGAAAGTCGGCAAGAAAGTTATTGAAAAACTAGAAAATTTTTAATCGAGTATTTTAAAATGGAAAAATCGCAGAGTTCTAGTTATAATCAAAAAAACGCTTTTTAGAGCGCAAACCTTTTTGGAGGAAAATTATGAAAAAAATGAAAAATTTGCTCGCAGTTTGTGGGCTTGCATTTAGTGCTTGCGGAATGGTTTTTGCAAGCGATATTAAAGACAATATTGCTAAGCACGCAGACACTTTTAAGACTACAATCAACGACGGTCTTGATGATTTTGCGGGCGAGCTTGGAATTGCAGTTCCGCAGGCTGCGGTTCAGCAGAATGTGTATGCAGACGCTTTCATCGGAAAAGTTTTCCCGGCAGTTCCGCCTCACTTCGCAGTCGGATTCAACGCCGGAGTTACTCACATCAACACAGAAGGAATCGCTGACGCTGCAAGTATGCTCGGAATCAGCGATGTGAAAGACAATTATTATTTTCCTGTTTTCAATGCTGATGTAAGAGTCGGAGGTGTGTTCCTTCCTTTTGACATCGGCTTGTCTTTTATGAAGCTCAACTCGCTTGAAGTTTCTGCGTTCGGCTCTGATTTTACAGTTGACTTCTTCACGATTGCCGCAGATGTGCGCTATGCGATTCTTGAGGATGGGCTTATAAAGCCTGCTCTTTCTGTTGGAGCCGGATATTCTTACAACTCAGGCTCGTTCGGAGTAAGCAGCGACGACGCAGAGGCGAATGTTGACTACAAAGTTCAGACAATGTACGTTTCTCTTCAGCTTTCAAAATCGTTGAACATTCCGGTTGTAAAGATTGGATTCACTCCGTTTGTAGGCGTGCGCGCAGTTCTTTCAAAATATGACAACGACTACGACTGGGCAATCAAGAATTCGCAGGCTATCGCGGCGGCTAATGCTGCTAATGTTGACATTTCAGGCAGCGGAAACAATTCCACAAGCACATTCGGAAATTTCCAGCCGCAGCTTTACGGCGGTCTTGGATTCAACTTCATGGCTATGCAGCTTACAGGAAGCGTCTGCGCGGACTTGCGCCATCTTGGAACTGACAGCCAGCTTTGGAGCGGAGCTTTAAGCCTTAGATTAAAACTGTAGATTCCGTTTTTCCGCAGTTTTCCGATTTTGATTTTAATTAAAAAAATCAGGAGAATCTGCGGAAAGTTTTTATGTTGAATGTGTAAAAAAAGTGTGTCATAATGAATCACTATGAAAGATTCAAATGTGCGCACTTTTGTTTTTGCCGGCGGCGGAACTGGCGGCCATATCTATCCGGGGCTTGCAGTCGCCGATGAGCTTCGAAAAATTGCTGAGTCAAAAAATCAGAAAATAAAAATATGCTGGATTGGAAATTCTTCCGGCATGGACCGAAATATCGTTGAAAAAAGCGGCTCGGTCGATTTGTTCAACGGCGTTCCAAGCGGAAAACTCCGCCGGTATTTCTCTTTCAGAAATTTTCTCGACATTTTTAAGATTTTTTTCGGCTTTGTAAAGTCGTTTTTCTTTTTAATGAAGACAAAGCCTGCGGTTCTTTTTTCTAAAGGCGGCTTTGTGAGCGTTCCTCCGTGCGTTGCGGCCCAGCTTCTTCATATTCCGGTCTTTACGCATGAGTGCGATTTTACTCCAGGGCTTGCGACTAGAATAAATTCGAAATTCGCATCAAAAATTCTTGTCTCTTACGAGGAGACGAAAAAATATTTCCCGTCTGAAAAGCAAAATAAAATCGTTGTTACTGGAAATCCTGTGCGCCCGGTTTTTTACAGCGCAAATGCTGAAAACGGCAGAAAATTTCTTTTTGAAAACCGCCCTGACTATGATTCTTCAAAGCCTGTTCTGCTTGTCTTGGGCGGAAGTCTTGGCGCGCATCAGATAAATTCTCTCGTTGTTCAGAATCTTGAATGGCTTACTTCGCGTTTTAATGTTGTTCACCAGTGCGGCGGCCGCGACGCGGAAAATATGCCGAAAAATGTTCCCGGATATTTTCTTCATCCGTTTATTTACAAGGAGATGCCCGATGTTATTGCCTGCGCTGACGCTGTTTTGAGCCGGGCAGGGGCAAATTCTCTTTGGGAATGTTCTGTTTTGGGAAAGGCGATGGTTTTGATTCCTCTGTGCGGAAGCGGAACGCGCGGAGATCAAGTTGACAACGCAAAATATTTTTCAGAGCACGGGGCTGCGGAAATTCTTGTTGGAGATGAGGCAAATTCTGAAAATCTCAAAAAATCGCTTGAAAAATTTCTTGATGAAGATGAGCGGAAAAAAATCGCTGAAAAGGCAAAGTCTCTTTCTGACGGAAAACGTCCTGCGCTTTGCATTGCGGAGATAATCTATGACGTTTAATTTTATCGATGTTGTCTTTATCGTGATTATTCTGTTTTTTGCGGTGACTTCCTGCGTGAACGGCTTTATAAAAGAGCTTTTCGGAAAACTCGCTGTTGTCGCTGGAGCTGTCGCGGCGTTTTTCTTTTGCGGCCGTCTTTCTCCTTATCTTGCAAAAATCATAAACAATCCGACTGTTGACCTTGTAATCGCTTTTATCCTGATTTTTGTTGCAGTTTTCCTTTTTGTAAAGATTTTGCAGATAATCTTCAAGAATATTTTTTCTGGGGAAATCTTGAAAAGCCTTGACCACGTTCTCGGATTTATTTTTGGCGCGGCTGAGGGAATTGCGGTTGTCGCCTGCGTTCTGATTTTGCTTAAAGCTCAGATTTGGTTTGACTCAAGCTCGGTTACAAATGAAAGCACTGTTTCTTCGCTTTTGCTTCCGGCTCTTCAAAAACCGATTGATTATATTCACGGAATGTTCGTTTAATGTTCGACAATCTTCTTTATCAAAATGCGTCGTCTCTTTTGTCGTCTGACATTGAAAACGGAAGGCTTCCAGGCTCGATTTTGCTTGCGGGACCTGCCGCTTCTGGCAAGCTCACCTGCGCGCTGGAGCTTGCCCGCGTTTTGTCCTGCACTGGCGACAGAAAGCACCCGAAAGGGCATTGGCTTTGCGAATGCCAGAGCTGCCAAAAAAACAAGGAGCTTACAAACGCGAACGTTCTTCTTGCAGGTCCTCGCGACTGCTCGCTTGAAATTTACGCTTCGAAAAAGGCTTTTCTGAACGCCGCGTACAACAACGAGCGGTGCTTGCCTGCGACGCGCTATCTTTTTTTGCGTTCTGTCAGAAAGCTCACAAACCGTTTCAGTCAGATTCTTTGGGAAGATGACGACAAAATTCCTAAAATCGCGCAGCTTATGCAGCTTATCGACGAGGAAATGGAAAAAATCTCTCCTGAAAAAGAGCTTCTTGAAAACGACAAGCTTCAAAAAACGGCTGAAAATATAATTGCCCAGTGCGAAAAGCTCGAGTCGGCTTTTATGTACGACTCAATTCCTATCAGCCAGATTAGGAAGGCGGCTTCGTGGGCGCATTTGAAATCAACTGACGGAAAAAAAGTCTTTGTAATCGAAAATGCCGAGAGAATGTTGGAGGGCGCGAGAAACGCTTTGCTTAAAATTCTTGAGGAGCCGCCGAGCGATGCTGTCTTTATCTTGACCACATCGCGAAGACAAGCCGTAATGCCGACGATTCTTTCACGCGTTCGCACATATTATTTTTCAGAACGGACTCAAAAGCAGCAGAACGAGGTGATTGACCGCGTTTTTCATTCTTCTAATGACAAAAATCTTTCTGTCTCAGAATATTTGGAGACTTTTCTTCCTGTGAATCCTGAGCAGATAAAAAAAATCGCGTCTGAATATTTTTCAAGCATTATGCAGGGAAAAATTCCGCTCGCTTCTGCAATCCTTAAATTGTGCAACAATTTTTCTCCGACCGTTTTGCTGAAATCGTTTTTGGTTGGAATAATGGAAGCCGCGAGAAAAAATCCCCAAAGCGCGAAAAACGTTCGGCTCTGCGAAAAAGTCGTTGAATTCACTAGAAACTGCTACAACAACGTTACCGTCTACAACCAGTCCGCGCCTGCCGCGCTCGAGAGTCTTGCGCGCGACTTGGCTGGAGCGAGAATGTTTTTTGACTGAAAATCTGAAATTTTGTGAATTAGTTTGGGGGCAAATATGCAGGAATTTTCAAAGCGCGTTTCCCAAAAGCTCGACAAGCTTTCAAGCGCGCAAATTCAAAGAATCATTGAGGACAATTGCGGAAAAACGGAGCTTTTCAGTTCGATTTTTCAGTCACTTCAGAGCGGGCTTGTGATTGTTGACGAGAAATTTCTTCTTATAAATATAAACAAGGCGGCGGAGCGTTATCTTCCATTAAAATCTTCTTTTGACAAATTTTCTGACGACGAGCCAGTTTACAATTATATTGATGACGATGAAATCTCAAAATTCCTGAAAGACTGCTTTGAAAACGGCAAAACGAATGTTTCAAGCGAATACACGGTAAAAACTTCGGGCGGCTCGGTGCGCTTTATCGATATTTTTGTGACTCCGCTAGTTCAGGGGCAGACAAACGACCAGACTTTGCTTGGCTCAATCATAAGAATCGAGGACGTTACCGAGCGTAAGCAACAGGAAATTCTTCTTCACAGGATGGAAACACTCGCTGGCCTTACAAACATTGCGGCGAGCGTCGCGCACGAAATCAAGAATCCGCTTGGCGCAATCAGCATTCACATTCAGCTGATTCAAAAAATGATAAAAAAGAAGCGCGATTTTGACGGAAAACTTCCAGAACCAAAATTTCTTGAAAATTATCTTGACGTAATAAATCAGGAAATTGAGAATCTCAACAAGATTGTGGTCGATTTTCTGATGGCTGTCCGACCGATTTCCGCGAATCTTGAGCTTGTGAATCCTGACAAGCTTTTAAAGTCGATTTTTGACTTTTTCGGGCCGGAGCTTAAATCAAAAAAAATAAGGACCGAAATCAGATTGAACAAGGAAGACTTGCGGATTTTAATCGACCAGAAACTTTTCCGCGAGATTATCGTGAACCTTGCGACGAATTCTGTTTCCGCGATTGAGTCAAAAAACGAGGCGAATCTGGACTTGACTAAAGACTATGCCGGAATGATTTCCGTGAAAACTTCTGTGAAAGATGACAAATATACAATTCTTTTTTCTGACAACGGCTGCGGAATGAGCGAGGAGACGGTTTCGCGGATTTTCGAGCCTTATTTCACTACAAAGGCGAACGGAACCGGGCTTGGAATGGCGATGAGCTACAAAATCATAAAGGAATTTTCAGGCGACATCGCAGTTGAGTCAAAACTCGGCGAAGGCTCACTTTTTAAGATAACTTTGCCTGTTCCTCAAAAAGACAAGCGGCTTCTGACTTTCAAGGAAAAAGACCAGAAAAGAATCGGAGTTAAGAAATGAGCAGAATTTTGATAATCGACGACGAGAAAAATATCCGCGAGGGGCTTGCCGCCGACTTTGAGATTGACGGATACGATGTGAATCTCGCTTCAAACGGAAAAGAAGGCCTTGAAATCGTAAAAAACGAGCAGATTGACCTTGTGATTACCGACTTGCGCATGCCGGGCGGAATTTCAGGCGATGAAGTCTTGCGGCAGATTACGACAAAAATGCCTGGAATTCCTGTAATCGTTCTGACCGGGCATGGCTCAATCGACGCGGCTGTAAAAGCGATGCAGAACGGAGCTTACGATTTTCTTACAAAGCCTTTGAATCTTGAGCAGCTTGAAACGATTGTAAGAAAAGCGTTGAAAAACCGCGAGGAAAGCCCTGAGATAAAATCTGCGCAGCAAAAATCTGAATCTCAAAAAATCTATTATGACGAGAAATCTGGAAAAAACGGCGGAAATGCCGAAAAAGAGCCGTTGGAATCTGAAAAAAATCAGTTCATCGGAAAAAGCCCCGCGATTTTAAAAGTGCGCGAGCTTATCTCAAAAGTCGCTTCGTCAAAAATCAGCGTCTTAATCACGGGCGAAACCGGAACTGGAAAGGAAGTTGTCGCAAACGAGATTCATAGAGAATCAAACCGCGCGCAAAAGCCTTTTATTCCTGTCGTCTGCTCATCTTTGAGCGAGACTTTGCTTGAAAGCGAGCTTTTCGGACACGAGAAAGGAGCTTTTACAGACGCGTATTCGGCGCACAAGGGAAAATTCGAGCTTGCGGACGGCGGTACAATTTTTCTTGATGAAATCGGCGAGATAAATCCTGCGGTTCAGGTTAAGCTTCTCCGCGTTCTTCAGGAAAGAAAATTTGAGCGGGTCGGAGGCGAGGAGTCAATCGAGGTTGATGTCCGCGTGATTGCCGCCACAAACAAGAATCTTGAGGAAGAAGTCAAGGCTGGAAGATTCCGCGAGGATTTGTATTTTCGCCTTAACGGAATTCAAATTGAAGTTCCGCCGCTTAGAGAGCGCAAAGATGATATTTCGCTTTTTATCGACAGTTTTGCTGAACGCTACGCAAAAGAAAACGGCAAGGAAAACATAAAAATTGAGGAGAAAGCGCGCAAGGCGATGATTCGCTACGTCTGGCCAGGAAATATCCGCGAGCTTCAGCATGCGGTTGAAAGTGCTGTTGTCCTTTGTTCTGGAAACGAAATCACTTTGAAAGATTTGCCTGAGAAAATCAGCAGCTTCAATTCGGTTTCGGACATCGTGATTCCGCTCGGCTCGACAATGGAAGAATGTGAAAAAATCATAATCGAAAACACGCTTGCATACTGCGACGGAAACAAGACTCGCGCCGCCGACATCTTGAAAATCGGACGGAAAACTCTCCACCGAAAAATCGACGAATACGGAATCGAATAAAATTATCGGCTTTAGAAAAAACTAAAAAATGCCGATGAAAGAATTCGCTTTCTTGTTGTTGACACAATTTTTTTGTTTTGTTAGTATATCAAAGTCAGCTCTAATGGAGTTGCAGAGATGTCTCCTTCGTCTAGTGGTTAGGACATCGGGTTTTCATCCCGACAACAGCAGTTCAATTCTGCTAGGAGATGCTATATCTACCTTGCAGCTTTTAGTGTTGCAAGGTTTTTTATTTTACTGAAAAACCTATCATTAAATTTTTTGGGGGAATTTCCTATGGCAGGAAAGAAAAAGTCATCTGCAGAGAAAAGATTTGAGCAGAGCGAAAAACGTCGTATGCACAACAAAGCAATCAAAAGCGAGTGCCGCACTTATGCAAAACAGTTTGTAGAAGCTGTTCACGCAAAAGACCAGAAACTTGCAGAAGAGAAGCTTAGACTCTTGACTTCAAAACTTGATTCAGCAAGAAGCAAGGGAGTTGCAAAACGCAACGCTGTTTCTCGCAAGAAGTCTCGCATGCAGAACTTGTTCAATGCAACATTCGCTGCGAAAGCTGCTGAGTAATAAAAGATTATCTGAATCTTTCAAAGCTATCCGAAAACGGATAGCTTATTTTTTTTATAAAAACTGAAAAAACGCGGAGAACGGTGAAAATGGAAAAAGTTACCAAGACGGATTTGGTCGAGTCTGTTTACGCGGAGTCTGGAATCGAAAGAAAAATTGCGCAGAAAGCTATTGACTCATTTTTGAGACAGGTTAAAGAGTCGCTTGAAAACGGAAACGTGATTGAACTGCGCGGTTTCGGAACTTTTGAGCCGCGCCTGAGAAAAGGCAGGGAAAAAGCGAGAAATCCGAAAACTGGCGAGAAAGTTTCTGTGAAGCCTCATTATGTTGCGGCGTTCAGAGCGGGGCAGGAGCTTAAAAGCAATCTTTGGAATCTTTCGGTTGAAGAGAAATCTTCTGATTAGAATCAAGTTGTTTTATAAACGGTTTTTAGACGATATTTCTGTTGGATATTTCGTCAGGTAAAGCGGAAAAAAGTCATCATCTAAAGTCCGAAAAATCTGTTTTAAAAGCGAAGTTGAAATTATCAATTATTTTTGGTAGATTGTGAATATGGCAGAATCAAAAGTCAAAAAAAATCTTACAGTTTTTGGTCAGGAAACAGAGTTCGACGGAATTCTTGAGTTTACAGACAATCTTGTTATCACAGGAAAATTCAACGGAGAAATCAAGGCGACAGGCGACTTGGAGATTGAAAAAACGGCTGTCTGCTCAGTTTCAAAAATGGCAGCCAATTCAATAACGATTTCTGGAAAAGTTACAGGCGACATTGACGCTCCTGAGCGCGTTGAAATGTGTTCTGGAAGCGTTGTTCACGGAGATGTGAAAACTGGAAGAATCAGAATTGCCGATGATGTCGATTTTGAAGGTCAAATTTCGATGATTGATTCTGTTCCTGATGTGAATATTTTTTCTATCGCTTCTGACGAATACAAGCAGGCGATGGTTCTGAAATCTGATGAGCCACGGTAAGCATTTTGAGATATTGACAATAAAAATCGCTTAGAGATATAATATTTCCATTCAAATCTAATTTTCTTTCTTTATAAAAATCACTGAAAATTATTTATAGATGTAAACTTTTTAGTTTATTTAATTTGTTATCAATGACAAAGTCATTTCTTTTTATTTTAAATCTTTATTATTCTCATGGAGAAAACTAAATGGCACTGATTTCTAGACGCCGTTCAGCACTGAAAGCGGACGAGAGCGTGGAAAAGGAAAATGCGCAGCCGGCTCAGCTGGAGCTTGACTTGCAGCCGCAGTCTTACGAATCTGCACCTGTAGCGGCTGCGTCTCACAGCGAGGATTTTGCGCAAAGTTCAGCAAATTCACAAGTTTTATCAGAACAGAGCGGAAGTGATTCTGATTCATCAGCAAATGAAAGCCCTGAAAAGCCTGCAAGAGTTGTAAGGCGAAGACGAATTGTTGCAAAAGCGGAGAATCCTGAAAAAACAGAATCTGAAAACGCTGTCGGAGCGGCAGAAAGCAATGGGATGAATTCAAATTCTGAACCGCAATATTCAGAAGCGCGTAATCCTGAATCTTACGATTCAAAGCCAAGAGAAGCTGAATCAAAATATTCGGAGTCAAGAGATTCGGAATCAAGAGATTCGGAATTCAGTGGCAACGAGCAAAAATCTGAAGAAAATTCAAGCGAAAACCAGTCTGCAGAAAATCAAAATCAGAACGAAGAAAATAATTACAGCGAAGGTCAAAATTATTATCGCCGCCAGCCGAACAGACGCTGGGACAACAACCGGAACGGAAATTACCGAAGAATGAGCTACCGCGAGAGAATCGCGGCAAGAAACGCGGCGCGCGACGAGGCTACAGCCCAGCAGCAGATAATCGAAAATCCTGAGGAATTTGAGGCGAAGCCGAAACTTCTTATAAACGACCTTACAAAAATGAGCATGCCGGAGCTTCGCTTGAAGGCTGTTGAGTACGGCTATCCAGAAGAAGAGCTTCCTGCGCTTAAAAAGCAGGACTTGATTTTTGTAATCTTAAAGGCTCACACAGAGCACGGTGGCTTGATTTTCGCTTCAGGCGCACTTGAAATTTTGCCTGACGGCTACGGATTTTTAAGAAGCCCGCAGAACAGCTATCTTCCAGGTCCTGACGACATTTACATTTCACCGAGCCAGATTCGGCTTTTCAATCTTAAGACAGGCGACACAGTTTACGGTCAGACACGTTCTCCAAAAGAGGGCGAGAGATTTTTCGCGCTTCTCAGAATCATGTCTGTGAACTTTGACGAGCCTAGAATTGCGCAGACGAGAGTTCCTTTTGAAAATTTGACTCCGCTTTATCCGAAAGAAAGATTCAAGCTCGAGACTGTTTCCGAAGAGTACAGCACGAGAGTCATCGACCTTTTTGCCCCGATTGGAAAAGGCCAGCGTCTTTTGATTGTCGCGCCTCCAAAAGCCGGAAAAACTACAATCATGCAGAAAATCGCCAACGCGATTGTCGCGAACAATCCTGAAGTTTATCTTATCGTCCTTCTTATTGACGAGCGTCCTGAGGAAGTTACCGACATGGAACGCGCGATAAAAGGCGAGGTGATTTCTTCGACTTTCGATGAGCAGCCGACGCGCCACGTTCAGGTTGCGGAGATGGTTCTTGAAAAGGCGAAACGCCTTGTTGAGCATAAGCGCGACGTTGTGATTCTCTTGGACTCGATTACTCGCCTTGCACGCGCCTACAACCAGACTGTCCAGACTTCTGGAAAAGTCCTTTCAGGCGGTGTTGACTCAAATGCCTTGTTCAAGCCAAAGAGATTTTTTGGAGCGGCACGAAACATTGAGGAAGGCGGCTCGCTCACAATCATTTCGACTGCGCTGATTGACACAGGAAGCCGAATGGACGAGGTTATCTTTGAGGAATTCAAGGGAACTGGAAACTCTGAGATTGACCTTGACAGAAAGCTGGCCGAGCGCCGTCTTTTCCCTGCAATCAACATCAAAAAGTCAGGCACGAGAAAAGAGGAGCTTCTTCTTGACGAGGCGACTTTGCAGAAACTTTGGGTTCTTAGAAAAGTCATAAGTCCGATGGAGGATGTCGATATTCTTGAGCTGATTTTGAACCAGATGAAGAAAAGCCGCAACAACGAGGCTTTCCTTGCGAATATGAACACTGGCTCGGCTGCTGTTGACTGATAAAAATCAAGAAAATGAAATCCCCGGTGTGTGAACGCTGAAAAAGCCCGCATACCGGGGATTTTTTTGTGTCTTTTGAAGATTTTTTTAATTTTAGAATTGAAATTTAAAAGGAGACAAAAAAAGACAGCCGTTAATTGCTGTCTTGCAAAAAAAAAAATGAATAAAATCTTGCCCGGGAGGGGACTTGAACCCCTATGAAGTTGCCCTCATTAGGACCTGAACCTAACGCGTCTGCCAATTCCGCCACCCGGGCAGAATGTTTCTGTATATTATCCAAATCGTGATAAAACGTCAAGGCTTATCGGCCGCGATTTTCCGCAAATTTGAAAATTTCTTCCTTTTGAATCTAAAAATATTATTCGCTTGCCATTTTCGTTAAGTTCTCGTCAATAAATTTTCTGAGATTTTCTATTATGTTCTCCTTGATTTGCCTGTTGTCGTCTGAAATCTGCTTGTCAAAACTTGAAGCGATTGGAAGAAAAAGCGTGTGAATGTCAACCTGCAATGAATCTGTAATCTGCGAGATTTCATCCTTCTTCGGCAAGGCAGGCCTTTGCTGCTAATAATTTATACTCTTCTGATTATTTGGACATAAGAAAAGCACTTCCAAAATTGAACTTTATCTCCAGTTTTTTGTGTGCACTTTATTCAGTCTGCAGTTGCTGTTAGCCATTTTCTTATGTTAATCATATGGTTTCTCAGTGGCTTTTCATGCCTGCAGTGGCTCCATGCAAGTCTTGTCTATGATTCTATGCTAGGCGAATCTATGTTTAGTTTAGGATTAACATTATTGATGAATCAAGTTGGAATTAAATATATTCTAAATTGGTTTCATTTTAAAATTAAGTTGAATACGTATTTAGCCTGAAATTCGAGTTTTCATGCTAACTGGGGCCTGAAAAAGTTATCATAGTAATTCAGGTTCCGGTTAAG
>CAKUTI010000039.1 GCA_934691925.1 uncultured Treponema sp. | reverse complement strand
TTCGCTTCCGGCAAGCTCTTATTTAAAAAGCACGAAAAATGCCTGCCTTCAAAATCATGCGGCCGGAGTCCACAACCAGATTGTTCCGCTTGTGAACGCTAAAAAATACGATGAAGCCGCAGAAATCCTTCAAAACGCGCTAAAACAGAATTCTGAAAGCCGGCTTTTGAAAAATGATTTAAGGAAAATCGGAAGATAAAAAAGAAAATTAGTCAGAAGCTTGTGTTTTCTTCCGATAATCAAAATGCACCCTTAGCGGGCGGTTACGCTTCCCTTGCTCAACTGTTTCAGAAATGAAACGGAATAAAAAATGGGAGGCTGCAAGATGACAGTTTTTGAGATTCTTTCTCTTGCGATAAATGTCGCAATACTGATTCTTACATTGCTCTCGTACTTAAAAAAGTAAAAGAGTAAAAAAAAATAGCCGCCAAAGCCTACTGACTCTTTGACGGCAGACGGTCGTAAGACCAAAACCAAAAGTGGAAGCGGCCAATTGCTATGGGTGCGCTTCTTTTCATAATATATTGCAAATAGAATTCAAAATCAACTGCAAAGCGAACGCAAAAACGAGATAAAATCATTTCGATTTCGCAAAATGATTTAAGGAAAATTAAGAATCATGAATTATGAATCATCAAGTTTGCCTGAAAGTTCACAAATCTAATTTCTTAAATTTTTCCCCATTTTTCGCTTTTGATTTCCCATTCTGATGAGAAATTTTTTGTTTCGATTTCGATTTCGCAAAGCCGGAACGGGCTGATTTTCTTGATTTTTGAAAAGAGATTTTTGTAAAGTCCGCTTATATTTTCTTTCATCGCGCCAAAATTTTTCGCTTTTGAATCCGCGAGAATTTGAATCAGCGCGATTTTTCCTTTCTCTTCGTTTATTTTTGCGTTCAAAAAGATTATTTCGCTTTTTTTCACTTCTTTTTTTACGAAATTTTGCTGTGAAATTTCCTCAATCTCGATTTTTTTTATCTTCAAGATTTCGCCTAAATCCTGAAAGTTTTCCAGAAAATCGCTTTGAATCATAACCGGAAAAAAAGGCGCGCAAAGAATTTCGCTTTTTAATAGAAGATTGCAGAGCTTTTCCTGAAAATCCCGAATTAGAAGAAGCTGGTTTTGGTGCGGAATAATCACGAATTTTTTCATAATTTTTCCTACAATAGCAAAAATCGCCTATTTATGGTAGATTTTCAGAATGAAGATGTCAAAAATGAAATCGAAATTTCCGTTTCTTGGAATAATTTTCTTAAAAAACAATTTTTTCAGGCTTTTTTATGGATTTTTGGTTCTGCCTGCGGCTTTTTTTCTTGCTTCATGCTCAAAAAAAACGGATTTTGTCTTCAATATTCCTGACTTTTACGCTTCGCCAGTTTCTCAAAGCTCCAAGCAGACAGAAAACGGAAAGATATTTTGCTACAATTTTTCAAAGTCGCAGTCGATTGCTTTTTCAGATTTTTTCGACAAAAACAAGGATGCCGCGCTTTTTGTTCAGCTTCGCGGCGTGAAAGCAGATGAAAATGTTTTTTTTGACATGGGATTTATTTACGATGAAGATTCAAGAACGAAAAATCTTTCAAAACGGCCGGTTGTCTCGAGCAAATTCTATAAAAAAATTGATAAAAACGGAAAATCCGCATTTTCGAGCTTTGCGCTTGTTTTTTGCGTGAACAAAGGGCAGAAACTTCCGTCAGGATTTTTTATCAAGACGAATTCAAAATCAAATTCGTCGTTTAAAATCGAGTCGGCTGGAATTATCCGCGCGTGCATCGGGCATGATTTTTCATCTGAGAATCCTGTTTTCGCATTCGGGCCGAACGGCGGACGCAACAATGGAACTGACGACTTTTCTGGCGGCTCGCTTGTTTTTAGCTCGGTGAACACAAACGAAAGCGTTATGCCGGTTTTCAAAATCAAGTTTGGCGGAAAATCTGAAATCAAAGATTCGGAATCAAGAAATTCTAAATCCTTTAAAATCGCTTTTGGCGGTGAAAATCTGTCTTTTAGAGATAACGGCGGAGAAATAAAAGTTCCTGCAGCTTCCTTGAAAGCTCCGTTTTCAGCCGCGACTTTTCCCGACGGCGAAATCCCCGAAGTTTTGATGATGATTGCAGGCGAAAAAGAGCTTTTGAGCTTTTCGTCGTCTTCAAGAAATCCTGTTGCTCCAATTAAAGTTGACCCGGGGCTGATTATGGGCTGGTCGCGCAACAGCTGGCGCGGAAACGACTACGAGCTTTTCGAGTGGGACCGTTTTCCCGGAGTCCTCATAATGGACATTTCAACTTATGCGGTTCAGGACGACTTTTTGCGTCGGATTGCATTTTTTGTTGAAAAAGCAGGCTATAAAGGCAGGCTTCTGACAGACGATTTTTTGAAAGACAAGCACGGCTACAACGCCCACGACTACAGAGCGGAAAGTCTCGCCGAATTTTTTGAGAAAGTCCGCACTGAAAATTTCCCGATAAACAGCCGAGAAAAACTTTTGCGCGAAATCTTGATAAAAAACGGCGTCTTAATAGAAGAAACAGACGGAAAAATTTCTGCTGGAAAAGGCGCTGTCATTTCAATCTCACAGGAATCTCCGGCTTATCTCCGCACGACTTTTATCGCGCACGAGGGCTGGCACGGAATTTATTTTGTCGATGAGGAATTCAGAAACGCCGTCGCCGCAATTTATTACACTCTGGAAACTCAGGACTCTGAAACTTTGGCTTATTTGAAGAAATATTTTCAGGTTACTCCAACTTTGAACTACGATGTGAACGACAGCTATCTTATGCAGAACGAATTTATGGCGTATATGCTTCAGCGGCCGCTTTCCGCAACGGAAAAATATTTTGTGGACATGGCAAGCCGCTATCATTCTCAAAAATGGGCAAAAAAAGAAGCCGACTACATAATCGAGACAAACGCCGCCGGGTTTGTGAGCGCGGCAACTCTTTTAGACCAGTATGTGAGCGAGCGCTGGAATTTG
The DNA here is from genome assembly GCA_934691925.1 of uncultured Treponema sp. Taxonomy (GTDB): domain Bacteria; phylum Spirochaetota; class Spirochaetia; order Treponematales; family Treponemataceae; genus Treponema_D. The sequence goes on along the minus strand of CAKUTI010000039.1, from coordinate 10,113 downwards.
AACGCCGGAAGAGTCTGGCTGATTTCAAGATAAAAGTAAAAAGGGAAAAGTCTTCCCCTCGCTCCAGCCGCTCCGTGTTTTTTGCTGCCACTGCGGGTGGCAATGCTTCAATTGCTTTCCGCTTCCCAGTTGCGCTTTTTTCCAAGCTCCACGTTGAACATTTTTTCCGCTCCCACCGACGTTAACGGCCCGTGTCCCGGAAAAATCAGGTTTGAGTCTGGCATTGAAAAAATCTTTGAGCGTATTCCGTTTGAAAGCCGCTTGTGGTTGTAGCTGCAGGAGCTTTCTCCCATAAGACCTGCCGAAATCACATCGCCTGTAAAGACTTCGTTTCCGATTTCGTAGACCAAAGAATCGCTTGAATGTCCCGGAACTGAAAAATATCGAATCTCAAATCCGCAGATTTCGATTTTTCCGTCTCCGTTGAGCATATTTTTTTCGCCGCTTATTTCCGCGTCGGCTGCGTAAACATCAAAATCATAAATCTTTTTGAGCGTTGAAAGCCCCGCCGTGTGAGTCTCGTGCTTGTGCGTGATTAATGCGGCTTTTAGCTTGTATTGCCCGTGCTCAATCTGGTCAATCAGCTTTGTTGTTATCTTGCTCGGGTCAACAATCAGTGCTTCCATCGTCTCTTCGTTTACAACGAGATAGCTGTTGCTGAAACTTTCTATATTAAAGTGCAGATAGATTTTCATTTTTCCTCTTTCTTACTGAATTGTTCCCTTTGTCTCCGGCCCTTTGACTTCGCCACGCGGAACGTTAAGCTCTTCAAGGCCTGTGAAAAGCGCGCTCCCTCTTTCGTCGAAAATCGCCGCGTTTGTGTTCGACTGCCTGAACGAGACATTCTTCAGGATGATTTTAAAGAACATTGTTCCTTTGATATTGCAGTTTCTGAACGACGTGTCGATTAGAATTCCGTTCATAAAGCGCGAGTTGTAAAGGTCTGAGTCGTCAAAAGATGACTGATAGGACTCGATTCCGCAGAAATTGTCCTGAATCATGTCGCTTCCAGTAAAAAGAACGTGGCTAAGCTTTGCGCCCGCGAAGCTTGAAAACTGCATATTGCTTTCAAGAAGATTGCAGTCGCTGAAAGTCGAAAATTCAAAGGTCGAGATTCTGCTTCTCATTCCAGTTGTTCTGATTCCGTTGAAATGGCAGTGCGAAAAATTGCAGCCGTAAAATCCTTTGTTCGTAAAATCCACGTTCTCAAAAGTGATTCCGCTCGCATTCAAGCCGATTATTTTTTCATGCGATGAAATATAGTCGTAAATCGCTTTTTTTGATTTTTCCTGCGACGAAATATGCTCAAAACAAAAGTTCCCGTCTTCCAAAAGATTTCCGTTTTCGTCGAACTCTGAAATTGCAAGCCTTTCGCAGCCTGGAGCTGCGCATTTTTTGTAACTGAACATAGCTCATTTTCTATTTAAATCGCCTTAATTGCAAGAAAGACTTAAAATGATTAAAATTATCTCCGTTTTATGCGGTCAGACAAAGTTGATTTCGCCTTTCTTGACAGCGGAACCGGCGGAATTCCATATATGATTTCTCTTCACAAAAAAATGCCGGACGCAAAGTGCGTTTATCTTGGAGACACAGCGAATTTTCCTTACGGCGAAAAATCTCCAGAGCAGGTTACCAGCTGCTCGTCAAAAACGATAAGAAAAATCGTCTCGCTTTGGTCTCCGAAAGTGATTGTGATTGCATGCAACACGATTTCTGTGACTGCGCTTGAAGAGCTTAGAAAACTTTTTCCTGAAATTTCGATAATCGGAACTGTTCCGGCGATAAAGCTCGGAGCGAAAGTCTCGAAAAACAAGAGAATCGGACTGCTCGCCACAAACGCGACTGTAAGGCATCCTTATTGCCAGCGCCTTATCGAAGATTTTGCGAGCGACTGCTTTGTTGCAAAGCGCGGCGACCCGGAACTTGTCGATTTTATCGAGAAAAAATATTTCACCGCGAGCGAAGAAGAGCGTCTTGAAGCGGTAAAGCCTGCCGCCGATTTTTTCAAGTCCCAGAACTGCGACACCGTCATTTTGGGCTGCACGCATTTCACACACATTTTCAACGAGATGAAAAAAGCCTGCGGCCCGGAGGTGAAAGTTGTTGACAGCCGCGACGGAGTTGCAAACCAGGCGGTGAGAAAGCTGAAGTCCGAAATTGAAACAGAGCCAAAATCACAAAAATCTGAATCGGAAGAAAAATCTTTTGTGGAAAATGATTTTGAATCTGAAAGTGAAACAAAATCCGAATCAAGTCCAAATCTAAAAAATCTGACTTTTTTCGTCACAAAGGCGAATCAAAAAGAGATTTTAGAATACGAAATCTTGTGCAGAAATATGAATATTCCGTGGGGAGGAATTATATGAAAACTTACGGCGTTATAATGGCTGGCGGCGGCGGCACGCGGTTTTGGCCGCTTTCAAGGCAGGAAACACCGAAGCAGCTTTTGAATCTTTCTGGAAAAGACATAATGGTGAATGAGGCTATTGACCGCCTTTCAAAAACCGCTGATAAAAACGACATTTTTATCGTCACAAACGAGACTCAGGTCAAAAAAATGCTTCAGGCAACGAAAGGCCGCGTAAAGCGGAATCACATTTTGTCTGAGCCGAGCGCGCGAAACACGGCGGCGTGCGTAGGCTACGCGGCAATGGAAATCGTGAAAAAGTACGGCGACGGAATCATGGTGATTACGCCTTCCGACGCGTACATCAAAAACGAGGCTGAATTCACGCGGATTTTGGAAATCGCGGTTAAGGCTGCCGAAGAAAAAGACGCTCTCGTCACAGTCGGAATAAAGCCGACGTTCGCGGCGACAGGCTACGGCTACATCAAGTTTGAAAAGCCTGAAAACAGCGGAAAAAATGAAGTTCTGAAAGTTCTTGAATTTAAGGAAAAGCCAGACTCTGAAACTGCGCAAAAATATGTTTCAAGCGGCGAGTATGCTTGGAATTCTGGAATGTTCATCTGGAAGGCTTCCACAATCCTAAAGAATTTCGAGCGTTTTCTTCCTGAAATCTACGGCGACTTGCAGAAAATCGGCGCGGCAATGGGAACTGACGAGGAGTTCAACGTTATCGCTGACATTTATCCAAAAATCCAGTCGATTTCAATCGATTACGGAATTATGGAAAAATCGCCTGACGTTTGCGTTGTTCCCGGCGAATTCGGCTGGAACGACGTTGGAAGCTTCGATATGCTCGGTGTTCTTCACGAGCCTGATAAAAACGGAAATGTCGCAATCGGAGACCAAATCAGCATTGGCACGAAAAACTGCATAACTTACTCGAGCGGCCGCCTTGTCGCGACAATCGGCTTGGAAAACGTTGTTGTGATTGAAACTCCTGACGCGGTTCTTGTCTGCGACAAGTCAAAAGTTCAGGACGTGAAAAAAGTTGTTGAGCAGCTCAAAAAGGACAGGCGCGTGGAGCTTCTGTAAGTAGGCTGTCATGCTTTTTTGTCATTGCTGAATTTAACTTGAAAAACTATTGGAGATTTTATGAAATTACCAAGAAAGGCAGGCATTTTGCTTCATGTTACGTCGCTTCCGTGTTCTGACGGAATAGGAACTTTCGGAAGATGCGCTTTTGACTTTGTGAATTTTCTTTCTGAAAGCAAAATTTCTCTTTGGCAGGTTTTGCCGCTTGGTCCGACGGGCTACGGAGACAGTCCTTATCAGTCTTTCTCGACTTTCGCATTGAATCCGCTTCTGATAGATTTTGAGGATTTGTGCGACAAAGGTTGGGCTTCAAAAAAAGACATAAAGTCTCCAAAATGGATAAAAAAATCCGGCGCGGTTGATTACGGCGCGGTAACTTACTGGAAAAACGGCGCGCTCAAAAAAATTGCGGAAAAATTTCTAAAGGCGATTACGAATCCTGACGGCGAAAAAGACCTTCCGTCTCTTGATTCTGATGAAATTCTTGAAATAAAGTCGAACTTTTTCGCTTTCTGCCGTGAAAATCTCTTTTGGCTAAAAGATTACGCGGCTTTTATGAGCATCAAAAAATTTTATGATGAAAAAGCCCAGAAACAGCGCGAGGAGACAAATCAGGATGTGAATGGCTCGTGGACTTCTTTCTGGCCTGAAAAACTTGCGCGTCATGACCAAAATGAAGTTGAAAAATGGATAAATTCCCACTCTGAAGAATTTTTGCAGACAGAGGCGATTCAGTTTTTTGCGTTCACGCAGTGGAAAGAGCTTCACGAATACGCAAAGTCAAAAAATGTCGAGATTATCGGCGACATTCCGATTTTTGTCTCTCCTGATTCAAGCGATGTCTGGGCAAACCAGAACCTCTTTCAGATTGATGAGAACGGCGAATTTGAAAACGTTGCTGGCGTTCCTCCTGACTATTTCAGCGCGACGGGGCAGCTTTGGGGAAATCCGCTTTACGACTGGCAAAAAATGAAGTCATCAAATTATGAATGGTGGATTTTGAGAATCAAAAAAAGCCTTGAGCTTTACGACTGGCTTAGAATCGACCATTTCCGGGGCTTCGACACTTACTGGGCAATTCCGTTTGGAAGTGAGACCGCCGTTGGCGGCGAATGGAAGAAAGGCCCTGGAAAAGAATTTTTCGACGCTGTAAAAAACGAGCTTGGCGACTTGCCTTTAATCGCTGAGGATTTGGGCGAAATCACTGACGATGTCAGAAAATTGCGTGACGACTTGGAATTCCCTGGAATGAAGATTTTGCAGTTTGCGTTCGACAAAAACGAATACAACGCAGGCGGAATGAAAAACGCTTTTCTTCCACATTCTTATGAAAACACAAATTGCGTCTGCTACACGGGAACTCACGACAATTACACAACGCAAGGCTGGTTTGAAACTTTGAACGACGAGATGATTTCGTTGGTTGCAAGCTATATAAAAGGCGAAAAAGTTTCTGTTGAAAAATCGCGCGCACTGCAAAAGTCGGGCGAGCTTTGCCGTTCGCTCGTTCGGCTCGCGTTTTCATCAACGGCTTCGTTTGCAATAATTCCGCTTCAGGATTTGTACTGCGTTGGAGACGAGGGCAGAATGAACGCTCCGGGAACTTCCGGCTCTAACTGGGCTTGGCGCGCTGAAAAAAATATGGTTGAGGAAAGTCCTAAGTCAAAAAAAGTAAGATCTTGGCTTGAAGAGCTTTCACGGCTTTACAACAGATAAAAAATCAAAATCAGAAAGTCAAAAAACTAAGAATTGAAAATTGGAAAATCACCAGTCTGAAAGATTGACGATTTTCTAAGGAGCTAAAAAATGAAAGAAAAATTAAAGGAGATGTGGCAGCTTTTTTCTGTCATGTTCAAAGTGGGGCTTTGCACTTTCGGCGGCGGAATCGCAATGCTTCCAATTTTGGAGCGCGAATTGGTGGAAAAACGCGGCTGGACAACAAGCGAGGAGCTTATGGACTGGTTTGCAATCGGGCAGTCAACTCCGGGAATTATCGCTGTGAACGTTGCGACTTTTACAGGCTACAAGCGGCTTAAAGTCTTGGGCGGCTGCATCGCGACTTTCGGAATGGTTCTTCCGTCGATTATCATAATTTCGATAATCGCTCTTTTTATAAACAATTTTGCTGAAATCGCGTGGGTTCAGCGCGCGCTTAAAGGAATCAATGTTGCGGTTGCGGCAATTCTCACAAATGCGGTCTATACGTTCTCAAAAAAATCGGTGAAAAATCTCTTCGGATTTATCTTGCTCGTAATCTCGTTCCTTTTGATTTTCGTTTTGAATGTGGGAACAATCTGGATTATTTTGGGAAGCGCGTTCTTGGGAGTTATTATCGCAGGCTTCCGCGGTGACTTTAAAAAAGGAAAATAAGATGGCAAATTTTACAGATTTTTTGGTGAATGAAATTCAGGGACAGACTTTCGTGGGGCTTTTTTGCCTTGTGGCGGTTTTCTTTTACATCGGACTTATAACAATCGGCGGCGGACAGGTTGGAATCACAATTATTCAGCAGATAATCGTTGACAATCTTCAGCTTCTTACTACAGAAAAATTCTTCAATATGGTCGCAATTTCAGAATCGACCCCAGGCCCAATCGGAATAAATCTTGCCACTTACGTTGGAACTGAGCTTTACGGCGTTTTCGGCGGATTTATCACAACGGTGGGGCAGGTTATGCCTTCGCTCATAACGATAATGCTGATTGCAAGATTTTTCGGAAAATTTTCTGACAAGAAAGGCGTTCAGGCGGCTTTCTCAACTTTGCGTCCTGCGGTTTCGGGCGTTATCGCTGTCGCAGCCGCAAAAATCATTATTTTGGCTTTGCTTGTCTTTATGCCGACTTTTGCAGCTTCAAGCATTTCAACTTGGCAGGGCGGAATTGTCGTAAGCGCGGTGAACCTTGTCTTCTATCTTTTGTGCTTGCTCGTGCTTTTCAAGACAAAGCTTCATCCGGTTTTTATCGTTCTTGCGGGCGCGATTTTCGGAGTTTTCTTCTGCTAAATAAAGTGGTTGCAAATTCTCAAATTTGAACTGATAATTTTAATATGTTTGATTTCAAAAGCTTGACCTACAAAACTAAATTTCAGATTTTTTCAGGCGTTTTTATCGCGCTTGTCCTTCTTGTTTCCGTGAGCCTTATCGTTTTTGGCTCGCGCCGGATGTTCAACAAAGAGGCTCACGAATATCTTCTTAACACAGAAGAAATAAAGACGCTTCAGCTTGAATCAGATTTGGGAATGCAGCTTACGCTTGTAAAGCAGATGGCAAAGTCTCCCTCAATCATAAAATACATGGAAAATCCTGCCGATTCTTCTTTGAGAAGCGCGGCTTTTGATGATTTAAGGGAATACAGCTCTTCTTTTTTAGGCGAGAATATTTTCTGGGTTTCTGCTGCCGACCATAAATTTTATTCCGATATGGAATATCTTTACACGCTTGACCCGGACGCCAACGACCAGTACTGGTTCAATATGACGATGTACCGCACTGATGTCTACAATTTCAACATCAACTACAATGCGGCTCTTGGAAGCCTTTTCCTTTGGATAAACGCGGTTGTAAGAAATGCGGACTACGAGCCAATCGGAGTGGCAGGAACTAAAATTCCTCTCGACAATGTTTTTGATTCAGTTTTCCTGGGGCTTAAAGACGGCGTCATTCTCTATCTTTACAATGAGGACGGCGAAGTTACAGGCTCTCTAAACAAATCTGATGTTGAAGACAAGGCTTATATTGACCAGCTTTTGCCGGAGCTTGACGGCCAGGAGCTTATAAAAGATGTTCCGCAGGCGTTCTCGACAAAAAAAGGCGAGTATTTCTTCTATCCTATAAACACGCTCAACTGGACAATGGTGATGTTCAAGCCGTACACAGCCGCAGACATTTTCACAAACAGCCTTGCGCTTATGGTTCTTCTTCTTATGGTGATTACCGGAATCTGCATTACGGTTTACTCGGTTTTTATCCAGAGAGTCTTGCGGTCAATGGCTTCTGTAATAAAGTCAACAAAGGAAAGCGCGTCCGAGCAGAACGGATTTGTTACGAGCGTAAAGAAAAATGTTGACTCAAACGTGAAATCTCTTGAGCAGTACGGCGAGCTTCTGGACAACCAGACTGCGAGCATTGAGGAGTCTGAAAGCCATATCGAGACTCTTTTGACGCAGCTCCGTGTCTTGGACAGCGTAAGAAAAAACTCTCTTGGAAACGCAAAAGCTCTGGAAGCTAGCTCAGGCTCTGGGCAGGAACACATTTCAACTCTCAAGAACAATATTTCTGAGATTGTAGAGTGCTCAAAACGTCTTGTTGATGCTAACAACTTGATTGCGGACGTTACTTCACAGACTGACTTGCTTGCCTTGAACGCCGCAATTGAGGCGGCTCACGCTGGCGAGCTTGGAGCGGGCTTTGCGGTTGTCGCCACTGCAATCCGGCAGCTTGCGGAAAAAAGCCGCGACCAGGAAGAAAATGTTGAGAAAGCAATAAGCGACATGAACAAGATGATTGAATCGATGGTTACAAGCGCGGAAGCCGTTCATTCTTCATTCGAGGAAATCGTTGAGAACAGCGCAAATGTGAATGCGAACTTTGAGGAAATGTCAGAGTCAATTGAACAGCAGAACACGCTTGGACGCACAATCGATTCAAATTTGCGTAGCCTTACCGACCTTGTGAACAAATCCGGCTCTAGTTTTGACTTGATGATGGTTTCAAACAAGGAGATGGCGGAAGAAATCGCTGAGGCTGCAGAAAATTCCCATAATCTTTTGCAGAAAGCGGAAGTCACGCTGAAATCCACTGGAATAAACTTGGGCAAGGCAAAGAAAAGCAAAAATACAAAATCTAAAAAACAGAAATAATTTTAGGAGAAAAAATGAGCACACATATCAACGCGCCGGCTGGCGCAATCGCAAAAAACGTTCTTTTGCCGGGCGACCCTCTCCGCGCAAAATTTATTGCGGAAAACTTTCTTGAAAATCCGAAGCTTTACAACGAAGTTCGCGGAATGTTCGGCTATACAGGCACTTATAAAGGCGTTCCGGTGAGCGTTCAGGGAACTGGAATGGGGCAGCCGTCTCTTTCAATCTACGTTACGGAGCTTTTCAAGGATTACGGCGTTCAAAAAGCAATCCGCGTGGGAACTTGCGGCGCGATTCAGGAAGACTTGGAGCTTCGCGACACGATTCTTGTAAATGCGGCTTGCTCGGATTCCTGCCTTTTGAACCAGAGATTCGGCTCGCTTCATTTTGCTCCGGCAGCGGATTTTAATCTCGTGAAAACTGCCGACAAAATTGCTGAGAAAATGGGAATCAGATATACAGTCGGCTCAGTCTGCTCGTCGGATTTTTTCTATGACATCAATTCAAACTGGAAAAAATGGAAAGAGTACGGCGTAAAAGGAATTGAAATGGAAAGTGCGGAGCTTTTCACGCTGGCAGCGCAATACAACAGGCGCGCAATGGCGATAATGACTGTAAGCGACCATATCTTGAAAGGCGGCGAGACTACAGCTAAGGAACGCGAGACAACGTTCACAAATATGATGAAAATCGCGCTCGAGACAATTATTGAAGGAAGCAACTAAAAAATGGAAAAAGCAGCAAATCTGAAAATCCGTGAAGTTAAAGAAAATGAAATTCCGCTTTTGCGCACTCTTATCTTGGGGCTTGCCGAGCATGAAAGACGGCCGGAAGATGTTACAGGCACAAACGATGAGATGAAATACTGGCTTTTCGAGCGAAAAATCGCGACCGCGCTTTTTGCGGAAGCCGGCGGAGAAGTCGTGGGATACGCGATTTACTATCCGACTTACGGCTCTTATTCCGCACACGGAAAAATTCATCTTGAAGACCTTTTCATAAAGTCGGAATATCGCGGAAAAGGCTACGGCACCGCATTTTTGTCGTACATCTGCAAAAGGCTTTTAAGCGAGGGCTACAAGGCGATGGAATGGAGTGCGCTTGATTTTAATGTTCCTTCAATCGAATATTACGGAAAGCTCGGCGCGGAAACAGAAAAAGGCAGAACTTATTTTGACTTTAGCGAAGAGAACATGAAAAAGCTCGCGGAGTTCTAGCAGCCCAGTTTTTAATAAGTCAATTTTTTGCCGTGCGGCGCAATTTTTTCTGTGCCGCACGGCTTTTTTGTTTACCAGGATTTTTTTTGTTTTTCCCGATAAAACATTTTGTTTTTCGGAGCGGAACATTTTGTTTTTTCGGATAAAACATTTTATTTTTCTTGATAAAACATTTTCCTTTCGGGCGAAAAATATTTTCTTATAAGGCGCAAAAGATTCTATTATTGGTCGCAGAACATTTTCTTAACGGGCGTAAAACATTTTCCTTTTGTACGCTTAGCATTTTGAATTTGTACGCTCAGTATTTTGAATTTGTACGCTCAGCATTTTGAATTTGTACGCTTAGCATTTTGAATTTGCATGCTTAGCATTTTGAATTTGCGCGCGGAATAAAATGAATGCCGTCTTGCTTGACTTGCCTTTCTTAATAGCAAAATCCCGCGTTTTGCTCTAAACTAAAACCATGCTCACTAAAGAAAATTTCGCCGATGTTTTAGTTCATCTTGGATTTATAGAAGAAAACAATATTTACACAAAGAAATTTGAGAATGTCGGCTGCGTTTTAAAGGCCGACTTTGCAAACGGAAAACTGATTTA
>CAKUTI010000038.1 GCA_934691925.1 uncultured Treponema sp. | reverse complement strand
AAAAAGGCGCGAACCTTGTAAGCGTAATCAAAAAGGACAGCTGGGAAAAGCCTGCGATTTTTGCCGAGCTTGAGCGACGCGGAGCTGACAAAGAAGGAATGTGGGGAACTTACAACATGGGAATCGGCCTAGTTCTCGCAGTGAAGAAAGACGAGGCTGACGCGATTTTGGAGCATTTCAACAAGAATGCTTCAAAATTCACAACCGATGTTCAAAAATCTCTTGGAATCCCTGACATGAAAGCTTACAAAATCGGCTATGTTAAAACTGCCGACCACGATTTGGGAGCAGACTTGAAAGGCTCGCACGAGGCGACAATTCTTGAGTAGGAATTTTATATACCGCATGAATTTTCTCCTTGTATAAAAAATGCGGAAGCACATCTCTTTTTGCGATGTGCTTTTTTTAATATTGTGTAAAAAATGCTTACGAAATTGTAAAAAACATAAGCTTTTTGTTGAAAATCTGTATTTTTATGATTATTTTATGTAGCATATATTAGTGGTATAGAGATGTAAAAAAAGTGTGGGGAGAAGAAAATAAAAAAAAATTGAGGTGTCGTTATGCAAATCAAACTTTCATCCGCGGATGAGAGACTTTTTAAATTTACCCTTCCGCTTCTTATCATGTGTGTTTCTGTTGTGCCGTTTATTTTGGCTCCTGTTTATCTAGTTTTTACAGGAATCCTTAGTGAAGCGGAATTTCTGACAGCGTTTTCGCATCCTTTTACAATTTCCGGATATGTTTTGCTGGTTGTCGTTCCGCTTGTTTTTTTCTTTTTCCTAAAAAACAAGATTAAAGGATATGACGGCACTGAAAATTACAGCAAAAGTCTGAATAGTCTTGTTGTAAATTCCCGTTTTATAATAATTAGCTATAATGTCGTTTTAGCAGTTCTGCTTGCTCTTTGCGTTGGTTTTGCAATCCGTGCTACAGGCGAGCAGCTTTCCGGATTCGGAGATGCAAATCCTTATATTTTGCTTTCATTAATTTACTTTGGTTTTGCTTCTATGTATCAGTTTGCCTTTCTCTCGCTTTTTTATAGTAAGCTTGAGCATTTTATGCATTGGCTTCCATTTGATAAAGACTGTGCAACAAGCTCAAACCGTGAACGTATTATCGTTTTTTCGGCAGCTGTGCTTATTGGATATTTTTTGATAATGGGGGCAACTTTATCTATCGAGAAAATTGTCAACAATGAAATAGAAAACGCAATGATGAGAGCTTTTCTCTCCTCTAGCTTCTTTGTTCTTGTCGCGCTTTTGATTACAACCATAACCACGGCCTTGGATATTGCAAACAACCTTCGGCAGGAAAAAGCCATAATCGGTGCGTTGGCAAATAGAGACTACACTGTAAAGAAAGCCCAGATTGTAACAAGAAACGATTTTGGAATCTTAAATAAAGACTTGAATAATATGTATGATGAAGTCAAGCATATTTTCAAGGAAATCAATGCCGATGTTGAGTCAACAATTTCGGTTTCAAGCGAGGTTGCTGGTTATGTCAATCAGTCGATTTCTGATTTGGACGAAGTCAGAAGCGTCGCTGATTCTGTAAAAGACGAGATGACAAATCAGGTTGCGTCTGTTGAGGAGACAAGTGCAACTGCCGAGGAAATCATCAAACATATCAGAAAACTCAACGACGAGATTGAAAACCAGACTTCGGCTATCACGCAGTCGTCGGCGGCAATCGAGGAGATGGTCGCGAATGTGAACGGCGTTACAAAAAGCCTGAAAAACAACAGCGGAACTGTGGAAAAACTTGAGTCTGCGTCGGAAAACGGAATGAAGGAGATTCAGGGAGCTTCGAGCCTTTCAAAAGAAGTTCTTCAAAAGTCAAATCTTCTTCTTGACGCGAGCAAAATCATTCAGAACATCGCAAGCCAGACAAACTTGCTTTCAATGAACGCTGCAATCGAAGCGGCTCATGCCGGAGACGCGGGAAAAGGATTCTCGGTTGTTGCTGATGAAATCAGAAAACTTTCCGAGCAGTCCGCGACAAGCGCGAAATCGATTGAAAAAGACTTGAAAAGCCTTGCCGAGCTTATCAGCGAGGTGGCGAAAAATACTGAGACTGCAGCGAATCAGTTCAGCGAAATCTACAAGCTTTCCCAGAAAGTCAAAAACGAGGAGCTTATGATTTCAAACGCGATGCAGGAGCAGGAAGAGGGCAACAAGCAGATTCTTGACGGAATCAGCCTTTTGACAAACTCGACTTACACTGTAAAATCCGGCTCTTCTGAAATGCTTCAGGGCGGAGAGCAGATTGCAAACGAGATGAAGAATTTGAGCAAGGTTACTTTTGCCACTAATGACAAGGTAAATTCTATCGATTCTTCAATTCAGAAAGTTACAGCTTCTTTGGGAAGCTCAAAAGAACACGTTGGAGAAAACAATAAAAATATTGAGAAGCTCGGCGCTCAGATGGCGGACTTTAAATTTTAGTTTCTGTCTGATGTGAGATTTTCTTAGAAATTGTAAGTTTGTGCTATGAAAAAAATGAAAATTGCTGTTTTGGTAAGCGGCGGCGGAACAAATCTTCAGGCTCTGATTGATTATGAAAAATCTAATGAGAATTGTCCGTACCACATTCAGATTGTGATTGCAGACACAAAAAAGGCCTACGCTCTTGAACGCGCGCAAAATGCCGGAATCGAGACAAAAATCGTTTCGCCTTACGCGGTTCTTGGCGCGGAAAAAGCGAAGGCGACTTCAAAGGAAGAGAAGCGAATTGCTGTTTCTGACGCGGCTCTTTCTGCGGCAAAGTCTTGTGGCTGTGATGCGATTGTGCTCGCTGGCTGGCTTACAGTTTTGAGCGGCAAAATAATAGAAGAATATTCGAATAGAATTGTGAACTTGCATCCTGCGCTTTTGCCGAAGTTCGGCGGAGTCGGAATGTGGGGGCACAATGTTCACGAGGCGGTTCTTGCGGCTGGAGAAAAAGAGTCTGGCTGCACAGTTCATCTCGTGGATTCTGGCTGCGACACAGGAAAAATTCTTGTACAGAAAAAAGTTCCTGTTATGCCGGACGACACGCCGGAAACTCTTTACGCGCGGATTGCTCCAGAAGAGCATATAGCGATGGTTGAAGGCGTCTGCAAGCTTGCCGAAATGATTTTGCAGAATAATTTAAATTAGTCTTAAAAATCATTTTTCCTTGACTTTGAATCTTAAAGGGTTAAAATATAGATATGAGTGATTATCTTGACGCTACCAATGAAGAATTATTGAAAGATTACTTTTCTGAAGCGGAAACGATGGTTGACAATCTTGAAAGCAATATTCTTGCAATCGAGAATGATCCTGGTAACCATGACGCAATCGATGAAATTTTCCGAGCTGCGCATACTTTGAAAGGAAATTCAGCCGCTGTCGAATTTACAGAAATTTCTACTTTTGCTCACACGATGGAAGATCTTCTTGACGAGGTTCGTTCAGACCGTGTGAAGGTTAATGAGGATATTGTAGACACGCTCTTGAAAGCACTTGATGTTATAAAGGCGATGCTTGAAGAGCGCACAAACGGCTCTGTTTACGGCGAAAGTGTAGAAGAAATCACAAATAAAATCCGTTCGCTTATTCCAGGAAACTCTTCTGGAAATTCTGGAAACAAACCTGCGGCGACAGCTCCAAAGAATCCTGCGCCTCAGCCAACAGCTCAAAATGCTGCCGCTTCTGCTTCAAACTCATCTTCTGAAAAAGTTGACTTGTCGGAATATGAGCTTTTGGAATTGAAGCAGGGCTGTGTCGGAGGTCAGAAACTTTGGCAGATTTCTATTGTATTTGACGAAAGCAATCCGATGAAATCTGTCGGCGGAATTCAGGTTTTTGCGGCTTTGAAAGCGTGCGGAACTGTTTTAAAGACAGTTCCTGATTTTGATGCTCTTTATTCAGATGAATTCTATAAAAATGTAACATATTACGTTGCTTCCACAAATCCTCAGGAGCAAATTGAAGATACAGCTTTCCTTGATGACGTTACCGTAAGCGTTGATGCAAAATGTATTGACAACGCTATCGCTTCTGACTCTGCGTCTCATGTTCAGCAAAATTCAAGCCAGAATGTGTCTGCGCCTGCTCCTCAAAATGCGCCAGCGCAAAATGTTTCGACTCAGCCTGTCGCGCAAAAGGCAGAATCTGCTTCTCAGCCAGCAGAAAATAAAACTGCTGCGAGCAATTCAAATGCAAGCAATTCAGCGGCGAATAAGCCTGCGGAATCAAAGGCAGTTTCGTCTAAAGCCCCTGCAAAAGGTGCGCCTGCAAGCGGCCATGCTCAGCAAAGTTCAATTTTGCGTGTTGACTCAAAGAGAATCGATTATCTTTTGAATCTCGTTTCTGAAACTGTGATCACAAAGGCTGCGTTTAACCAAAGCCAGCAGCACTTGGCGGATATGCTTGTTCAGTTCCAGACTCTTGATTCGTCTTACAAAGAAAAAATCAGGCGAATGTTTGAGCAGCTCCCTCAGTATCTTGAAGAAATTCAGAATGGAGTCGCTGTAAAGGATATTAAAGCAAATATTATGAACGAATTTGGAGATGTAGCGAACTTCTTTGACGCGTTTGAAAACCGTTTCAAAGATTTGAACTCTAAATTCCATTCTTCAACACAGAATCTCGGACGCATAACTGGAGAGCTTCAGGAAGGCGTAATGAAAATCCGAATGGTTCCAATCAGTCAGATTTTCGACAGGTTCCCGCGTGTTGTGCGTGACTTGCAGAAAGATTTGGGCAAAAAAGTTAGGCTTCTTATTGAAGGTGAAGAGACTGAGCTTGACAAAACTGTAATCGATGACCTTATGGATCCGATTATGCACTGTGTGCGAAACTCTGTTGATCACGGAATTGAAATGCCAGAGCAGCGCAAGGAAGAAGGCAAGGACGAGACTGGAACTGTCCTTTTGAAGGCCGCAAACGAAGGCAATATGATTGTCATTGAGGTTGTGGATGACGGTTTTGGTATCGATATTGAGAAGGTTCGCGCGAAAGCGATTGAGAAAGGGCTTATTCATCCGAATAAAGTTCTTACCGAGCAGGAGGCTGCAAACCTTATCTTTATGCCTGGCTTCTCAACATCTGAAAAAATTACGAACATTTCTGGACGCGGCGTAGGTCTTGACGTTGTGAAAACAATGATTGAAAAGCTTAACGGAACTGTAAACGTGACCACGGAGAAAGGAAAAGGCTCTAAGTTTACAATCCGGCTTCCGCTTACGCTTGCTATTATTCAAGGCTTGCTCGTCCGTGTTGGAAGGGAAGTTTACTCAATTCCAATCGCAAATGTAATTGAAAGCGTCCGCGTAAAAAAATCTGAAATCAACACGATTGACAACTATGAAGTTTTGAATGTCCGGAACGAAGTTATTTCTGTTCTTCGTCTTAGCCGCTTGTTCAATATCAAGACAAAAGACGATGGAGAATATTGCTTTGTTGTAATCGTTGGTTCTCAGGATAAAAAGATTGGCGTGATGGTTGACAACCTTATCGGCGAGGAAGATGTTGTTATCAAGCCTCTTCGCGACCAGTTCACTCAGTCTCCGGGAATTGCTGGAGCTTCAATTTTGGGCGATGGTTCGGTTTCTCTTATCATCGATGTTACTCAGCTTTTGGAGCTTGGAGTTCGTCAGGAAATTGAAGCTCGTCAGGAAAGCGGAATTTTAAGCGAGTAAGGGGAGAGTTTAATGGAAACTGCAACAAAAGAAAAACAAACAATCAACTCTGTGCTTAAACAAAGTCTTGGAAGTCTTCAGTCGATGGCGGCAGCAGATCCTGCTGATTCTGCTGAGCAGGAAAGAAAAGAAAATCTAAGCGTTATTGACTATAAAATGGTGACTTTCTCGCTTGCGGGTAAGGATTACGCCATTGATATTATGAAAGTCAAAGAGATTGCAAAAGCTGGACGCTTTACATACGTTCCTAACACTTTGCCTTTTGTGCTTGGCGTTTACAATCTTCGTGGAGACATTATTCCTATTGTTGACCTTAGATTGTTCTTCAATATTGATATTCCTGAACGTGAATACGATGCAATCGAGAATATGCTTATCGTTTCAGTCGGCGAGCAGACATTTGGTGTTGTCGTTGATGAAATTGACAAGGTTGTAGGAATTCAAAAGTCTACAATAAATCCGCCTCATCCGCTTTTTGGAGATATTAACATAAAATATATTCAGGGCGTTGTTGAGGTAAACAACAGGCTTTTTATTCTTCTTGATATTGAGAGAATCTTTGGTTCAAAAGCGGATATAAAGGCTCAGGAAGCGGCTGTTGCTAAGAATATGGCTTCGAGAATTTCTGTTCAGGAACAGCCTGCTTCTGTTGCCCAGCCAGCTAAAAAGGAAGCTGCAAAAGCATCTGCTCCTGTTGCTGAAAAATCAGAAAAAATCGATTTTTCTTTCATAACTGAGTCATTGGCTTCTATGAGAAAGTTCTCGGCTTCGTCTTTGAATGAGGAATGGCTGAAAAAGAGATTTTCTGAATGGGAGACTGAGCGCGGAAAAGATAAGACTCAGCTTCAGTCGGCAGCCGATGCGGATTCATTCTTGAAGACTTTTTATTCTCCTTGTAATGGCACTTGGTGGACAAAAGATTATGCTGACGCTGTTTACAAGGCACTTCCAGACAATACTGCAAAGCAGATTGTTGTTTGGAATCCTGGCTGCGGAAAAGGCTTTGAAACGTTCTCTTTGGCTTGCCTTTTACGAAAACGTTATCCAGAGGCAAAGGTGAGAATTTATGCGCATGAAGTTGACTTGCTCAACGTTTCAAATGCGCCGCTGATGTCTGTTCCTGCTGATGTTGCAAATGACTGGTACGCGCCTTTTATTACGAAAAAAGCGAACGGCGACTTTACGTTTACACCGGAGATTCGAGACAGTATAATGTTCGAGTACCATGACTGTGCAAACACTAATTCTTTGCCTGCTTGTGATATAATTTTTGCCCGGGATTTGCTGTCATTCTTGCCGCAATCGTCTCAGCAGTCTGTTGTTGCTGATTTTGCTGAAAAACTTAAAGGCAACGGGATTGTTTTCGTTGGTCAGAATGAGTCTTTGGCTGGGAATTCTGCATGGATGTCTAAGAAAATTGGCACGATTGATATATTTGAGAAAAAATAAAGGACAATATAGGAGTAAAACTCATGAGAGTAGAGTACATTAACCCATTTGTTGAAACTTCATATCAGATTTTAAAGGAAGTTCTTGGCGGTGCGACTGTAACACGCGGAGACTTGTATTTAAAGTCAACAGCTATGCCAGTGATGGGCGTTGCAGCTCTTGTTGGTCTTGCTGGAGATGTTGAAGGCCGAGTTCTTTTTGATATGACATATGAGACAGCTTTGAATGTCGCTTCAAAAATGAACGGCGAGACACTTACAAAATTTGATGATTTGGCAAAAGCTACAATCAGCGAGCTTGCCAATTTGATTACGGCTCAGGCTGTAACTAAGCTCCATGAGCTTGGATTTAAATTTGACCTTACGCCGCCGGCTCTTTTTGCAGGCGAGAAAATGGAAATTGCCGCTCTTGGCGGCAGCTCAACAAGCAGTGTTGAGGCTCTTATCGTGCCTTTAATCACTGAATGTGGTAAAATCGAAGTAAACGTCGCAATTCGCGAACGCATGTAAAATAAGGAGTGAACAGATGAAAACGAGACAAGATTTTCCTTCAATTAACGAGCGTCCGCCAGAAGGCATCAATGCTGATGGATCAAAAATCCGCGTGCTTGTTGTGGACGATTCAATGTTCGTTGCAAAGCAGCTTGGACAGATTCTTTCAAGCGAAGGCTACGAGGTTGTGGCAACTGCTGTTGACGGAAAAGATGGTGTTGATAAATATAAAGAGCTTTGTCCGAATGTTGACTTGGTAACAATGGATATTACTATGCCGAGAATGGACGGAATTACGGCTCTTGAGCAGATTATGGCTTTTGATAAAAACGCGAAAGTCATAATGGTAAGCGCGCTTGGAAAAGAGGAGCTTGTCAAGAAATCTCTTCTTCTTGGAGCGAAAAACTACATTGTAAAGCCGTTGGACAGAAAAAAGGTTCTTGAGAGAATCGCTGCTGTGATGAAGCAGTAGTTTTTGACTAAATTTTTGCTTGTTTTTCTTTTTTGAAGAAAGCAAGCGGATCTACATTTAAAAGACAAGAATATTGGTTTTTTGTTTTTAATGCGCGGACTGGAATGTTTTTATAAAATGTTCTTTTCGGCGCGTTTTTGTTTTAAAGCTGTTTTTCTTGAATAAAAAAACTGAGGCTGTCTGCGCGGCTGGAGCGTTAGGGAGTGTAGTGGCGAACGAAGTGAGTTGCGAAGCAATGAAACCGCGAAACACCCGACAGCCTTTCTTGCCTGTCCTTCTTCTTTTGCAAGGCTGGAACGCCCGAATAAAAATTCTGCTTTCTATTTTTATCACTTTTATTTTCCGTTTTTCTTGTCAACTTCTATTTTCTGTCGAAATTTGCTATAATCGCGATATGTATCAAGTTAGAGTTGAAACTTCTTTTGCTGCGGCGCATTTTTTGCGGGATTATCACGGAAAGTGTGAGAATTTGCACGGACACAATTACAAGGTTTTTGTTCACGTTGAGGGAAAAAATCTTGATGCGGGCGGAATGCTGCTCGATTTTTCCGTTTTGAAAAAAGCATTGAAGACGGTTTGCGAAGAACTCGACCATAAAAATTTGAATGACTTTGAATATTTTGACCAGAATCCAAGCGCGGAGCGAATCGCGTCTTACATCTACGAAAAGCTTGTTTGCATTATCCCTGAGTTGAAAAAAAATAGTGAATCTGATAAGAAAACTCATATTTTTGCGGTTGATGTTTTTGAGACTGACACAAACAGGGCTAGATTTTTGCCGGAATAAATGGAGATTTATATGAAAAAGCAAATTACAGTTCTTGATTCGACTTTGCGCGACGGCTCGCAGGGCGAGGGAATCAGCTATTCGGTTCAGGACAAGATAAATATTGTAAAGGCTCTCGACGAGCTTGGAATCACTTTTATTGAGGCTGGAAATCCCGGCTCAAACCCGAAAGATATGGAATTTTTTGAGGAAGCGAAAAAGCTTGGCTTGAAACATTCAAAGTTGGTCGCTTTCGGCTCTACGCGGCGGAAGGGCATAAAGTGCATGGAAGACGCGAATTTGCAGAGTTTGCTTTCGGCTGGAACGGAATATGTCTGCATTTTCGGAAAAACTTGGGATTTTCAGGTTACGGACATTATTCATGCGACGCTTGAAGAAAATCTTGAAATGATTGAAGAGACGGTCGCGTGTCTCGTGGAAAATAAAAAGAAAGTTGTTTTTGATGCCGAGCATTTTTTTACAGGATACAAGGCGAATCCCGATTATACGATGAAATGCCTTGAAGCGGCTGTGAAAGGCGGGGCGGAGTGTCTTTGTCTTTGCGAGACGAAAGGCGGAGCTATGCCGCGAGAGTGCTTTGACTATACAAAAGCCGTTGTTGACGCTTTTGGAGACAAGGTTTCTGTTGGAATTCACACTCATAATGACGCTGGACTTGCGGTTGCAAATTCGATTATGGCGGTTGAAGCTGGCGCGACGCACGTTCAGGGCGTTTTGCTTGGTTTTGGCGAGCGCACTGGAAACGCAAATTTAAGCACGGTTATTGCGGATTTGCAGCTGAAGCTCGATTATGAATGCATTCCTGAAGAAAATATGAAGATTTTGACTCCAATCTGCAAGCGTGTCGCGGAAATTTCGAACATCGCTCTTGATCCTGGAATGCCGTATGTTGGAGCGAGCGCGTTTGCGCACAAGGCCGGAATGCACATTGACGCGGTTATCAAAAATCCTTTTGCATATGAGCATATAACGCCTGAGACGATTGGAAATGAGCGCGTGTTCTTGATGAGCGAAGTCGCCGGAAAAAGCATGATTGTTGAAAAAGTCCAGAAATTTGACCCGTCTTTAACGAAAAATTCTCCGATTGTGGCTGAAATTGTAAAAAAAGTTAAAGATTTGGAGCATGACGGCTATCAGTTTGAGGGCGCTGACGCGAGCTTTGAACTTTTGGTCAGAAAAACGATGGGAAAATACCAGCCGTTCTATAATCTTCATTATTATAAGACGAGCGGCGAATTTCCTCGGTTTGCCGATGACCAGAGCGCGTTTGCGCAGTTTAAAATCGATGTTGACGGAAAAGTCGTGATTACGGCTGGCGACGGCGACGGTCCTGTAAACGCTCTTGACGAGGCATTGAGAAAGGCTCTCGTTCTTTTTTATCCGAATATTTCGCAGATTCATCTTACGGATTACAAAGTCCGTGTTCTTGACGGAAAAAGCGCGACTGCAAGCCGAGTGCGCGTTTTGATTGAGTCAAGCGACGGAATAAACCATTGGGCAACGATGGGCGTTTCAAGCGACGTGATTGAAGCGTCTTATCTTGCGCTTGCTGATTCTTTTGAATACAAGCTGATTAAAGATTTGGAAAGAAAATTCGGAAAAGTCATTTAAAATCGTGATTTTTAGCACGCAATTTACAATGATGTTTCTGATTTTTTGAAAATTTTTAGAAAAAATTCTGCCGCATTGATTGGATTTTGTTTTGAAACTCTTTTGGAATTTTTGAGTCTGTGCTGTGAAAGTTGATTTAACAGAATCTTGGTGGCGAAAATTTGTTTTTAAGAAACCGTTGGGAGAAAATTATGGAAGCGAAAAACGAAGAAAAATTTGAAGATATAAAATTTCAGGCGATTGAATATATTTACGATTCTATTTTCCGCGAGTTTATCTACAAGAACTGTGAAAATATGCAGCCTTTTTACGAGCAGATTCAAGAAATGGCGGGCGACGCAGGAGATTTTTTTGCTGACTGGGCGAAAAGTTTTGTTGCCCTTGCCGATTTTGATTTTGCCGAGGCTGAAAAACGCTATGAAAACGCGTTCAAAAATGTTTATCTCGCAAGCGATTATCTTCCGCATTTTTTGCAGCAGGCTTTCGCGCTTTTTATGTACGGCGGAAAAACTGAAAAAGCGCTTGAATTTTGGAATTACGGAGTTTCAAAAGGAATTTTTGCAAAGGCAACTGAAAAATTTCTTGATTCTTTCAATGCGAAAGAACAGTTTTGGGTTCAGTTCAGCCCGAAAATGTTCAAGGATTTGAAGAAAGCCGAAGAAAAAGCGATTTCTGACTATCAGAAAAAATCTTCAAATGAGATTCAGTCGGCAATTGATTCATGTGATTTTTCGGAATTTAAAAAAATCGCTTCTAAAACTGATTTTGACGCGTGCAAAATCAACGGCGTTTCTGTTTTGTATTACGCGATTCAGAAAAAAGGCGTTTTGAAAGGTGGCGAGAATAGATTTACTGAAAATCTTGTTCAGGCGAGAACAAATCAGCTTTTCAAGGAGCTTGACTTGTCTTCGCTGCCGGAAAATTTTAGAAGGCAGCAATATATGAATGTTCTTCATCAGATTCGAGCGACTTTTGAAAAGTCCGGGCTTGCCGCGATTATTTTTGTTGCACAGAATGGAAAGCCAGAAGAACTTGACGAGAAAATAAAAAATATCGAAAAAATAATTGAGTTTTCGGCTGAAAAAACTTCTAATGTTGACGCGTTTGAAAAGCACATAAGCGGAAAAGTCGGAACAAACGCACTTTTCCTTGCCGCAGAGCTTGACGATTTTGAAACGGTTAAGATTTTGCTTGAAAAAGGAAGCGATGTTGACAAAAAAATCGGATATGCGGATTTTGGAATGAAATACGCAGATGGAAACTCGGTCTCGACTGAAATTCCGAACTCTTTTATTTACCGGCTTGTGAATTTCAAGGCATGGGACAGCCTGAAAAATTATCTTGAAAAATACGCTGAAAAAGCGAAAAAGTCGATGAAGGAAAAAAGCGAGAAATGCAACATCACTCCGCTGGTTTATTTTATACTGAACACGGTTTACGCTTCTGCAAATAAGGAAGAATTTGAGAAAAACAAGAAACTTTGCGATGAATTTTTGCCGCTTTTTACGAACGCTGGAGCGTCTATCGAGCAAAAAACGGCTTTCGGCAATGCAAAGAAACTTTTGGGAATTTAAGGATTTACGAAGTTCGGACTAGCACTGATTTTGGATTTTGACAGATAAAAAGCGAACGCGCTAGGGCTTGGAGTGGCGCGAAGCGTTATAAAACGGCACGGAATTATATTTTGAAAGAAAGGAAGAATATTATTTTGGTGGAATGAGGCTTAGACAAGCCCGGCCGCTGCGTTTTATAATGAAGCCGAAAGGCGGAACCACGGAAAGCCCGACCCGAGCGAAGCGAGGGTAGCGCCCAAAAAAACTTGCCGTGAGAAACTTTTATCAATATATTTTGTTTATAAAGTAAAAGAATTCGTGGCTTTAAAAATTTGCGGATTTTTTAGAGGAAAATTTTGAATCTTGACGAAATTGCTACGGAAGATGTGCCAGACACGGAAACTCTTCCAAAAGTTATAACAAACTCGATTGCGAACAATCCTGAAGATTTTTACAAGATGGCTTTTGAATTCCAGCAGATAATGATGGTTTATGAAAGCGCGATTAAGCAGATTGAGACAAAACTCGACATTTTGAACAAGGAAAACAAGGTTTCCGGGCGAAGAAGCACGATTGAGACTGTGAAATCGCGGATAAAATCGCCGCAGAGCATTGCTGGAAAGCTGCAGAAGAGGAATCTTCCGATGACTTTTGAGGCGATGGTCGGAAATCTTGACGATATTGCCGGCGTGCGCGTGATTTGCCCTTATATTTCGGATATTTACACGGTGCGAGACTTGCTTTTGAAGCAGCCTGACATTTCGCTTGTGCAGGAAAAGGATTATATCAAGAATCCAAAGCCGTCCGGATACAGAAGCCTTCATCTCGTGATTGAAATTCCGGTTTATCTTTCTGAGGCGACTCACAATGTCCACGTGGAAATTCAAATCCGCACAATCGCGATGGATTTTTGGGCGAGCCTTGAGCATGAGCTTCGCTACAAGACAACAACGAAAGTTCCTGAAAGCGTGAGGCGCGAGCTTTACCGTGTTGCAGAGACAATCGCAATGACCGACCGTGAAATGGAAGAGATTGCGATTGAGCTGCAAAATATGGAGTGATTTTTAATGTGAAAAAAATTGCGACCGGGAAAAGTTTAGAATGATTTTTCCCGGATTTTTTTTCCGTCAATTGAATAAAGCTGAACGGAGATTTTTCCGTCTGCTTTAGATTCAACGATTCCGCATGTTTTTCCATCATCGCATTTTGGAAGCGAGATTGAGCCTGGGTTGAAATAGAAAAGTCCGCTGTCTTCTTCCATTAAAGTTACGTGTGTGTGGCCTGAAATCACAAGAGTTTCTGGCGGAAGAAGCTGGGAAAGCTCTTCATGCGTGTACAAATGCCCATGGTGTACGAAAATGCGACGCTCGTTGTCTGTGAAAATTGAAGTGTAGGCGTTGAGGCATGGAAAAGTGAGCATCATTTGGTCAACTTCCGAGTCGCAGTTTCCGCGCACGCAGACGATTTTCTGTTTTTTTTCATTTAAGAGCGCGGCAGTTTTTTTTGTGTCCCAGCCGTCTGGAAGCGGATTTCTCGGTCCGTGATTCAGATAGTCGCCGCAAAGAACGATTAAATCACATTCCTTTTCAAAAGTTTTGAGCGCGGTTTCAAGGCTTAACGCGCTTCCGTGAATGTCGGAAATTACAAGATATTTCATTTTTGTCTCCACTGTGTCTCCAAAATTTTTTGATAAATTTAGCACGAACTTTATTCTGTAGCAACTGCGGAAATCTTTGGAAACTTTTCATGAAAAATTATCGTATTTTCTCTTGGCCGCTTGACTTTTTTCGGGGGGGGGTAGCATTTTTTAGCTTTAAAAAAAGGAGAAAAAGATGAATCTAAAAAAAATTGGAGCAAACGTTACGGCTGGAATTCTGCTGGTGATTTTTTGTGCGTCT
>CAKUTI010000037.1 GCA_934691925.1 uncultured Treponema sp. | reverse complement strand
TCAAACGCAGTAAACGGACACATCCTTTACGTAGACGGCGGAATCCTTGCATACATCGGAAAACAGCCTAAGTAAGTTGACTTATTTTAGCTGAATAAATGAGAAAAGCCTTCGGCGAATTGCCGGAGGCTTTTTTTATGCGCGGTGCGCGCCATATGCTGAAAAAGCAGAATATGTGAATGAAAAATGAAGGAAGGCTTCCTAAGAGCTAAAGGAAGCCTAGCTAAAGACTGAAGTAAGCCTTCCTAAGACCCTAAGGAAGTATTCCTTCAGTCCTTAGGAAGTATACCTTCAGCCCTTAGGAAGTATACCTTCAGCCCTTAGGAAGTATACCTTTAGTCCTTAGGAAGTATACCTTCAGTCTGAAACTGGTGTGCCTCTTCAAAAAACTGCGCAGAAAACCGCTGTCCTCTCTATTCTTAAAAATCTTCTTCCAGATTCTAATTTTCTTTGAATGTTCTTTTTTATTCCTATTTAATGGTTTTAGTGATATAGTAATAGAAAGAAATTGCACTTTGAGCATTTTGCTTGCACCGCGAACAACAAAGCAGAATGTGCCATCGGGCGAATAAAAAACAATGGGGTTTATATGAAAGGAAATTTAATTGTCGGTCAGTCTGGCGGTCCGACAGCTGTTATCAACTCAAGTCTCGCAGGTATTTTCAAGACAGCTATTGACTGCGGAGCAAACAAAGTCTACGGCATGCTTCACGGAATCAAGGGACTTTTGGACAAGCAGTACGTGGATTTGTCGGACACAATCACATCTCTGATGGCAATTGACTTGCTGAAGCGCACTCCGTCTTCTATTCTCGGCTCTTGCCGCTATAAGCTTCCTGATGTTGACGAGGCGCACGAAGACACATACAAGAAAATCTTTGAAATTCTCAACGAGCTTGATGTGAAATATTTTCTCTACATCGGCGGAAACGACTCGATGGACACAATCCAGAAGCTCACAACTTACGCAAAAAAAATCAACAGCGACATAAGATTCATGGGCGTTCCTAAGACAATTGACAACGACCTTGCAATCACAGACCATACTCCAGGCTACGGCTCTGCCGCAAAATTTATCGCCGCAACAATGAAAGAAATTATCTGCGACGGAACAGTCTATGATTATCCGACCGTAACAGTCGTTGAAATCATGGGACGAAACGCAGGCTGGCTCACAGGAGCGGCTGCCCTTGCAAAATCCGACGACTGCCCGGGCGTTGACTTAATCTATCTTCCAGAGAAAGTTTTCGATGTTGACAAATTCCTCAAGCGAGTCGGCGGACTTCTAAAAACGGGAAAATCAATCGTAATTGCGGTTTCGGAAGGAATCAAAGTTGCCGACGGAAGATTCGTATTTGAGCTTGCTGCCGAGCATATAGAATTTGTTGACTCATTCGGGCACAAGCAGATGTCTGGAACAGCGCAGTTTCTTGCAAACAAAATCACATCAGAGCTTGGCACAAAAGCAAGAGCGATTGAGCTTTCAACGCTTCAAAGATGCGCGGCCCATATGTCAAGCCGAACAGACATCACAGAAGCGTACAACGCTGGCGGAGCTGCTGTAAAGGCGGCTTTCAACGGCGAGACTGGAAAAGTTGTGGTTCTAAAGCGTTTTTCAGACGATCCTTATATCTGCATCACCGAGACGGCAGATGTCTCGAAAATCGCGAACGTGGAGAAAAAAGTTCCTCTTGAATGGATTACCGACGACGACTACGTTTCAAGCGAGCTGATTCACTATATTCATCCGCTTATTCAGGCTGAGCTTAGCCCGATTATGGTTGACGGACTTCCGCGCCATCTCGTTCTTCAAAAATAAAGTCTGACTGCAAAGATTTTTAATACGGCGTTGCCATGGAAAATTCATGCAGCGCCGTTTTTCTTCAAAATTGCAACAACTCCCCTTTTTCATTAAAATATTTTCATTATGAAAGCATCAAAATTTTATATCTCGACGCTCCGCGAAGCTCCGGCAGAAGCCGTAATCGCAAGCCACAAACTCATGCTTAGAGCAGGAATCACCCGCAAGCTTGGAAACGGACTTTACACTTATCTTCCGCTTGGACTGCGCTCACTTTATAAACTTGAACAGATTATCCGCGAGGAATGGAACAATACAGCAGAAGCTCTTGAATTCAAGCCGACAGTAATCGTGCCAGGAGACATCTGGAAGGAATCAGGCAGATGGGAGACTATGGGACCGCAGATGCTAAAGGCGAAAAACCGCGGCGAGCAGGACATGGTTGTTTCTCCAACAGCGGAAGAGGCTTTCACAGCGATTGTCCGCGACGGACTAAGCTCATACAAGCAGCTTCCTGTAAATCTTTATCAGATAAACACAAAATACAGAGATGAAATCCGCCCGAGATACGGCGTAATGCGCGGACGCGAGTTCATAATGGCAGACGGCTACACGATGAACGCTGACGACGAGTCTCTTGATGAATCATATAAACTCTACGAGAAAGCATATTTCAGAATTTTCAAGCGGCTTGGACTCAAAATTATTCCTGTGCGCGCTGATTCAGGCGCGATGGGCGGAAGCGGCTCCGAGGAATTCATGGTTGAGTCTCCAATCGGCGACGACACTCTGATTATCTGCCCGAACGAAAAATGCGGATACGCGGCCAACGTTGAAAAAGCGTGGTGCAAAAGCGACGATTCTGTGAACAAAAAGGGCGAGAAGCCTGCAAAAACTGACTTGCCAGTTGAAATGGTCGCGACTCCAAACGTCTTCTCTATCGAGGATATGGAAAAATTCTTTGATGAGTCTCCGAAAATGTTCATCAAGGCTCTGATTTACCGCGTTATAAATTCCGCGCTTGATATGACAGGCGCAAACGGGGCGGATAAATGGAAGAAAGTTCAAGACCCGGCAGGAGATTATTATCCGCTTTCATACGTGTGCGTTCTTATCCGCGCAGACTTGGACGTGAACGAGGCAAAACTTGCCGCGACTCTAAAAGCGTCTGAAGTTGTTCTTGCAGAAGCTGAGGAAGTTCTTGAATACGCAGGCGCTCCACACGG
The DNA here is from genome assembly GCA_934691925.1 of uncultured Treponema sp. Classification (GTDB taxonomy): domain Bacteria; phylum Spirochaetota; class Spirochaetia; order Treponematales; family Treponemataceae; genus Treponema_D. Next base: position 13,423 of record CAKUTI010000037.1, on the reverse strand, counting down.
ATTTGTCGGCCCGATTACAGCAAAATGTCCGCTCGTTGTTGACTATTCCGTAGTTGAAAACGGCGAGGCAAAAATGCACGACGCAATCGCAGGCTCTGGAAAAGAAGGATTCCACATCAAGCACGTTGAGCCTCTCCGCGACTTCGTTCCATATATCAACGCGGATGTCCGCACTGTAAAGGAAGGCGACTGCTGCCCTCTCTGCGGCGGAACGTTCTACACAAGAAAAGGAAACGAGCTTGGACACATCTTCAAGCTCGGTCACAAATACACAAAATCAATGCACGTAACATTCCTTGCAAAGGACGGAAAACCAGCCGAGCCTACAATGGGCTGCTACGGAATCGGCGTTGACCGCACTCTCGCCTCAATAATCGAGAAAAACAACGACGAGAAAGGAATCATCTGGCCGATGTCTGTTGCTCCGTTCCACGTATGCATCGTTCCGATAAAATACGACGGAAAAATGAAGGAAGTTTCAGACCAGATTTATGGCGAGCTTACAAAGAACGGAATCGAGGTTCTCCTTGACGACAGAAACGAGCGTCCAGGCGTAAAATTTGCGGACATGGAGCTGATTGGAATTCCGCTCAGAATCACAGTCGGAGACAAAAATCTTCCGAATGTGGAATTCAAGCCTCGGAGCGAAGCGGAATCAGTGCTTGTTCCGGCTGAAACTGCCGCACAAAAAGCGATACAGTACGTAAAAGACGAGCTTGCAAAGCTGAACGCGTAACTTCCTTTCAAAAAGCGGCAAACCGCGCCGCAAAAGCTGGGCTGCCTTAAAATCACAATTGATGACAAGCGGCTCAGCTTCAATTCTATCTTCCAAAATTCAAACAGGAATATCCGATGAAATCTCCATTTTCAAAAAAAATCTTTCTTTCGGTTCTGGCAATGTTTTTCTGCGCCGCCCCTGCCCTTCTTGCTCTGCCGGGAGTCAACTATCTTATTTCAGATGTCTCTGGACAGTACATTTTCTATGAGGACAAGTCTTTCTCGCGCGAGTCATACATCGGGATTGTCTTTTATGACGAGTCAACTTACGGAGTCAGATATTTCGCGCCGTCTTTCGGAAAAAACAGCACTTTCAAGCCGGAAAAAGACATCTCGATTCTTTTCACGCTGAACGAGAAAGAAAACCACGTTGAGCTTACAGGCGAAAGAATTATCACGGCGGTAACTCCTGACGACACCGATTTAGTCAACTATATCCACGATTTTCTTTACGAGATGACAGCACGGAGACAAAAGGCAGGCGATGTAACAGAAAAGACAAAGCTAAGCCAGATTTACGAGCAGTTCGGAGGCGAAGTCCTAATTGAATATGACCCGCTCGTTCCAATCACAAATCTCTCGAAAATCGAAAACGACGGAAAAACCGTCCTTGAAATCGTTACGGCAGGTCAGCTTGTCTCTTCTTCCGACACTTCATTCAGCGATTTTAAAGGATTTCCGCCATTGAAAGACGACAAGTCAAAAAAATACAACGTGAAAAAGTCCGCGCAGCAGGAATTTTCTTTTTCAAGCGACGGCAAAACTGTAAGCGCGCTTCTCAACAAAAACTGGGAGCAGAAAAACGAGAACATCTGGGTTCTGGGAAATTCCGCAGTCTTTATGATGAACAACATTCCTTCGCTTGATGAGCGAAATTTTCTACAGCTTGAACGAAGGCTTGTCCTAAGCTCGGAACACGTCTATTCTGACTGGAGAAAACTTTCTTTAAAAGAAGAAAACGAAAGAATCAAAATCGACCAGATTTTTTACGACAACGAGACTAAAAGCTTCAAGACCGACTGCAAAATTCTCTACAAAGAGCCGATATTTTTTGTCTCGCTCACGGCAAACACAAAAACTTACGATGCGAACAAGAAATATTTTTCAAGCATAATAAAGTCAATCGAACTAAAATAAATTATCTAAAGCTTGAGCGGGAAAGCGGAGAGCCAATCCAGACGCCTTCGCTTCCCAAATATCCTTTTTTCTGCCCCTCAATCAAAATCTGGACGCTGTCCACTGTGCTGAAATTCGTTGCAGTATAGACAATCTGCATAAGCTGGCCGAGATAGCCTTCAACACCGTACGAATTGAACTCGAATTCCTCGCTGAAATCAAGCGTGGCGACCCCGTTTTTTACAGACGCTGAATAAAGCCTTGTTCCGGACGGAATCAGCGTTCGGCAGCCAGTCGCGCGTTCAGAAGCTGTAGGGCCGCTCAAAAGAGAGATTATGCAGTTTGTAAGCGGAGAATCTTTTGCCACCGAGCGGCCGACTTCTTTTCTGATGACCGGTCCGTCGCTGTCAATCGCGACAAAGCAGATTTTCGCCGCCATCGTATTTGAAGGCTTATTCTCCTCAATTTTTTCAGCCTCACTCGCCTTTTCAATACTTTTTTCTTTTTTCACCGGAATTTTGGATTTTTCCTCTATTTTTTCATTTTCAGTAGATTTTTTCTCGCTTTCACCAAGATTTGAGCTGTCTTTTTGAGCATCCTTTTTTACGTCAGCGTCATTTTTGTTTTCTTTTGCAGACGTTATCTGGCGATTTAAGTCAGAGTCATCTTTTGAAGATTTTGAATTCTCAGGATTTTCCTTTTTCTCTTTATTTTTTGCAAAGTCAGATTTCTCATCGTTTTTTAACGACGAATTTTTCTCCTGTGAATTTGCCTGCGTATTTTCTTCACTCTTTATATCTTTTAGATTTTTCTGACTTTCGCTTTCAGCTTTTTTTGTCTCATAATTCTCTTTTTTAACATTGCTTAAAACAATCGTCTCAGAATCGTCTTTTTTTTCATCAGATTTAGCATTTTCAGCTTTTAAGAACGATGGAGTTTTTCCGAACAGCCGCTCAAAAACTTTCGCCCGCTCCAAATTTGCCTTGATTTCATCAGCCTTAACAAGAAAAATAATCACCAGAATCAAGAAAGCCAAAATCCAAATTGCAAGCCCCAGCCCGGAACTTTTTTTGCGTCTTTTATCTTTATCGCCCATACTTTATTATCGTCAAATTTTAGCGTGATATGAACGCGATGAAAAATAGCAGATGCAAGAACACTGGGTAAAAATCAACAATAAAAGGAAACTGTGTTAAAATAATCTTTCCATTTTGCAATTATTTCAAAAGAACGTGCTTCTATCACACGCATAATTTTATTGAGAATTACAGCAGGAATTCTTGAATTATTATTCGCGAGAGAACATTTACCGTTTTTTGTTATCCAAATTTTTGTCGCATTTGGAACAGGGCTTCCTTCCGCCACATGAACATGAATCGGTTCAAGAGGATTGTTTTCATTCGTCCAAAAATAGACCCAGTATGAGCCAAGCCTAAAAACTTGAGGCATTCAGCAAACCTCCTGTCTGTGAAAATTCCAAAATAAGATGCGACTCTGAATTAACAATGTCTTTAAGATAATCAAGCTCCTTGTCTGAATAGCCCAAAATATCGCACCATTTATTCTCTGGCAGATAGCAAGACGCGTGCTTGAAACCAAGCTTTTCATCCGGAGTTTCTATATAAACCTTTACTTTTCCATCTTTCATTTCTGAATGAACAATTTCTGTATTGTCCGGCAAAGTCATAAAAGGATAAACCATATAACATCTCCTTACCGCTTTCATAATATCATTCTTTTTTTATTTTTCCATCAATAAAAAATCACAATTTTTAGAACAAAAAGAAAGTCCCTGTCAAAAAAAGACTTTCACGCTCCACTTGTTCACAATTTCACAAACAAGTAAAATGGTAGAATCGTTTTGTTTTAGGAGCAACTCTAATGGAGCAACATAAAAAATTTGATTTGATAACTTTCGGCGAAACAATGCTTAGGCTTTCACCGCCACAGAATGGACGAATTTTCAGAAGCGAGGTTTTTGAGAAGCACGCCGGCGGAGCAGAACTCAACGTTGCTTCGGGAGTTTCTCTTTTGGGAATGCGCTCAGGAATCATCACCCGGCTTCCTAGAAACGAGCTTGGAACTTTCGTTAAGAACAGAATCCGCTTTTCAAGCGTTTCAGACGACTTTATCATTTATGACGACTCTCCAGACGCGCGTCTTGGAATCTACTACTATGAAAACGGAGCTTATCCGCGCAAGCCGACTGTAGTTTACGACAGAAAACATTCTTCAATCACAAATATCAAGCCTGAAGAAATTCCAGAGGACATTTACGGAAAGACAAGAATGTTCTACACTTCCGGAATCACGCTTGCGCTTTGCGAAAACACAAGAACGCTCGCAATCCAGCTCATAAAGAAATTCAAGGAAGCCGGAGCGAAAATCGCTTTTGACGTGAACTACCGCGCAAATCTCTGGGACGAAGAGACGGCAAGAACGACAATCAAGAAGATTCTTCCATATATTGATGTTCTTTTTGTTTCTGAGGAAAGCTGCCGCAGAATGTTCCAGATGTCAGGAACTCTCGAGGAGATGCACCGCCAGTTCTGCAAGGAATATCCGAACATCGAAATAATCGCGTCTTCAATGCGCGAGGTAATCAGCCCGAAAGTCCACTCTTTCACGTCTCTTGTCTACTCAAAGAAAGAGGACAAATTCTACACGGAAGACCAATACAAGGACATCGATGTTGTAGACAGAATCGGCTCTGGAGACGCTTACTGCGCCGGAGTTCTCTTTGGAATATTGAAATATAACGACCCGAAAAAGGCGATGGAATTTGGAAACGCGACCTGCGCCACAAAAAACACAATTTACGGCGACCTTCCGCTTTCAGATTTCAACGAGATAAGCTCAGTAATAAAATCACATCAGACAAAAGGCAAGCAGTCTGAAATGAACCGCTAAAAAACAAAAAAAGGCGCTGGCTTGACAAGTTCAAACAGCGCCTCTTTTTTTATTGCCCTCCCATTCAATTCGGGCAAGCTAATTTTCAAGCATTTTTTTTACTTCACAAGTTTTCTACATTCATAAAGAATAATCGCAGCGGCCTGCGCCACATTCAGGCTTTCAATCGGCTGCTTTTCATCAGAATTAAAGTCCGCCTGCCACGGAATTGTAACGCGCTCGTCGCAGTTTTCCCGTACAGTGCGCGAAATGCCATGCTCCTCGTTGCCAAGAACAATCAAGGCAGGCTTATTTTTGCTGAGCTCGGGGATTTTTTCGACAGGAGTTTTTCCGCGGACATCAGTTCCAAAACGGACCATTTTTCCTTTCATCGAGACAAGCAGCTTTTCAATCGAGCGGATTGAATAAATATTCACGTGCTCCATTCCGCCCTGCGCCACTCTGTAAGAGCTTGTTGTAACGGAGCTTTGTGCCTCATCGAGCGGAATAATGATATTCTTGAAGCCGAAAAACGCCGCGCTCCGCACAATCGCGCCAAGATTGTTCGCGTTTCCAACACGGTCAAGCAAAATCGCGGATTCCTTGTTGTGAAGCCATTCATCAGTTGTCGCCATATTCAGATGAGGAATCTCAGGCATTTCAATCATCGCGACAACTCCCTGATGATGGACTGTTCCGCTGAGCTTTTCAAGCTCGCCTTCCGGAATATTGTTGTAAGGAACTTTGTTCTCCGCAAAATATTTGAAGTCGTCCTTAAAATCCATCATTCTGTCGCGGGTATAATAAAAACGCGTGATTTTATCTCTGTTGCATTTTACAAGTTCTTTTACAGCCGCAAATCCGCAGACCGCAAGCTCGTTTGTATATTTATTTCTCATATAGATGATTTTACCTAAGATAGGAAGTAAAGTCCATTATCCACAAATTGTGGATAACTTGTTGATAAACAGTACAGAAAATGTTTAATTTGACAGTTGAATATGTGGAAAAGTGGCTTGTTTTCAACTATTTTTCCACATTTATGCACAAGTTTTCAACAAAAAACAGGATTTTTTCCACAGTTAAAAGTCTTTTTTCAACAAGAATTACGAAATCTCAAAAAAATAATTTGCGAAAAAACTTCCGAAACAATTCAGAACAAAAAAATTTATGACCCCCTAATAAAAAAGTGCGGCGGACATAAAAAAAGCGGCAGATTGCTCTGCCGCTTTTTGTCAGCTTAGTCTAAAAACTTATTTTACGATGTTTCTAGCGATAGCAGTGTTGATTCCTTCCTGCTCCCAAGCTTTTCCGCCCATCTTGTTGTTGAATTCAGCAAGCCAAGCAGCCCAGTTCTCTTTTGTGAGCTGGCGAGTTCCGTTTACGAACTCTGTAACGCCCTGCTCGTAGAATCTCTTCAAGTCAGCATCAGGTTTTGGCATAGCGTTCATGCCTGCGCATGGAGTCCAAGCCTTAGCCTGCATATCACGGAGTGTCTTAAGAGCAGACATTTCTCTTCCCTGTGGTGTGTACCATGTTGGGTAGCGTGATGTAAGCTCTGCGTCTCCGTTGTAGTATACCATGTTGCGGAGCTGTGTTGCAGGAACAGACTCTGCCTTGTTGTATGCCTTTGAAGGGTCTTTAAGTCCGTTGACTGTTGGAACTTTTCCGTCAAGAACAAAGTTTACGCCTTCCTGTCCCCATCCAAGGAGATAGTATCCGTCAGTTCCTTTACTGTCTTTTGACATCCACTCAAGGAGCTTAGCGATTTCTGGGAGTTTTCCCTCTTTTGCAGCTTTAGCAGATACACAGTATCTTCTGTAAGCAGTTGCATAAGTTCCAACTGATGCTTTGCCTTTTGGTCCTACTGGCGGATCGATTACAATCCATTCTCCGTTAGGGAAGTTGTTGTTGAATGGAGTGTAGTTTGGCTCAGAAGCGAAAGCAGCGTTCTGCTCGCGCATGATTCCGAAGCGTCCCTGTTTCCAAGCAGCGCGGTAGTCATCTTTCTTGTAAGCAAGCCAGTTAGGATCGATTACTTTCTCGTCTACCATTCTCTTTACGAAAACAAGAGCGTCATAGTATTCAGGTTTGTTGATGTTAAGTCCAGCAGTTTTCTTTGAAGCCAAGTCCCAAGTTCCTGCAACGCCGAATGCGCCGAAAATCGGGTCGAAGCGTTTTCCAAGTCCTTCGTTTGTTGGTGAAACTTCAAGGAATGCTCCGTATCCGTATGTGTCAGCTTTGCCGTTTCCATCTGGATCTTTCTCTGTGAAAGCGTGCATTACCTTCATGAAGTCTTCTGTTGTTTTCGGAACAGCGAGACCGAGTTTGTCAAGCCAGTCTTTGCGGATAAGAAGACCTTCGTTCTTTACGATAGAACCAGGCTGTGAGAATCCGTAAACTTTCTTGTTGATTGTTGAGTCAGCAAGAGCGTCTCTGTCATAAAGTTTCTTTGTGCGGTTAGGCATCAATCTGAATGCAGATGAAACATCAGCAACGAGCTTCTGTTTTACAAGGTTCGAAAATGTGTTGTCTGAAACCATGAAGAGGTCAGGCAATGTGTTTGCAGCTCCAGCGGCGTTGATTTTTGTATCCTGGTCGCCTTCTGATGACGGCAACTGAGTCAAAATAAGGTTGATTCCAAGTTCATCCTTGATTCTTTTATATCCAACCCAGTCTTTCGGGATAGGACCAGCTTCTGATGCGGCAGCACCATACCAAAGTTCAATGTCTACAGTTCCGTCCTTGTTCTTTTTTGCTTTCGCAGAAAAAGCCTGGCCAGCAACTGCAAGAACCAATGCAGCAACTGCAAGATTCTTTACCAATTTTTTCATTTTTTCCTCCTTACTGAAAATCATGAAAACAATTTCAATAATCATCTGTTTTTGCAGATAATTTATTATACATAAAACGCTGGCAGAAAATTTTAAATTTTCCGCCCTTTTGCATAAATAATACAACCTTATGCTTTACAAAATCTTAACAATATATCGCTTCGCCCAACAGAAAAAGCGAAAAAAAATGACGGAGAAAGCATATTTCTCCGCCATAAAAAAAGCTCACAAAAACATCAGCCCTTCACAGAACCGAGCATTGTTCCCTTTGTAAAGTATTTCTGAATGAAAGGGTAGGCGAGCATCATCGGAATTGCTGACAAGAATACCGAAGCCGCCTTGATTGACTGTACAGAAGCCGTTCCGAATGCGTTTACATCCAAAGTCTCGTTCATTGAAGAACCAAGAAGAATGTTGCGGAGCAAGATTGGAAGAGGCTGCAAGTAAGACTCGTTCAAGTAAAGAAGAGCGTGCATGAAGTCGTTCCAGAAGCTAACTGCGTAGTACAATCCGATTGTCATGATAATTGGCTTTGAGAGCGGAAGAATGATAGAAATAAGAACATACCATTCAGCAGCTCCGTCAATGCGTGCAGACTCTTTTAGAGACTCAGGTATTCCCTCGAAGAAGCCGCGCATAATCAGACAGTTGTAAGTTCCGATTGCGCCTGGCAAGAAGATAGAAGCCAAGTGGTTTGTCATATGAAGGTTTGTTACAACCAAGTATGTCGGGATTACACCGATGTTGAACAAGTAAGGAACAAGAACAAAATAGTTCAAAATCTTGCGTCCTGGCAAATCCTGAACAGACATACAATATGCCATAGGAACAGTCAGGAACAAAGATGTTACAACACCGAATGCCATAATCTTCATAGAGTTCCAGAAAGCAACGATAAATCCGTTGTTTCCAAGAAGAGACTTGTAAGCAGCTCCATCCCATTTCCACGGCATAAGGATGAATTTGTCAAAAGTTGATCCAATGTAACCGTTAGGAGTTACAGAAGACGAAATTGTGCTAATCATCGGGATTGCAATAATCAATCCAACGAAGATAAGGAAAGCGTTTACCACAATGTAGAAAGTGCGGTCTCCAGCTGTAAGTTTTACTGTCTTTGGTTTAGTCATTTTTTTCCTCGAATTACAAAAGTGAAGAATCTGTCAACTTCTTGACAATCTTGTTAGAAATCATAACAAGGAGCATACCAATCGCACCCTTGAAGATACCAACCGCAGTCGCCAAAGCGAACTGGAATTCAAGAAGACCCTGACGGTATACCCAAGTATCGATAATATCAGCAACTGAATATACAGGAACAGAATACAACATGAACATCTGGTTAAAACCAGCATCAAGGATTGTACCGAGCTTAAGAAGAACTACTGTTACAATTACAGGCTTAATAGAAGGAAGTGTAATGTACCAAACGCGCTGAACAGCGGAAGCGCCCTCAACCATCGCAGCCTCGAACAAAGAAGGGTCGATTCCCATCAAAGCAGCGATAAAGATAATTGCAGCCCAGCCCATCTCTTTCCATGCGTCTGAAACGATTACGATTACAGGGAAAGTGTGGATATTTGTAAGGAAGTCAATCGGCTGTCCGCCTGCAAATTTGATGATGTCGTTTACAAGACCGTCGCCAGGAGCAAGCAAGATAAGAAGGATACCATACATGATAACCCAAGAAAGGAAGTGCGGAAGGTAAGCCAAAGTCTGGACAACCTTGCGCAAAACATTGTGCGTACACTCATACAACGCTACCGAAAGAATAATCGAAAGCGGAACAGAAATACAAAGCTTAGCCAAGCTGTAAAGAATTGTATTTCTCAAAAGCTCGCCAAAGTAGTAAGCATGGATAAAAGTGTTGAAATTCTCAAAACCAACCCAGGCGCTACCCCAAACACCGTCAACAGGTGCAAAGTCTTTAAATGCAATCTGACCATTAACGATTGGGCCATACTTCAAGATAGCATAGTACACAGCCGGAATGATAAGCAGAGCATAAACCGAGAAGTGTCTTTTGATGTTTTTCCAAAGATCCTTCTTCGGCGCGTTAAGAACAGTTGTTTCTTGTACGTTCATATCTAACCTCAGTCTATTTATTTTAGCGTTTTATACGCAAAAAATACTTGTGTTTTTTTGAACAAAACAGTCATCTTCTATAACTATTTTGAACGAATCTTTCCCGGCGGAACTCCGTAAATTTTCTTGAACACACGGCAAAAATACGCCTGGTCCTGAAAGCCTGAATTCTCCGCAATTTCATAAATCGTGTCGTTTGTTTCAAGCAGCATTTTTGTAGCGATGTAGATTCTGTACCTGTTCAAGTATTCCCAAAGCGAAAGTCCAATCTCTTTATGGAAGATTCTTGTCAGATAATCCTCGCTCACGTGGACTGTGTCTGCCAGCTTCCATCGGACAATCTGCTGCGGAGCGTTCCTATTTAAATAGAGAATCGCCTTTTTGACAAGAGCTCCGGTGTGAGGCGGAAGAATCTCGTCTCCATTCAAGACACCTCTGATTCTCTCATTGAACTGCTCGGACTCGGCAGCTCCTCGGTTGCACAAAATAATGCGCGGATGAGAGCAGAGCATCTCAACTTCCTTTTCAGAGTCAATCGTGTCAGGAAGAACAAGAATCGGAACAAGAACAGTTTTCGCGTTCTGCCTGATTCTCTTGATTGTCGGCTCGTCAACGCTTTCAAAAGCGATAAGCGAAGGCGTTATCTCCTCAAGAATTTTGTCGAATTCCGACATCGATGCAATGCTGACTGTGTTGGATTCAGTCGCCCAAGTTCCGTATTTCGTATGCCGGCAGCCAACAAAGAGAACTGGAGCGACGCGCTGCGCCTTGATTTTCTGTTCGAGCATTTCCATAAAGTTATGACCGATAAGATTCCGGCTGTAGCACAAAATCGGGGCGCGGAAAATGCTGTCGTCCTTTCTCATTCCGTAGACTTTTATCCACTCATCAATCGGAGCGTCGTCCGGCTCCCAGAAAAGAAGCGAATCAGGAATCAGTCCTCTTGAATTCTCATCGTTTATATTCTGAATCTTTTTATTGAAGATTTTTGACTTTTTTGTGTTCTCAGAAAGAGAAAGAATATGAAAATTCTCATACGAGCGGTTTTCTGGCGGAAGTGCCGATAGGGTAGGCCACGGAATCACAACCTCGGAGAAATTTTCAGACTTTTCAACATACGCATACTGAAGAAGAAGAATTTTCTCCGCAAGAAGAAGCTCCGGCTTCTGCCAGTCAAATTTAAGCGCGTAGAATTCGATGTGAAGTCCGTCTTCCTTTTCCGCAATGTAAGGAGATTTCTCGGAATAGTCGAAAATTGTCTGGAGAGCCTTTTTAAGACGCTCGGAGTCTCCGTAAAGAAGAGGGATGTCGCGCTCAATTCCTGCAGCCGCGCTTCCCGGAAGAATCTGGCGCACATCAAAAAGCTTCTTATCCATCGGCAAGTCGTCAACCTGAGAGCGCGTCAAATCCACGAGAGTTTCAGTTTTTTCAAGCTGGGAGTCAATCTGCGAGCGCAGAAACAAAAGCTGTTCGCTCAAAATATCCTGATCGAGAACGCCTTTCGCAACGTTCGACTCCATCTGGCTGACCTTCGCAGAAAGTTCTCGCAATGGGTCAACTAAGTCGCTTCCAACATTCGCGAAAAATTCAGTCTTTTCAAATTCAGCCTTTTCCGCCGCCTGCTTTGCGACATTTGTCTCCTCAAAAAGAAGAATGCTCTGGAGCGCGCTGCTCACCGCAGTCCTAAGCTCCTCATAGACAGTTCCCGCGCACTCAACGTAGTTTGTTATGATATGGCCGTACTCAAGCCCGTCAACAAAAAGCGGCTGGACAACATAAACGCCGTAGTCATACTCGCTGCGATATTTTTCAGGAACAAGGAGATTTGAAGGAAAGCGGAGTTCCTCTGTGTGAATCTCGTCCGCGCTGTTGAATCCGCCGATGTAGCGTGAAAAATCTCCACTCTCTTTCAAGATTACAGAGCAGCTTTTTACGCCGATTCCAGACAGGCTGTCCTTCAAGACAGAAATAAGGTTCGAACGCGTGTGAACCGCAAACAGATTGTTCTGAAGATTTCCAACCACGTTCGCGATTTTGTCAGAATTGAATTTGTGCGAGATTGAAACACGCTCCTGAATCCGCGGCACCATGACCATCAGATAGCGCACAAGTTTTTCTATATATTCAGAAGCGAAGCAGGTCGCGTTTCCAAGAAGATTTATCGCGGTGATTAAATTTGAAAGCTCGCCGTCATTCTCAAAGTAATGCTCAATCCGCGCGCTAACCAAATCAAGGAATTTGCTTCTGTCGTTTTCAAAAAGCGCGTCCATCGCAGCGTCGATTTTTCTGTGTCCTTTTTCCTCGCTGAAATGGAAAATTTTGCATGTCTCGCTGAAAAGCTGCTCGCGGCTCTTTATCCTGACTCTTCCGTCGCATGAAACGTAAGACTTCAAAGTTCCACAGCCGCAGCTTTCCCTGATTACAGCGTAAGTCGGGAGAATTTTGTCGTCAACGCTGGCATCAATGCCAGAATTTCCGTCGAGAATCCCGCTTATCATATCGTAGGCCGCGTAGCCAAGCTCCGTGTGCGGCATATGGACTGTAGAGAACGAAGGAACAGAGATTCGGCTTTCAGCCGTGTCGTTGAAACCGCAGACAATAACGTCCTTTGGAATTCTAACGCCTTTTTCCTTTAGGTAAGACTCGACTGCGAACGCCATCATGTCGCTTGCGCACACAACCGCGTCAAAATCTTTTCCCGGAACAAGGCCTCTCTCCTCGCAAAGCTGCCTTATCGCCTTTCCGCCCTCGTCCCAGCTGAAATTATCAGAAATCAAAGTCTGCTCGGAAGTTTCAAGTCCGGATTCAGAAAGAGCGTCAAGATAAGCCCGGTAGCGTTCATTAGCAGAAGTATGAGTTGCTGAAGCCCGCACAAAAGCGATTTTCTTAGCGTTATGGACATTGATTATGTGGCTTACAAGAGCCTTCATTCCAGAGTAAGCGTCAAATCCGACGTTCGGGCGGCCGTTTACTTTCTGTCCGATTGTGACGTAAGGAATCTTGTCGAACTGACGGTGGAAAATCTCCAAGTCTGCGGAAGAGACATTTCCGCTCAAGCTCGAAGCCCAACTTATGAGGCCGTCGATATTTTCAGAATTTACAAGCGAATAAATTTTATTTCTGATTTCACCGGATTCAGCCCGCGTGCCGAGCTTTCCGCCAGGAAAAACAAAGAAAGAACCGTCATGCTCACTTGCCTTTGCCGCAAGCTTATGCCAAAGTTTCAGCGCAGAGCCAGAATGAATAGTTCCAAGAATAAATCCGATTCTTTTTCCTTTATGAAAATTTTCCATTCTAATATCTTATAATGATGTCGTTTTTTTTACAAGTTAGAAAGTTTTTTTACAAAAATCAGGCTTAAATTCCGTAAAGTTGAAACAACCTCCATTTAATAGTAGAATGGCAGAAATATTGGATTTATGCTCGGCCAGAGGAAAATCTGTGCTGACGGAGGTTTTAAGATATGGCTCTCAAGTCAATTAAAGACGTTGTAAAAACAGTAAAACGTCCAGAAAAGGTTCTTCAGTTTGGTGAAGGCGGATTTCTCCGCGCATTCGTAGACTGGCAAATTGATGTTGTAAATGAGAAGACTGACTTCAACGGAAATGTTGTAATCGTTCAGCCGCTTGAAAAAGGCATGGTTGACGCGATGAACGCACAGAACAACCTTTACACAACTGTTCTCCGCGGAATGAAGGACGGAAAGCCGACTGTCGAGACACGCA
>CAKUTI010000036.1 GCA_934691925.1 uncultured Treponema sp. | reverse complement strand
GGCGAAAAATGCATGCCGGGCTACGGACTTTACGACCGCGCGCTTGGAGCAATGTACATTCAGGGGCTTTTGGAAGCAATCGAAAAAAGCAAGAAATAAAATGAAAAACACAGACGTTTCGGTTTATGAGATTTTACGGGACAAAATCATAAATCTTGATTTTAAGCCCGGTCAGGAATTAAACATCAATTCTCTTGCGCAAAAACTGGGAGTTTCACGCTCGCCGATAAGAGACGCGCTTTTGCATCTTGAACTGGACAATCTTGTTGAAATTTTTCCGCAAAAAGGAACGCGTGTTTCTTTTCTGGACAAAAAAATCATCAAGCAGGAACGTCTCATGAGAACAACGCTGGAGCTTGGAGTTCTGAAAATCTTTATGGAAAATCTTAAAGACGACGCAAAACGAAAGATTGCCGCCACCAAGCTTCAGGCGATTCTTCTCGAGCAGAATGCGAGCTTTCTTGACGGAAACAAAAAGGCTTTTCTTCAGGAAGACAACGCGCTGCATCATTTTTTCTATTCTGAAAGTGGCAACGAATGGCTTTGGAATGTTCTTGTCTCGCACACTGGAAACGACTACAGAGTAAGAATCTTAAGCTACAATGCCGAAAAAATCGCGGACAATGTTGAAAAAGAGCACAGGCAGCTTGTCGAGGCAATCCGCGAGGGAGACGCAGAAAAAGCCAGAAAAATCGACGAGGAGCATCTTCAAAAAATCTCCGAGATTCTCGAAAACCTTGAATCAAGCTACCCGGAATATTTCAGCAAGGAGACATAAAATCTCGCTGAAAATATCATAATTTTTTTCACAATTTTTCGCTGCAAATTTTTCTAGGAGGAATCAAAATGAAGCTGAATCTATCAGAAATAAAAGACAAATCAAAATGGAACGGATATAAATTTCCGGAATTTGACTATGGCGCGGTAAAAGAAAACACAAAAAACAAGCCGGAATGGATTCATTTTGGAGCCGGAAACATTTTCAGGATTTTTCCTGCCGCTCTTTGCCAGCGTCTCCTGAATGAAAATTTGATGAAAACTGGAATTGTCGCAGGCGAGTGCCACGACCCGGAAATTGTGGACAAGCTTTTCCGCCCGCACGACAACCTCACGCTCGGAGTCACGCTCAAATCTGACGGCTCAATCGAAAAGGAAATTATCGCTTCTGTAACGCAGGCCGTAAAAGTTATGCCGGAATTCAAGGAAGACTGGAATTTGCTTGAAAACGCCTTCAAAAATCCAAGCCTCAAAATGATTTCGTTCACAATCACTGAAAAAGGCTACGCGACAACGACTCCAGACGGAAATTTAATTAAAGAATATGAGGAAGATTTCAAGAATCTGCCTGAAAAAGCGAAAATGTTCCTTTGCAGGCTCACAAATCTCCTTTTTGAAAGATTCAACGCTGGAAAACTTCCGCTCGCGCTCGTTTCAATGGACAACTGCTCGCACAACGGCGAAAAACTTGGAAGCGCAATCTTCAAAATTGCGGAAAACTGGCAGAAAAACGGATTTGTTTCAAAAGAATTTGTCGAATATCTAAAAGACGAAAGTAAAATCTCTTTTCCGTGGACGATGATTGACAAAATCACGCCGCGCCCGAATTCAAAAGTCGCGGAAATGCTCAAAAAAGACGGCTTTGAAGAAACCGAGCTGATTGTAACTTCACAAAACACTTACTGCGCAACTTTCGTGAACGCGGAGGAAACTCAGTATCTCGTTGTTGAAGACAAATTTCCGAACGGCAGGCCGCCGCTTGAAAAGGCCGGAGTTTATTTTACAGACCGCGAAACCGTTAACAAAGTCGAAAAGATGAAAGTCTCAACGTGTTTGAATCCGCTTCACACTGCGCTCGCGCTTTCGGGCTGTCTGCTTGGCTTCAATCTGATTTGCGACGAGATGAAAGATTCAGACCTGAAAAAAATGGTTGAAATTCTTGGCTACAAAGAAGGCTTGCCGGTTGTTGTTGACCCGAAAATCATAAATCCTAAGAATTTCATCGACGAAGTGATAAAAAAGCGGCTTCCGAATCCTTTTATGCCTGATACGCCGCAGAGAATCGCGACCGACACATCGCAGAAGCTTTCAGTGCGCTTTGGAGAAACTGCGAAAGCCTATCTTGCAGACAAAAATCTTGACGCTTCCGGCCTGAAAATCGTTCCGCTTGTTTTCGCGCTCTGGCTCCGCTATCTTCTTGCGGTTGACGACAACGGAAACGCGTTCGAGCTTTCTCCTGAACCGCTTCTACCAACGCTGAAATCTGCGCTTAGCGGAATCAGTCTTGGAGAAAATGACTCGGAAAAGATCGAGCCGAAAATCAAGGATCTTCTTAAAAACGAGAAAATTTTCGGATTTGACGTCGCATCGTCTCCGCTTTACGAAAAAGTCAAAAATTATTTTATGAAGATGATTTCAGGAAAAGGAAAAGTCCGCGAGACAATCCACGAAGCCGTAAATTAAAAAGACTATAAAAAATAAAGACAAAACGAGATTTTGAATCAGAATGTCTGGCACTATTCTGCCAGTTCTGATTCGGAATCCCCAAGCGAAAAACAACGCTGATAATAAAAAAGCGATTGCAACAAAAAAGCTGGCGTGAAAATCGGATTAAAACCCAAATCACGCCAGCTTTTTCATCTTAAAAATTTTCATCAGAACAGCACAACAGCATCCCGCTTCGGCAAACTCCACAAGCGCGCAAAACAGATCTTTCGAACGGCAAAAATATCCGCGTCGCCCGCGCGCAACAAAATTTTCCCCATACAATCAGCTTTCACCAATGAACAAAACAAAGTTCGCCGCACCGCAGCCACTAAAACACACTAATCAAATCTTATATTCCCAAGAAACCCGTCACCTTTTTGTGGTATTTTTCCTCGTCAACAAGATACGCAATTGCGTGCGGACAATCCGGCACAATGTAAAGGTTTTTTTTCGAGCGGCACATCTGAAAATTCGTGATTGACATTTCAATCGGAACAAAATCGTCTTCCGCTCCGTGAATAAAAATCACAGGAATTTTATTGTGCCTCAAAGCCGTAACCGTTGAAAATTCCTTCTCGTCAAAATCCGCAATGTGCTTTGTCATAAATTCGCCAGCCGCCATAATCAAGTGCGAAAGCGGAAGCTTCTTGTCTTTTTTTAGAACTTTCCAGATGATTTCCTCAGGCGACGTAAATCCGCAGTCGGCCACAACGCCCTTCACATTTGCAGGCAAGTCAAAGCCGAGAGACATCACAACCGTGGCGCAGCCCATCGAAATTCCTTCAAGGTAGACTGGATTCTCGCTTCCATACAATCTGTTTGTCTCCAAAATCCAGTCGCGGAGGTCGTAGCGTTCTTTCACGCCAAAAGTGATGTATTTTCCCTCGCTTTTTCCGTGCGCACGCTGAAAAGGCAAAACAACATTGTAGCCAAGCCCGTAGTAAAATCGTGCAAGCCCCGCAAATTCGCGGAGCGGGTCAGAATGATAGCCGTGCATCAAGACAAAAGTTCCTTTCGGATTCTCCGCGTCGAGCTTGTACGCAACGAGATTCAGGCCGTCAAACGACTTTATGCTGATTTCTGAATATTTCTGCTCCAAAAACCAGTTCTTGTCCGCCGTGTGCTTTTCAACATATTCCTCTTTTTTAAAATGCTCCAAGTCAGAAGACATTTTTCCGCGCTCAAACGAAGGCTTGAACACAAAAAAATAGACCAAGCCAAAAAACAAAGCCGCAATTACAGCCGCCGTCGAAAGAAAAATTCCGGCAATTTTCGCCGCTTTCTTATTCAATTTCATAAAATCCTCTTTAAAGCCTGACTAATTTTGGCGTTCCAGCTTCGCCGTCGCTATGTCCGGGGTTCGCTAACGCTCATTGCCTGTGGCAACTCACTTCGTTCGCCCCTTCCAGCGCTAACGCATTTTACTCAAGCTCGTAAGTTTCGCCGTATTTCACAATCTGAACGTTCGGAAATCCGTTTTCTTTCAGATAATTCTGGAAAAATTCCTGCGCTGATTTCTCGCCGTGAACCATAAAAATCTTCTTCAGGCGGCTTGTGTCGATTGTCTTGAGCCATTTTGTCATTTCCGTGTAGTCCGCGTGCGCAGAAAAAGCGTTTATGCACTCAACATCAGCCTTAACCTCGTACTCGTCTCCGAAAATCTTGACTTTCTCGGCATGGTCGCGGATTTTCCGGCCGAGCGTATTTTCAGCCATATAGCCGACAATCAAAATCGTGTTGCGCGGGTCAGAAATATTGTTCGCAAGGTGATGGACAACGCGTCCGCACTCGCACATTCCGTCAGCCGAAACGATAATCATCGGGCCTTCTTTCTTGTTCAGTGCCTTGGATTCTTCAACGCTGTTCACAAAGTTAAGCGAGCCGAATCCGAACGGATTTTTATGATGCTGCAAAAAAGCCTCGTGGACATCGTCGCTGTAACATTCCTGATGAACCTGAAAAATCGAAGTCGCGTTCACCGCCATCGGAGAATCCACATAAATCGGAATTTTCGGGATTTTCTTCTGGTCAACAAGAAGATGAAGATAGTAGACAATTTCCTGCGTTCTTTCAATCGCAAACGCCGGAATTATGATTTTTCCTTTTTTCTCCACCGCTCGGATAACGATTTTGCGAAGCTCGTCCATCGCAAGAACCGCGTCCTCGTGCTTTCTGTTTCCGTAAGTTGACTCAATCACAATGTAGTCAGGAGCCGGAACATTTGTCGCCGGGTCTCGTATAATCGGCTTTAGTTTTCTGCCCAAATCACCTGTAAAGAGAATTCTAAGCTCGTCTTTTCCGTCCGGGGCGGGATTTCCGTTTACTCCGCTTTTTCCTGAAATTTTCCGTTTCTCGTCCTTTTTCCAGCCGAAAAGCTTGTTCCAGATTGAGATTTTTTCCTCAGAGACTTTTTTGAGAGGATTTCCATTCTCGTCGCGCTGGCCTTTTATCGTGATGTAAGCGAAAGCCGAGCCTAAAATGTGTCCTGCGTCAAAATATTCAAGTTCCACGTCAGGCGCGATGTACATTTTACGGTTGTAAGAAAGAGTCACAATCTGGTTTGTCGCCTTTGTGCAGTCCTTTTCATCGAACATCGGCCGCCAGCTGAAATTTCCGCCTTTTTTTGTCGCCTGCTTCCTAAGATATTCCGCGTCGCGCGCCTGAATTCTCGCGCTGTCCATCATAATCAAGTCCGCCAAGTCACGTGTCGCCGGAGTCGCGTAGACATTTCCGTGGTAGCCTTTTTTTATCAGAAGCGGAAGAAGTCCGACGTGGTCGTAATGCGCATGAGTCAAAATCACCGACTCGATTTTATCGACAGGAATATGGAAAGTCCGGTTTTTCTCATCGGCTTCCGCGCGCTTTCCCTGAAACGCTCCGCAGTCAATCATAAAAGAACGCCCGTCAATTTCAAAAATGTGCTTAGAGCCGGTTACTTCCTGCGCCGCGCCAAGTGAATAAAGAAATACTGCCATAAGCTGCCTCCAAGATGCAAAAAATATCATTCCCGAAATCTAGCCGAGAATTCTTTTAAAATTAGAACCGCCTAAAAATCAGATTTCAAAAAGTGGATTTGAAAAATCAATTTCTTAAATCAAGATTCCTGAAAATTAATTTCTGAATCTGAATCTCCAGACCAAAAATCTAAAATTTTAGTCTAAGAAATCGAAATTCAAGGAGTCCGAATTTCAGGCTAATTCAATAAATTCTACGACTAAAACGCTGTTTTCTCAACATTAAAAAACTGTTATTGGATTTTTACATTCTGCTTGGTATAATAAATAAAATGTATACTCGCAACACGTCGGCCGCGCCGGATAAAATCGTTCACAACGGAAAAATAAATTTCGGCACATTTGAGGGCTGCCCAGAAAAGCTGGATATACGCGGCGTAAGAGGCCCTTTCACAGGCACACCGCTTCCAACAGTCTTGACGAATCTCCGTATTCAAAGTTCTCTCATGTTTCTTTTCAACATCGGACCTTACATCGGAACAGTCGATTTTTTTGACCACAAGATTTTCGGATTCGCCGATGTCACTTTCTGGAACAAGGAAAACGGCAGAAAATACGCATACCGCTCGTTTATGGGGCCGCGCAGAAGATTCATTCCGCACAATATGAAAAACGGATTCTGCGCAAGCTTCAACCGCCACAGATACATCAGGATAAGCTGGGACCACAAGCACGACAGAATCTCAATGATTTTCAACCTAAAAGGAGATTTCTCGCGCCCTTCGGCAAACGCGGCTTTTATCGCGCATTATTCAAACCCGAACATCAACGAAATTTACAGCGTCGTTCCGTTTCCGTCAAAAAGGCGGTGCATGGCGGCTTACCTTTCAACGCCGGTTATCCACGGCGCGCTCACGCTTGAAAAAACAGGAACTTCTGAGTCCGCAACAATGGAAGACACAGAAGGCAGCGCGCTTTTCTGCGTGAACAGGGCTTACTATAACTTCCACACAAATTCAGAAGTCGCGGCGGCCGCAGGCGAGTCAGACGGAAAAAAATTCTCGTTTCAGATATTTACCTCGCAAGAAAATGCTGTAGATTCCGAGAATTTAAATGGAAATGTCCTTTGCGTGAACGGAGAATGTACTCTGCTTCCGCCGGTCAAGATCACACATCCTTTCGGTCTGAACAAAAAATGGATTATTCAGGATTTCGAGAATATGGTTGATTTGACTTTCACGCCGAGTTCCAGCGTCTACAGGGACATTTCATTTTTGATTCTCAGAACGCAGCTGAACACGATTTTCGGCACGTTCGAGGGCGTAATGAAAACAAAAAACGACGAGAAAATTGTCCTGCATAATTTTGAGGGAATCGCAAAAAAGCAGATTCTCAGAATGTGAAATTTTAGGATTGACATTTTGAGCGTGCAAAAATGCAACATTCAGAATTTTCAGATTCCAAAACGAACATTTTAAAATTTGAAATTCTTTAGTGCAACGGACAAAATCGAGGCAAACAAATGGAAGAATACAAAGCACCAAAAAAGCCGGAAGCAAAATGGGAGCCGGGAACGCTCGACCAGACAAGAAGAAATATCGGGCCGATAGACCAGAACGAAGCCCAGAAAATGATGAAAAAGCTCGGCGGCGAAATTTTCACTGAAAAATCAGCTCCGATTGACTACTCAACTTTCCCGAAAGCAAAAGAATACTCGCGCAGAGTTGTCGGAAAAACAGCATCTAGCGTCGCGTCAGAAATTTCAGGCGGAAAAAGCGACGCGGAAAAAGACTCATCAAAAGCAAACAAATACGGCTACGCAGTCAAGGAAAAACGCGCGCGAAACATCTACAGTCTTCCAGAAATTCCGGGCAAGGAAAAAAATCTGATGGACCGTCTGATGATGAGCGAGGACTTTAAAATCAAGACAAACTACGGGCTTTTCAATTTTATGCGC
The DNA here is from genome assembly GCA_934691925.1 of uncultured Treponema sp. Lineage (GTDB taxonomy): Bacteria > Spirochaetota > Spirochaetia > Treponematales > Treponemataceae > Treponema_D. The sequence continues at coordinate 10,109 of CAKUTI010000036.1, read as the reverse complement.
CATTTCAAGAAAAACGGAATGGAGCTTGTAAGGCGCAGCTTTGTCGAATACGATATTCAAAAGCACGTCGAGCATCTGCAGGCGTTCATCGCAAGCGTAAAATCACTGATTCAGATTGCGCCGGAAACATACAAGTCAAAAATCATAACATCGCAGGAAGACAAATTCAGAATTCTAAAGACAGTCGGAAGCTGGAAAATGCACGAGATTAAGGCGATTGCTCTCTCGCTCCAGGACACAGCCGACACGACAACAGTCGCAATGATGATTCCTTTTGTTAAGGCGATTTACCGCGACCTAATCAAAATCTACTATCTCGGAGAAACAAAAATCTCCAACATCTTCAAGGAAATTTACAGCGATTTGATAAAATATCCGAAATTCGACCAGCAGAAAGCCCTGACGTTCTGCAAAGGCGCAATTACGGAATGGTTCTACGCATACAGCCAAATCATAAAAGGACTTTATCCGCTCTTGATGAGAATGTGTTCGAGCAAGTTCGACTATTTTCAGGACTTTTTTCTCACGCAGTCGTCAAACATTCTGAATTTTCTGGAGCTTTCAAAATTCGACCTTCTTTTGCCGAACAAAAAAGCGAACCGCCCGGAAGAGCAAAAGCCGGAAGTGAAATCAGAAGAACAGAAAAAAGAGGAGGCGGAAAAAGAAATCGAGCAGAAAAAGAAGAAGGAAGAAGAAAGCCGCAAAAACGACTTGGTTGACGCGGGGCTCAAACTTTTGGACACGATGTTCCCGGAAGCAGGATTCTTGAATCTCAGAAATTTTCCTGATATGTATCCGTACTTTCAGCCGCTTTATCAGTTCCGCGACGGCTACAATATGCTCGCCCCGGAAAATCCGCTTCAAATCACAATCACTTTGCTTAGAATCACGGAAGACATTTTTCAGGGCTGCCGGAATATCGCATTTACAGAGGAAAAACTCAACGAGGACGACAACGACAAGCTCTCGGCGATTCTCGGAGAATGGTCTTTGTACCGCGAGGTTCTCTTTGAGAAAAACTACGCCGACCAGATTAAGGATTTGGTGAACAACGAGTACAGCCAAGGAGACTTCAAGTCATCGCTTTTCGGAAAGAAGATAATCACTTCGCTTTTGTGGCAGACAAAATACAATTTTCTGCCGCATTTCTCGTTTGACCAGCTGCTTCTTGAAAAGCCAAAAAACGACAGTCCTTACCGCCCGCTTTGCCTTAGAAGCACGTTTCTTCTGAATTTCTTCCGGGAAATCTCAAAAAGCATCGACAGCGCGACTCCGCAAAAAGGAATGGTTTTCGGAATGTCAAATCCATGGGAAAAATACCGCTTCGATATTGCAAATCCGGTCTCAAAGCGGATGGACGTTCTTCTCGGAGCAAAAAAGCAGACCGATTCTGCCGCGACAAACGCGAATCTCATAAAATACGCGCTTTGCGTGATTGCGGTTCTTGACTGGTGGATAAACGACCAGAAAAGCCCTGCCTATAGCTCAGACTCAACAAAAATCTACAGGATAAACGCGAACGATGGCGGTCCTGCATTCAGCGCGCCGGAACGAACCGACCAGAACAAGCTTTTCGCCGACCGGGTAAAACGCGATTACGAAAGGCAGCGTCAGCAGAGGGCGCAGGCTCAGGCAGAAAAAGCCGCAGCGCAGTAAAAACGGCAAAAAAGAGAAAAAAATGGACAAGCAAACAGAAGAAAGATTTATCGCGATTGAGACAAAAATCGCATATATGGACGACTTTATACAAAAACTTCAGGAAGAAGCCGTTGAAGCGTCAAAGCAAATCACAATTTTAAGGGAAGAAAACAAAATTCTTTCAAGCAGAATAAGAGATTTGTCAGAAAATTTGGAGATTCCAAACAGAAAGCCGCCGCATTACTAAAATTTGCAGCTGCAGATGAATGAGGATTGCTTTGCCCGGACTTGTCCAGGCTCAGTCCGAGGCTCGCAATGACGAGGTGAAAAGCCGCCTGAAAAAAACAACAAGCGGCTTTTTCTTTTTTTGGCTTTTCCTTAAATTTTAGCCGCGGTTCTTAATATATCCGGCAATCGCCAAAATCCAGCCGATTACAATCACGAAAAGCCCGATTCCAGGACCGGTCTGAGTCGCTTTCGCAAATCCTTTCACAAGGCTTTTTCCGAGTCCGCCCACATTAAGATAGCTGACCAAAACGTAAATTCCGCCGGCAACCGAGACAATCAGAGAAATCAGCTTTACAGGAACGCCTTTCACAGCCACAAAGCTGAAAACAACTCCGGCAACAGCTCCGAGCAGCGCAAGAATCGCCCCGATTTTCAAAGCTCCGCTTCCGCCAGAAGTAATCGCGTTGAATGCGCTTGAGCTGCCTCCAAAAATCTTGCTTGAAGTAAGCGGAAGAAAGCATCCGACTGCCGCAACAACCATTCCAATCAGGAAAAGATTAAGCGCGCGACTTTTTGATTTTGCCATTTTTGACACTCCTTAAAAAATCAATTGGAAAATTTTTCAATTTCAGAAATTATTTTTTAGTTGTTTCGCAACGAAGTGAGAAACAACAGTTGAAAAGAAAGTTTGCGTTGCAAACTTGTAAATAAAAACTTTGATGATATTTCAGGCGAAGTTTTTATCACACTCCTTTAAATTGAAATTTGATTTAGATTATAAATCAATCCTTGTGAATTTGCTAAAGAAATATTTACTGTTATAAATTTGATTTTTATATTTTTTAAGACGATAATTTATTGAAATGAGCAGGTTCTGAGGGCTGAAAAAGCAAGCAGACCGCCCGTTTTCTGACAAAAAATAACTTGTAATCTCCTGTTCAACGGAGCATGAGGCTGCTATGAAAATCTTCAAGTCATCTGGAAAAAAAACGAAATCTCAGAAAGCAAAAAAAAGCAAGCGAAAATTCACAAACACGCTCGCGTTCAAGCTCGAAATTTCAATTTTCTTTCTGCTGATTCTCTTTTTTGCGGCTCTCACAGTTGTTTTAGGATTCACAACAAGGCGCGACAACCTTAAATCTTACACAGACCTAAGCACCACAATTTCAGAACGCTCAATCTCATCTCTTTCCTACTGGCTCGAAAGCTATTTCAAGGACTTGCGGATTCTCACCCGGTGCGATGCGGCTCTCGACGGCGATGTTGAGGGAATCGGACAATTTATGGTGGAAAACCAGCAGCTTATCGGCGAGGATTTTGACTTTGTCGCAGTCGCCGGAATTGACGGAATGGCGTACAGCTCAACCGGCCAGTCTTTCAGCTGCAAGCATTACCAGTACTACAAGGAAATCATCGAGGTCGGACAGTCGTCGTTCGTCTCAAATCCTCTAAAGTCAAACGAGACAGGCGAATATCTCTTCTATCTCGCAATGCCGATTACAGACAAAAACAACACCTTGTTCGGGCTTATCGTAGGCGCGCTTCCGCTTGACGTTCTCCACATTGAGACTTCAAGAATCGACGAAAGCATGAACGGATACGTCTTCATTCTCGACGGCAACGGAACTGTAATCGCCCACAAAGACGAAGACGAAATCATGAAAAATTATTCCCATATGGACGACGAGGCTTCCGGAATTATCGGAAACGCGGCGATGCACGAGAACATCGCGATGGGATTTGACGGCTCGCAGAAACTTGAAAACAAGAACAAGGGGCTCACCGAATACGTTTTCTACGGGCAGATTCCCGGAACTTCGTGGACTTTCGCGCTCACAATTCCAGAAAGCGAAGTTATGAAATCGGCGAACAAGACGCAAGTGAACATTGTCGGATGCTGCCTGATAATAGTTTTGTTCCTTATGATTTTCATCGCAATTTATATGCCGCGCCTTTTAAAGCCGCTCCAGATTCTAAACGACTCAATCGACGACATCGCAAAAGGCGATGCTGACCTTACAAAACGTCTCGACATCAAATCAAAAGACGAAATCGGTGGCGTTGTTCAAGGCTTCAACACGTTCATCGAAAATCTCCGCACAATCATCAGCGAGATAAAAAATTCAAAGTCGGCTTTACAAAAAGTTGACGAGGACATGCAGAACACAACACGGCTCACAAATTCGTCAATCAGCCAGATTTCCTCAAACATCGCAGACGTCACAACCCAGATTGACAGCCAGAGCATCAGCGTTTCAGATACAGTCTCTTCCGTGACCCAGATTGCGCAGAACATCGAAAGCCTCGACAAGATGATTGAAAACCAGTCGAACGGCGTAAATCAGGCAAGCGCGGCAATCGAGCAGATGCTTGGAAACATAAATTCCGTCTCAAAAAGCACCGAGCAGATGGCGAGCGCGTTCAACGAGCTTGAATCCTACACAAAAAACGGAATTGAAAAGCAAAACATCGTGAATGCGCAGATTGAAGAAATCGAGGAGCAAAGCCGAATTCTTTTCAATGCAAACGCGACAATCAGCAAAATCGCAAGCGAGACAAACCTTCTTGCAATGAACGCCGCAATTGAAGCCGCGCACGCAGGCGACGCAGGCCGCGGATTCAGCGTTGTAGCGGATGAAATCAGAAATCTTTCCGAAAATTCCGCGAAGCAGTCAAAGGCAATCGGCGCGGAGCTAAAGAAAATTCAGGACTCAATCATAACAGTTGTGGCTTCGTCAAGCGAGGCAAAGGAAGCGTTCGGCTACGTAAGCTCAAACATTCAGGCGACCGACCAGCTAATCGAGCAAATCAAGGCGGCAATGGAAGAAAGCGAAATCGGAAGCCGCCAAATTACAGACGCGCTAAAAATCGTGAACGACGCCACATTTGAAGTCCGCTCGTCGTCTTCGCAGATGTCTTCGGGAAACAAGGCGATTCTCAATTCCGTGCACGAGCTAAACAACTCAACCGCCGCAATGAAGCAAAGCGTGCAGAAAATCTACTCAGACGCGGAGCTTATCGACAAAAACGGCAGCACGCTCGGCGACATTTCAGGCACAATGCAAAAGTCAATCCAGCAAATCGGAAGCCAGATTGACCTCTTCAAAGTCTGATTTTTCAGGACGGACTTTTCCGAAAGCAAAAAACTCCTGAAAACATCGCAAAACGCTCAAATACAATGCCCAGCTATCCGCAGTTGCATTGCTCTTTGTTCATTGAAAATCAGGCAACGCTTGAGTATACTTTTTTCACTATGCAAAAAGACTCACTTGTTTATATAAACAACTGCCGTGTCCAGAATCTGCACGGAACAATAATCAAAAATTTAAGCTGGCAAATGAACGCGGGCGAAGCGTGGCTTGTAATCGGGCCGAACGGTGGCGGAAAAGCCGCGTTCTTAAGCGCGCTTTCAGGCGAGAACCAAATCGTTCCGAACGACTCAACCGGCGCATATTCAAGCAAATTCGAAAATTTCTGCGAGACAGTCTCGCTTGAGCGCGCCGCGCGGCTTATTCAGGAAGAGCGCGACTTAGACGAAAGCGAATACATCGGAAAAATCGACGAAGGAAGAACCGGAAGACGATTCATCTGCGAAGTCTTGGGCGGACCTGACGCAAAGCACAGAAGCCAGCCGCTTCCAAAAATCGCCGAGCGTCTTGAAACTCTGCCTGAAGTAAAACTCTGCGGAGTTGATAAAATTCTTGACCGCGGACTTAAATTTATGTCCACAGGCGAAATCAGAAGAACTCTTCTTTGCCGCGCGCTTTTGAGCAAAAAACATCTCCTTATTTTAAGCGACCCGTTCGCAGGCCTTGACGCGCAAAGCCGCACGATTCTCCTTGAATTTTTCCAGACAATCGTCGGAAAGCAAAAAAACGAGTCTCTCACAGAAACAAACATAATTCTCGGAATGGAACGCTACCACGAAATTCCTGAGACAATCACAAATGTGCTTGAATTCACAGGAAACGGAGTCTCTTTCTGCGGAACTCATTCTGAATACAAAAAAATCATCGAAAAAAGAAATGAGGAAAAAGCGAAAACACGCGACTCTGAAAAAACAGAATTTGTGAACGAGCTGAAAGACATTCAAAACGACACGAAAATTCTCCAGAACCAGAATGAAGAAAATGCTGAAAACGGCGCGAAAAAAGAAAAAATCGCGCTCGTAAAAATGAACAACGTGAATGTCGGCTGGGACGGACACCAAGTCCTGAAAGATTTCAGCTGGACGGTTCTCTCAGGCGAGCACTGGCTTATCCGCGGACCGAACGGCTCCGGAAAAACTACTCTCCTCGAGCTTATCACAGGCGACAACAAGCAGGTTTTCGCGAATGATGTCTGGCTTTTCGGGCGCAAACGCGGAACAGGCGAGACAATCTGGGACATCAAGAAAAATCTCGGAATCGTAAGCTACCGCTGGCACGTCGAATACAGAATGGTCGGAAGCACGGACTTGGAAAGCGTGATAATCTCAGGCTTCCACGATTCGATCGGACTTTACGAGAAGAAAACCGACATCGAGATTTCAACGGCGGCAAAATGGCTGAAGCTCGCAGGCTTTGAAGGACGAGAGCACGAAAGCTTCAACAATCTGAGCTACGGCGAGCAGCGCGCAGTCCTGATTTTGCGGGCAGTCGTGAAAAGCCCGAAAATTCTGATTCTCGACGAGCCTTGCCACGGACTTGACGAGTCCTACAGGCAGAAAATTCTTGACTTGCTTGAGACAATCGCCGAAACAGGAAAAACAACAATGCTTCACGTGACGCACGACCCGACAGAGGCTCTGCCTTGCGAAAAGCACATTCTGGAGCTTCATCCAGGCGAAAATCCAATGTACAAAATCATCGAGAAATAATTTTCAATGATTTTCCGCGCAGCCGCCGATGCCAAACAATGACAAAAGCCTAGATACAATTTCTCGCCTTTTGGCATAACGGCGGAGCTTTTTCGCTCGCTGAATTCAAAATCAAAATTTTCGGGATTCGGGCTTTTTGTCAATTTCCGCACATTTATCATTTTATAATTTTTGCTTTTTTCACTTTCTCAATCTCTAAGCAAGAAATTAAAATCATTTAAATAAAATCACAGAATTTATATTGCAAGTATAGTTTTTTTTTCGTATTGTACTAAGGTCATTTCTTGACAAATATGAAAAATCTTAATGAGGAAGCATAATGAAAAAAAGTCTTCTAGCTATGGCCGCAACGGCAAGTCTCGCTGCTGCATTTACAGGCTGCGTGTCGCAGAATTTTGCGAACATTGCGATTCTCGATGAAAACGCTTACGTTGAGCAGGATGTGAACTACGATTTCCGCCTTACAAGCAAGCCGAGCGATATTTCAAAAGTTTACAACATCGAGTACGGAAAATACTACGCAATCGGAAAGCCGTCGAAATTCGACTTTTTCGAGAAAGGAAAAATCAGGTCTGATGACTTGTCAAATTCAGTAATTCTGCCAAAAGCGCAGGTAAAAGTCCTTGTCGAAGAAATCGACAAAATGCTTTTAGCACGAACTTCAAGCTATGATAACACCGGAGTTCTTTACAATGCCGAAATTTTCCAGAAAAGCAATGCGCTAACAACAGAATTTATAGGAGTCAGCTCAAGACTTTCCGGAAAAGTTTCTCTCAACGGCGAGTCAATTTACGCAAAACAGCTCGCCGCCGACAAATCAGCTTCTTCAAAATCAAAAAATGAGAATTTGCTCAATAAACTGCTCGGAAAATTTTTGCCGTCATCAAAAAAACAAGCGGCAGCAAAAAAATTACCGGCAAAAAGCGGAACAGTTTCTGCCTCAAGCAAATCCGCTTCTGAAACAGAGCCGAAATATTACGTTTACGACAAGAATCCTTCTTTAAAAGTTGTGGAGACAACCGAGTCAAATCTCGACGCCTCACAGAAATCATCTGTTAAGGAAATCTCAGGCGAAAAACTTGTTCATTACAAATCTGTTCTGCGCCTGCAGGAAAGAACAGACGGAAAATTTCTAGGCTCAAAGGATTACGCTATTCTCTCAGTTCTTGGAACTTCTGAGACTCTTTCATTCAGACAGCTGGAAAGCTTGCGGAACGCGCTCACAAACTAAAAGAGGATTCTATGAAAAAAATATTTTCTTTGATTTTTATAGCTTTTGCCACAATCTCTTTTGCAGTTTCGGAAGTTTCTTTTTCTTTTGGAGCAGGAATTCCTGACATAATAAAAACTGATTCTGGACAAAACATCGAAGCAAGCGTCCGCATAGGCTCTGGCATTCAGCTCATAGCAGACTTTAAAGCACTGGCTTATGAAAAGAAAGAAAAAGGCGCCGGATTTTTTAACAAAGAAAAAAGCGGCCTGGACCTTATGATTCTCGGAGCAGGACTTGGATACAATCTAAATTTCGGGAGACTTAATATCACGCCCGGTGTTCTAATCAATTACACAGACTTTGAATTAAAATACAAAGATTCCAACACCATGCAGTCAGACGGGAAACTTGAGGAAACGTGTTTTATTCCGTCTCTTGACTTGAACGCGAAACTTCGGATTTTCGGTCCGCTTGATGTTTACGGCAGAGTCTCAATGTTTCTTGACCGTGACAACACTGTGCTTGTGAGCTTTGGGGGAAGCATCACATTCGGAAGAAGAAGAATATCCGATTCCGATGATTATGATTTTGAAGATGACGACTGGGAGGAATATTATGAGTAAAAAAGCAATTTTCTTGTTCTTGACTGTTTTTGCAGCGTTTTCTGTTCTCAGCTGTGAAAACGACTACGGAATAAAATCGGCTTTTGACTTTGTAGACGGAGATGAAGACGCCGGAGAGTACAAGAAATTTATCAATGACGAATTCCAGACGCTGGAAACGCCATCTGTCGAATTTTCTGAAAAAACATATACTAACACCATTCATGGATATGAGCAGACTGAGGTTTATACATATGTAAAAATACTAAACCGCAATAGCGATTATAACTACATATTGTGGTACGGCGACAGCTCCAGCGACGCTTCGAATATGGCACCACAAGAAAAACTGTATCGAGATTTCAATAGTTTTGAAGGAAGTTTTTCATCAGGCTATTACGCCGTAAGAGCAACCAAAAAAGAAAAATTCTCGCCGTTAAGCAAAGTCTGGCGTTATGACGGCACAAGCTGGACAGAACTATAGCAACAAAAAACACGCCGTTTTCAGAACTCCGATTCAAAAAGCTAAAAAATTGGCTTTTTGAAAACGGCACAAAAAATGCTTTAAAAACAAAAAAAGCGTTTCAGGCAAAACTGAAACGCTTTTTTAATGCAAAAATAAATATAAGCTGAAAACTTACGCGCCTTTTGTGAAAAGACCAGCGATAAGTCCTGCGATTTTTCCAATCGGGTCAAAATCAAGAAGAAGAACGTCAATTGCAAAGAACACGCCGAATCCGATTGCCGCGATTGCAAGAAGAAGAAGAATTCCAAGAAGCATCTGAACTGCGATTGGAAGGTTATCAAAGCCTGATTTTTTATCTGTTGTTGAAGCTGAAGCCATACTTTTTACTCCTAAAAATGGAAATTACTTTCTAATAATAAAGGTTGAATTAGAAGCCGTCAAGTGTGAAAAAACGACATTTATTTGAACAACAAGGTCTTTTAAGATAGAATTGAGCTTGCGTTAGGGATACGATGAGCCCGCGGCGCGAAGCGGCGAAACGCCCTATTTTGGAGGAAATATGCTTTTTACACCTGTTGAAATTCAGGAGACTGTGAATATGTTCATGCAGCAGAAGCTCGATGTGCGCTGCATAACGATGGGAATTTCGCTTTTAGACTGCGCGGACTCGGACGCAAAAACTGCAAACCAGAAAATCTATGAAAAAATAATGCGGAAAGCCGGAAATCTCGTGAAAGTCGGGCAGGACATTGAAAAAGAATTCGGCGTTCCAATCATAAACAAGCGCGTTTCTGTAACGCCAATCTCGCTCGTTGCCGGAGCAAGCGGCGCAAAATCCTACGTTGAATACTGCAGAACGCTCGACAAATGCGCGAAAGAGCTTGGAATAAACTTTATCGGCGGATTTTCGGCTCTCGTCCAGAAAGGAATAACTCCGGCGGACAGAATTCTGATTGAGTCGATTCCGGAAGCGCTGGCGACAACTGATTTTGTCTGCTCGTCTGTGAACTGCGGCTCAACAAAGTCGGGAATCAACATGGACGCTGTAAAGCTGATGGGCGAAATCATCAAGAAAACTTCCGAGGCAAGCAAAGACTGCGCGGT
>CAKUTI010000035.1 GCA_934691925.1 uncultured Treponema sp. | reverse complement strand
CACAAGTATTTTGGAATGTATTTTTCGGATTTTGTTCAAAGCTTAGAATTCAAGACAGCCCAAAAGCAGGACGAAAAACAGAAGCTGAATTCTGAAAAAAACGGAAATGTGGACGCGAACACAAACGAAAACACAAGAAAAGCGTTTTACAGGTTTGCTCGAAAAACAGAAGAAGACAAAATTTATTATTTTTCGCTTTGCAAAAATCAGAAAGTGCTTGTTGTAACTGCGCCAAATGACAACGCTGAACAGGAAAAATTCCTGGGCTACAGCTGGAGCAACCGCAAGGGCGACGAGGGAATCAAGCCTAAATATGAGAAAACAGAAGAAAAGTGCGGGCTTTTGTACAACATGCACGATGAAGAAAACACAGTTTCGCGCTACGTGAAAGACAGCTTTTTAGGAATCTACAGAAGTGAAGGCAGCTTGCAGAAATATCTTAGCGTGTGCGCTTTGCCTGATATGCTCGATTTTAGCCGCGCGGTTTTTGACAAGGCGATAAAAACGAACGCAAAAAGCAAAAGCGCGGAGCCGGATATAAAGAGCAGGTTTCCGCTTGTGAAGCTCGGAGATGTTGCGGAAGTCAAAAAAGGAAAATCAATCACTTCATCAGAAACTAAAAATGGAAACGTGAAAGTTGTTGCTGGCGGAATCGGTTTTGCGTATTATCACAACGAAGCGAACCGTCCGGCGAATGTAATAACAATCAGCGCAAGCGGAGCAAATGCCGGATTCGTGAATTTTTGGAATGAGCCGATTTTTGCCTCTGACTGCACAAGTGTTTTGGGAAAATCAGAGCTTGAAACAAAATATATCTTTAATTTTCTTAAAGCGAATCAGGAAAAAGTCTTTGAGCTTCAAAAAGGAGCCGCGCAGCCTCACGTTTATCCTGATGATATTGGAAAACTTTTGATTCCAAATGCCGATGAAAATACTCAAAATTCAATCGTTGAAGAATGTGAGAAAATCGACTTAGAATGTGAATCTGCGAAAAGCGAAATAGAAAACTGCAAGAGGCAGATAGAAGAGCTTTTTGAGAGCTCTCACAGAAATGCGACTTTAAATTATAAGCTGTCAAATAAGGATGTTTTTGATATTTCAATTGGACGAAGAATTCTTTCAACAGAAATAAACGACGGTTCTGATATTCCTGTTTATAGCGCAAATGTTTTTGAGCCATTCGGAAAAATAAATAAGCTACTCTTAAAAGAATTTGACCGACCTTCTGTAATCTGGGGAATTGATGGAGATTGGATGGTGAACGTCATTCCTGCTGGTCAGAAATTTTATCCTACAGACCATTGCGGAGTCTTAAGAATCAAAAACGGGCAGCTTGAAGAAAAGTATGTGGCATGGGTTTTAGGCAAAGAAGGAAAATCTGCGGGATTCCGTCGTGAGTATCGAGCATCAATAGATAGAATAGAAAGTCTTTCAATAAGACTTCCCCCAATTTCCGAGCAAAAGAAAATCGTTGCAAAAGTCTCCGTGCTTGAGCAGAAAATCTCCGCCGCAAAAACCGTAATCGCCACCTGCCCTGCAAGAAAATCCGCCGTGCTAAAAAGCTGGCTGGAGTAGAGGGGAAAAATAAAATTGGAGGAAAGCTATGCAAAATGAGTTGGCAAACACTGTTGAAAAAATAAAGAAAGACATCCTTCGCACAAGAAATAAAATTTTTGAAAATGCGAATTTAGAGCTGATAGGTTTGTATTTTAGAATCGGTCAGGTTATCAGTGAAAATTCAAAGTATGGAAATCAGTTTGTTGACAATCTTTCAGTCTCTTTGAAAGTGGATTTTCCTGATGCCCACGGTTTTTCAAGAAGAAATCTGTTTAGAATGAAAAAGTTCTACGATGAATATAAAGGTTTCTCAATTGTGCCGCCGGCAGTGGCACAATTGCCGTGGACGCACAACTGCATATTGATTGATAAAATTCAAGATATTGATAAAAGACTGTGGTATGCAAAAAAAACTTTGGAAAACGGCTGGACTAGAAAAAAGTTGCTTGACAGAATCGTATTGTTTATTTATATTTCGGTTAGGTGGTCTCCATTAACCAGCGGTTTTAATCCGCAAAGAGATGAAGATTAAAGCAAGGCCGTTCGTTTTCGAGCGGTCTATTTTTTTGAGGCATAATTGTTTTCCCTGCAAGGCAACTTGAAATTCATAAATATCAATCAAAATTATCTCAAATATTTGCATGATGCCTGCCAAGAAGTTTATTATAAGCCTGTAAATTATGAAACAAAGCCTTATTTAGGAATTTTGGTTTCTGCTGGGAATCAAGAGTATGTGATTCCGCTTTCTTCTGCAAAAGAAAAGCATAAGACTTGGAAAAATATTGAGCAAGACTGTTTTTTGATTTATGAGACTTGCTCAAAGAATGAAATAAAAAACAGAATTTTGTTGAAAATCAAGATGGAACATTCAAGCATATTTTATCTGTAATCGATTTAAAGAAAATGATTCCAATAAAAAATAATCTGTATTCTGTTGTCAATTTTAACCCGGATTCAAAAGATTCGGCAGAATTGAAAAAATACAAGATTTTGATGAATATAGAATACTTGTTTTGCCTGAAGATATTGGATAAAATCATTCAAAAAGCTGGAAAACTTTATGAAAAGCAGGTAAAAACAGGAAAAATAGTTCCTTTTTGTTGTGATTTCAAACTTCTTGAAGAAAAATGCAAAGAATATAATTTTAGATAAATCGCCGCCGCAAAATCCATAATCGCCGCCTGTCCGGAAAGAAAATCCGCCGTGCTAAAAAGCTGGCTGGAGTAGTGAGAAAATCTTTGAAAATCTGTGTTATATTATAAGTAATGGAGGCGTTTTATGGAAACAAACGAGCTTGATTCAACCTGCGGTGTTTCTGACGATGAGCTTACTCATCGTTTTATCGAGGCTGTGAGAATTGAAAACGAGATAAAAAAAATAAAAGGTGCGCCGATTGCTTGCTATGATTCAAAAACTAAAAAGGCATACTTAAAATTTTCTGATGGAACAAGAAAATATGTCGGAGAAAAATAGAAAGCCTGAAATAATTGTTTTTGCAGGTCCTAACGGAAGCGGAAAATCAACGGTAACAAAGCTTGCGAAGATAATCGAGCCTTACATAAATGCTGACGACATAAAACGTGTAAATTACTGCTCTGATTTGGAAGCGGCGCAGCTGGCGGAAAAAATGCGTGAGGGCTGTGTGCAGCAGAGCAAAAGTTTTACTTTTGAAACTGTGCTTTCTACTGACAGAAACTTGAAGCTTCTTGAAAAATCAAAAGAAAAAGGATTTTTTATCCGCTGCATTTATGTTTTGACTAGCAATTCTGACATCAACGTTGCAAGAGTAAAAACAAGAGTCGCTGTTGGCGGCCATTCAGTTCCAGAAGAAAAAATCCGTTCAAGATATGAAAAAGCATTGAAACTTGTTCCAGTGCTTGTTTCTGTCTGCGATGTCATGCATATTTATGACAATTCTGTTGTGCCTTTTAGAATTTTTAAGAAACGCAAAGAAGAATTTTTTTATTGGGAAAATGAGGAATGGAATAAAGGAAGAATTCAAGAACTTACAGGCGTTGAGCTATAGCTTTTGTCTGCCCCACAAGAAAATCCGCCGTGCTAAAAGGCTGGCTGGAGCAGAGAAAAGTTGCTTGACTTCAAGAATAAAGTTATATATATTTGTGTATGGTAAACTTCTGCCAAAAAAGAAGCCCCAAAAAAGCGGCGAGTTTCTGCCATTAAGTGAAAACCAAAAAACGAAAGTTTTTATGAAGGAGTCGGAAATGACTCCTTTTGTTTTTTTCAAAAAATCAGCACGTTCAAAATCCAGCAGAAATCTGTCTAAAATCCAGAACGTGCCGTAAAACCGTTTTTGATTTTATTCAGCGTTTTTCCATTTTCTTGTGAGGAGCGGGATTATCATTCCGCCGAAGCCGTTTCCTAGAACAGTTGTGAGAGTTAGAAGCGCGTTTTTCGCTGAGAAAACTGAAAAGCTCGCCGAGTTCGGGTTCAAGAATGAGTCGTCCGCAAAAAGAATGTGGCCGAAACTTGCGCCGTTGTAGAGCGAGTTTGCAATTGAGTGGTCGAATCCTGAAAAAATAAAGACCGGTACAAAGAGAAAGCAGCCGATTGGAAATCCTTTTTTCCAAGTGTCAACCGCAAGAAACATCAAAAGTCCGCAGAAAGTTCCCGAAATGAAAATTCTCAAAAGCGGAAGATTGAGCTTTGGCGTGTAGACTCTGAACGCTTCAGCTCCGATGTTCGGAAAAGCATACGCGACAACGATTCCGAGCAGAAACGTCGTTAAAAGATTGAAGACGCAAATCAGCACAACGAGCGCGATATATTTTGTGTCCTTAAAATGAAGAGCGATATAGCCGACTTTTCCTGTGTAAAGGTTGAATCCGTAAACGCAGATTGTGAAAAGTCCCGCCGTGAACAAGAAAGCTCCAAGCCACATAAGATTGAAGCTTCCGACTGAGATTGTGCGCGACGCCAAGTAGACCGATCCGCCCACCATAATCATGATTCCTGAAAGAACCGATTTTTTGATTTCCTCAATGATGTTCATAATTTTTCCTGATTCTATTTAATTTTTTGTCTTGATTCTAAAGATTTCGCCGCTTCCTTCAAGCGTAACTTTTTCGCCGGAAGAGAAAGCAAGAATTTGCTCCGCAGAAAGATTTTTTATCTCGCTTTTTTCGCCGTTTGCGTCTGCGGATTTTGCAGAAAGTTTTTCCGCGCTTATCACAAACAAAAGCTCCGCCGTGCCGTTTTTCGGAACAAGATAGGAATATCCGCCCTTTACAGTTTTCCTGACGATTTCAAAATACTGGCATTCAAAATCCGAGCCGAACGCAGTGATTCTTGAAAGGTCAAAATCGTTTCCGTCCATTTTTGCGTTCAGGTCTTTTTTGATTTTCTCTGAAGCTTTTACAGATTTCAGACCTTTTTCAATGTGAAGCTCGCGTCCGCGTCCCCAGTCGTAAAATCTGTATGTGATATTGCAGCTTTGCTGGACTTCAAGAAGCCTTAGTCCGCCTCCAATCGCGTGGACTGTTCCGGCTGGAATAAAGACAAAGTCGCCCTTTTTTACTTCAACTTGGTTCAAGTGATTTTCGAGCGTGTTTTTTTCAATCAAATTTCTGATTTCTTCTATTGAATAGTCTTTTTTGAAACCGTAGACAAGCTTTGAGCCTGGCTTTGCGTCAAGAACGTACCAGCACTCGGTTTTTCCGCTGCTTCCGTCGCCTTCAAGCGCGGCTGCGGTTTTGTCGTCAGGATGAATCT
This sequence comes from uncultured Treponema sp., assembly GCA_934691925.1. Classification (GTDB taxonomy): domain Bacteria; phylum Spirochaetota; class Spirochaetia; order Treponematales; family Treponemataceae; genus Treponema_D. The sequence continues at coordinate 12,426 of CAKUTI010000035.1, read as the reverse complement.
GCACGGAAAGCGTGGAGTTGGCCTGAATAATTTTTACTAAAAGCGGAAAATCCTTTGCAAGGGAAACGAATTCTGTCTGCGGCCCGTCCTTGTGCGTGGAGGCAAGCCAGTTTTCGTATCCCCAAATTTTATCAAAATGAAGAGGTGTAAGATTAAGCATAATAATTTATTTTTCAGCATGGACAGCCGCAGATAAAAAGAATTTGCAAAAATTTGCAAGAATTTGCACGGATTCTTTTTTACAGAATCCGTGTTTCTCCGTGAATATCCGTGCGTCCGTGTTTAACTTATTTTTCCCAGAGCTTTTCAGGATAATATCCGCTTTCGATTTTCTTTGCGATTTCGTTTTTAACGATTTCCTTGTCAGCAGGATAAGTCATTCCGAACCAGCTTTCTTCCGATGTGAAAACCTTGATTTTGCCTTTTCCGTCTTTGATGATGTCGCTTGCGGCAACAGGAAGAAGAGCTTCGGCTTTTGGAAGCGATAGAGAAGTTTTCTTGAAGCTTTCCCAGTATTTTTCAAATTCCTCAAACGCTTTAGGCGAGAATCCGAACAAGTTCATGCTTACGGTTTCTTTGCCTGTGAGCTTGTAGATTTTTCCGTTCAAGTCTGACTCAATCTCGTTTCCTGAGAAATTTTCTCCAGTGTAATAGATTTTTGTGTTTTCTGTGATTGATTTTAGGTAGCCGTTTTCTGCTTCTGTGATTCCGCGGCTTACAGAGCCGTTTCTGCTCATCGTCTTTCCGAGAACGTAGCCGACCATCGCATGTTCTGTGCAGTCGTTGTTGATAGAAGAAAGATATTTTCCGAGCGTTTCAAACGCGTTTCTTCCATAATAATCGTCAGCGTTGATGACCGCGAAAGGCTCGTGGATTTTTTCTTTTGCGCACAAAACCGCATGGACTGTTCCCCACGGCTTTTTTCTGTCTGCTTTTTTTGCGATTTCCTGCTCTGCTTCTGTCAAAAGCGCGTCTGGAGTCTGGAAAACGTATTCCGCATTGAAATTGCGCGCAACGCGGTCAAAAAGGCGCTCGCGAAAATCTTTTTCAATATCTTTTCTGATGATGTAGACAACTTTTCCGAATCCGCATCTTGCAGCGTCGAAAGTTGCGAAGTCCAAAAGACACTCGCCGTTTTTTCCTACAGCGTCAATCTGCTTTACTCCGCCGTAGCGGCTTCCCATTCCTGCGGCTAATACTAAAAGTGTTGGCTTCATAATTTTTCCTTGATTTCCTCAATCTTGTTGATTTTGCAGTGAAATTTTGATTTTGAAAAATCAAAAACAGCTAGAATTTGTAGACTTTATTTTAGCACCTGAAACTGTTTTGATAAAGTGTTATGAAAAAAGCAAAATCGGGGCGACAAGCCATATATGATTTTTATTGCGGATTATTCTTGTTGTTTCTATGTGTAGAATTCATTAAACTATAAGGGATTTTTTATCATATTTACGAGGTGAAAAATGATTAAGCTGCGCGGTTCTTACACTGCTATGATTACGCCGATGAAAGATGACGGTTCTGTTGACTATGAGCAGTTCCGAAAAAATGTGGTCTTTCAGATGGAGAATGGAATTTCTGGAATTGCTCCGATGGGAACAACCGGCGAGACTCCGACTCTCATTGTTGACGAAGAGGATGACATTATCAAGATTGCTGTTGAGGAGTCGAAAAAATTCCTTGAGAAAACAGGAAAAAAAGTTCCTGTGATTATCGGAACTGGAAGCAACTCTACAGGCGAGGCAGTCAAATACACAGAGCGCGCGAAAAAACTTGGAGCTGATGTGGCTCTCGTTGTAACTCCTTACTACAACAAGCCTTCGCAGGAAGGAATTTACCGGCATTTTGCGGCTGTCTCAAAAGTCGGAATGCCGATTCTGGTTTACAACATTGCCGGAAGAACCGGCGTGAACATTGCGACCGACACTTTGGAAAAGATTGCGTCTCTTCCGAACGTGATTGGCGTAAAAGAGGCGAGCGGAAACATAAACCAAATGATGGAAGTGATTGCGAGAATCAAGGCGAAAAATCCTGACTTTGCGGTTTTGAGCGGAGACGACGGCCTGACTTTGCCTTTAATCAGTGTTGGCGGCGACGGAGTTGTTTCTGTTGTTTCGAATCTTGCTCCTGACTTGATTTCAAAGATGGTTTCTGACGCGCTTTCTGGAAACTTGGAGGAGGCGAGAAAAGTTCATTACCGATTGCTCCCGTTCTTCAAGGCGGCTTTCGTTGACGGAAATCCTTCTTCCATTAAATACGCTTTGAAATGCAAGAAAATGGATTCCGGCGTTATGCGGCTTCCTTTAGTTGAAGTTCACGATGGCGCAAAAAAAGTGATTGAAAACGCTTTGAAAGACTGTCAGCTGTAGAAACTGGCTATAAAGAGGATGTTGTAAGTTAATCCGTGATTTATTCGCTCTGTCAGAGGAATCCGATAAATCCGTGGTTAATTTTAGGGAGATAAAAATGGAAAGAATAAATGTTGGAGTTTTGGGCGCGACTGGAATGGTCGGCCAGAGATACATCAAGCTTTTGGAAAATCATCCTTGGTTTAAGGTAACTTATGTTGCGGCAAGTCCGCGCTCAGCTGGAAAACTTTACACCGAGGCTGTCAAAAACCGCTGGCTTATTGGAGCTGACATTCCTGACGATGTGAAAAATCTTACAGTTCAGGATGCGAATGACCCGAAACTCGCGCTTGGAAAATGCCGCTTTGTGTTTTCTGCGCTTGAAATGGGAAAAGACGAAATCAAGGCTTTGGAAGCGGCTTACGCTGCCGAGGGAATCCCTGTTGTTTCAAACGCGAGCGCGAACCGCTGGACAGAAGACGTTCCGATGCTGATTCCTGAAATCAACTATTCTCATCTCGATGTTATCGCCGAGCAGAAAAAGTCCCGCGGCTGGGACAAAGGATTCATCGCTGTAAAGCCGAACTGCTCTTTGCAGACTTATATGATTCCAATCTACGCGCTTATCAAGGCTGGCTATCCTGTAAAGAGAATGACCGTAACAACTTTGCAGGCTGTTTCAGGAGCTGGCTATCCTGGCGTTTCTTCGTTCGATATGATTGACAACATCGTGCCGTTTATCGGAGGCGAGGAAGAAAAGACCGAGAAAGAATGTCTTAAAATCTTGGGAACTGTGAAAGGCGGAAAGATTGAAAATGCTTCTGAGCCGGTTGTGTCTGCAACCTGCACACGCGTTCCTGTAATCGACGGACATACTGCAAGTGTAAACCTCGAATTTGACCTTCCAGAAGACAAAAAGCCTTCTATTGAACAAATCTTAAAAGTCTGGGAAGAATTTACCTCTCTTCCGCAGGAGCTGAATCTTCCTTCTGCGCCTGAGCATCCGATTGTCTACCGCGAAGAAGAAAACCGCCCTCAGCCGCGCCGCGACCGCGACACTGAAAAAGGAATGGCTTGCGTTGTCGGCAGACTTAGAAAATGCAGCGTGTTCGATGTGAAATTTGTCGCTTTAAGCCACAACACAAAGCGCGGAGCCGCTCTCGGCGGAATCCTTAACGCGGAGCTTCTTAAAGCAAAAGGATTTTTTGACTGATTGTTTGATTGAGAAAAACTGAAAAAAATCGGCCGCTTGGCAATGTCATTTAGGCTTTGCTAAGCGGCTTTTTTTTGTGTTTCGCACGTAAAACTCGGCAAGCGTATAATCTTATATATGCTTTTTCAGAAATTCCACATAGTCGCTTTCTGTGAGCGGCTTTGAATAGTAAAACCCCTGAACTGCGTCGCAGTTTATCGATTTTAGAAAGTTTTTCTGCGCTTCCGTCTCAACGCCTTCAAAAACTGTGCGTTTTTTGAGCGTCTTTCCAATGTCAACAAGCGATTTTATAAAGTTTCCTTTTTCCTCGTCGATTTCCGCGTTCTCATTGTTCGCGCCGAGCAAGAACGAGCGGTCGAATTTCAGAATATCGACTGGAATATTTGAAAGCATATTAAGCGAGCTTTCGCCCGAGCCAAAGTCGTCCATCGCGACTTTTAGGCCTTCCTTGTGAAGCAGAACCGTAACGTCGCGCAAAGTGTTTTTGTAAAGCGTCGAGCGTTCGAGAAGCTCCACTTCAACATATTCAGGCGGAATCTTGAATTCTCTCATCATTCCTGTAAATTCCTCGACGAATCTGTCAGGCTTGGAATGATTCCGCGACATATTCACCGAAACCGGCACAACTGGGAGAGCGTTGTCAAGGCAGTATCTGATAAAAGCGAAAACCTGCCTGTAAACGCTGTAGTCAAGCTTTATTATAAAGTCGTTTAGCTCGAACAGCGGAATAAATTTTTCAGGAGACAAAAAGCCGAGCTTTGGATTTTGCCAGCGGACGAGAGCTTCTGCGCCGATGACTTTTTCCGTTGAAAGGTCGATTTTCGGCTGGTACATCACGAAGAATTCCCTGTTTTCAAGGGCTTTTTCCATATGCGACTCAATGTAATGGACTTCTTGTGATTTTGATGAAAGCCGCGAGTCAAAAATCGCGTAATAATGAAGCGCGTCGTCCTGAATCGTTTTGCGTGCGAAAGTCGCTTCTCCAATCAAATCCTGAATTGTCGGCTGCCTGTTTTCTGATTTTGGCATATGAAAAGTGATTCCGAATTTTGTGACAAACGGAATCTCGTAGTTTTTCGACGCTTCCGTAACTTCTTTCACGAACGACTTGAAAAGTTTCATCGTGTTTCTTACGGTATTGATTTTGTGGAGCGAGTAAAAATGGTCGGCGTATCCTCTTCCTAAAATTCCCTTGTTTTGAAGCGCGTGCTTGTTCAGAATCTTTGAAAGAAAAATCAGCATGTCGTTTGCGCGTTCTTCGCCATTGTTCTGGTTGTAGAATTTGAATCCTCTGATATTCGCCTCAATCAGGACAAACTTGCCCGCAGGATTTCTCGAAAGCTGATGTTCCGCCTCTTTTTCAAAACGCTGGCGGGTCATAAGATGAGTTAGCGGGTCAAAATAAGAGTCAATCAGCTGCTTTTTTTGAAGAACATTTGTGATTTTCATTTCAATCAGAATCAGAATTATCGTGATAATAATAGAAAGAAAAATCACGAGAATCTGGACTTTGTTCTGCGCCTTCATAATCACGTTGAAAGACGCCGCCGGAACGCAGTAGCTCACAGTCCAGCCCGTGTTTTGAATTGAACGCTTGAAAACGTAAAGCGACTCTTTATTTTTGCTTGCGAGCTCTGAAACTGCCGCTACTTCCTTTATCTTTTCGTCAAATTCGTCGTCATTTATGTCAAGCTCAAAAGGAATCGTGCTTTGGCTGAAAACTTTTCCAATCCAGTCGCCTTTCGGGTGGGCGATTATGTCTCCGTTCGGGTTCTGAATCAGAATGTTTCCTTTTTTTCCGATTTCGATTGAGTCGATTATGTCGTTTATCGTTGTGATTGTTACCGCCGCGCACAAAGCTCCGATTGCTTTTCTTCTGCCGCCGTTGAAAAGCTGTTTGCTGTAAAACTGTTTATCGCCATAAACTGGAATAGCGCAGACGTAGACCGGAGCGTAGTCGAATTTTGAGCGCATCAGGTCGCTGAAATAATAATCTTTTCCGTTTTCAACAACTTCAAGAAAATATTTTCTGTTTTGAACGTTTGCAGATCTTCCGCTTGGAAGCCATGCCACTCCGTCATCGTCAACGTAGAAAATCCTTTTGAAATCCTTGAAGACTTTTTTGTTCGCTTCCTTTAAAAAGTCGCATATTTCGTCCGATGTTTTTTCTGATATGCCGTCTGGAACGGCAACCGCCTCGAGAGCGTAAACTTCGGCTTTCAATGCCGAAAAAATCGCTTCCGCATAGCCGTCGGCAACTTTTATGCAAGCGTCAACGTGCTGTTCAATCGAGATTCTGTTTGATTTTGAAAAAAGCACGCGTGTGCTTACGACCGTCATTGCAAGCATGCAGAGCGCGATTAAAACATATGAGAGAATTTTTAGAAAATACGGATTGAGAACTCTTTGATTTTTCATTTGCTAAACTGCCGCAATTCTGTCTAAATCATTATAAAGCGTTATTTTCAAGAAATAAAGAAAATTGTAAGATAAGGACAATATGAAAACTTTTCCATTAAATCATGACGAGCTTAAAAAGCTAACTGAGACTTTTCCGACTCCTTTTTATCTTTATGATGAGAAGGCAATCCGCGAGAATATGAGAAAATTTACAAAGGCTTTCTCGATTTTTCCGAAATTCCGAGAACATTTTGCGGTGAAAGCCTGCCCGAATCCTTATATTATGAAAATTTTGGCAGAGGAAGGCTGTGGCGGAGACTGTTCAAGCCTGCCTGAGCTTATGCTTTGCGAAATTGCCGGAATAAAAGGCGAGAAAGTGATTTTCACTTCAAACGAGACTCCGGCTTCTGAATACAAATACGCTTTTGCGAACGGAAATATAATTAATCTTGATGACTTCACGATGATTGACTATCTCGAAAAAACTTTGGGAAAACTTCCTGAGACTTTGTGTTTCCGCTACAACCCAGGCGAGGCGAAGCACGGCTGCAACTCGATTATCGGAAAGCCTGAGGAGGCGAAATACGGACTGACCCGCGAGCAGATGATTGAGGCTTATAAAGTTGCGAAAGAGCGCGGAGTTAAACATTTCGGGCTTCACACGATGGTCGCCTCAAACGAGCTTAATCCTGACTTCTTTGTTGACACTGCTAAGCTTGTTTTTGACCTTGCTGTTGAAGTCCAGAAAGAATGTGGCGTGAAAATCGAATTTGTTGACTTGGGCGGCGGACTTGGAATTCCGTACAAGCCTGAGCAAAAAAATGTTGATTATGACGAGGTTGCGAAAGGAATTAGAGCCGAGTACGACAAGACAATCGTTCCTGCCGGACTTGACCCGCTTGCGATTTACTGGGAGTGCGGCCGCCCGATTACAGGCCCTTACGGCTGGCTTGTCTCGACTGCGATTCACGAGAAGCACATCTACCGCGACTATATCGGTCTTGACTCGTGCATGGCGGATTTGATGCGGCCTGGAATGTACGGAGCTTATCACGAAGTTACAGTTTCTGGAAAAGAGAACGCGCCTAAAGACCATGTTTATGATGTTGTCGGCTCTCTCTGCGAGAACTGCGACAAATTTGCGGTGCAGCGTCCTCTTCCTAAAATCGACATTGGAGACTTTGTGATTGTTCACGACGCAGGCGCGCACGGACGCTCAATGGGCTTTAACTACAACGGAAAGCTCCGCTGTGGCGAGCTTCTTTTGCGTTCAGACAGAAGCGTTGTCCAGATTCGCCGAAAAGAGACAATCGACGATTATTTTGCGACGCTGGATTTGAACGGCGTTGAAAATTTCAGATAACGGAAAAACGCCATAAAAACGAAAATCCGCCGGGCAGTGCGTGCGAAAAAGTAAGCGATACCCGGTGGATTTTTTTTTACTTTTTTAGCAAAGCTGCAAACGGATTGTAAGTCTCGCCGTCATCTGTCTTGCTCTGCTTTTTCATATAGTCGGAAGCGTCGTCGTCCTGCTCGTTGCTTGTCGCCGGAGCAAGGCTGATTCTTTTTTCTTCCGCGTCAATTTTCTGGATTACAACGTCAAAGTCGTCTCCAACCTTGTATTTCTTGTTCAGGTTCGTGTGGTCGTTCACGTCCTGCAAAGTCGAAATGTGGACGAGTCCGTCGATTCCAGGCTTCAAGTTCACGAAAAGTCCGAACGCGGCGATTCTTGCGATTTTTCCTGTGAGCTTTTCTCCAGCCGAAAGATTCGCGATTTCGCTCCACGGGTCTGTTTCAAGAGCTTTCATGCTAAGCGAGACTCTTGAACGCTCCGGCTTCGCGTCATTCCATTCTGTCTTTAGGACTTTCGCCTCGATTTCCTGTCCGACGCTCAAAACTTCTGAAACGTCGCTTACGCGCTTGTAGCTGATTTCGCTGATTGGAAGAAGAGCCTGAAATCCGTCGATGTCGATGAACGCGCCGTAAGACTGAATCGATTTTACTGTTCCCTTTACAGTATCTCCCTCTTTGATTTTCGACTCGAGCGCCTTGATTTTGCCGTTTTCTTTTTGCTCTTCAAATCGTCTGTTTGAAACGATAATGTCTTTTCCGTCATTCTTGAATTCGCTGATTACAAAAGTCAAAGTTCTTCCGACGTATTCAGCCGGCTCAAGCCGGTTTTTGTAGCCCATCTGACTGTAAGGACAGAACGCTCGGCTTGCTCCGATTTTAACTTCAAATCCGCCTTTGATTTCCTTTTCAACGTGTCCCTCAACCGGAAGTCCAGACTTGAACGCGCTTTCCAAAATCTCAGCACCGGCGTTTTCTCCCTTCAATTTTGTTGTAAAGTGAAGCTCGCCGTTTTCCGAGCCGACAAAATAAACCTTAACCTTGTCGCCTTCTTTTACTGCGCAAATTCCGTCCTTGTCCAAAAAATCAGCCTTGTCAACAAAGCCCTCAGATTTCAGTCCTAAGTCAATAAAAACAGTGTCGCCGGCAACCTGAACAACAGTTGTCTCAACTTCCTGTCCAATCTCGTATAAATTTTTCATTTGTTTCTCCCAAAAAATTTAGTTCAAGCATTTTATCAAAAAATTTTCGCATATGGAATTAGAAAATCAGGCGCGGACATTTTCTCGAGTATTCAGTGATAAAAAAACTACGCGCTTTTAATTTCTTTCACGAATCGAATTTTGAAAAAATCAGATTGTGCGCAACTGAGCCCGGCTTTGGAACGTTCGGCAGACTGTCCCTCTTGAAAAACCGAACGTCGCTAAGCTCTTCCTCCTGAATTTTTATCTCGCCTGACTCGTATTCCGCCGTGAACGCGAGCATGAGCTGGTCTGGAAACGGCCACGACTGGCTTCCGACATATTTTATGTTTTTCACGGAAATTCCGCTTTCTTCCATTATTTCGCGTTTTACGGCGTGCTCCGCAGTTTCGCCCATTTCAACAAATCCTGCCAACGTAGAGTAAACGTCATCGTTGCGTTTTTTGTGCTTTCCTAGCAGAATCTCGCCGCCTTTTTTAACAAGCACAATAACCGCTGGCTCTAGCTGCGGAAAATACTGATGTCCGCATTTGACGCAGGTTCTCGCGGTAAAATTCTCGTCGTCTTTTAGAGGCGCGCCGCATTTTGCGCAGAAACGCTTGCTTGCCTTGAAATTCAGAATTCCTTTTGCGCGCGAGGCAAGCGCGGTCATCTTCTCGTCGCTTTGCGAGAAAAAATATCTTATCGGAATGTTTTCGTAGCCTTTCGGATTCGGCGTGTCGTCTTCAAGGAGAATCGCCGCGTAGTTCAGCTGCTTTTCTTCGAGCCAGTCCGAGGCCACGTTGAGTTTCAGGCATTTTTGCATTAAATCGTTGTCAGGAAGTTTTCCGTCTTTTAAAATTATTTCGTTTCCCCTGAAAATAAAGTTGAATTTCATAGGGCTTTTTAGAATATCAGATGTAATCGGCATATTTTTTATTCTAAGACTGAAAGGGCAGCGTGGCAAATTTTATTTTTTTGACTGTTATAAAAGACGATATTTTGGTAAAATCGCTTATCAGAGGTAATCTTACATGAAAGTTGCTATTTTCTTCGGTTCAAAATCTGACACCGAAACTATGAAAAAGGCGGCCGATGTTCTTAAAGAATTCGGTGTTGACTACAAGGCTTATGTTATTTCGGCTCACAGAGCTGGAGCTTTGCTCAAAGAGACTGTCGAGCAGGTTGAAAAAGACGGCTGCGAAGTGATTATCGCGGGAGCTGGACTTGCTGCGGCTCTTCCTGGAGTTATCGCGGGCGAGACGACTCTTCCGGTGATTGGCGTTCCTCTTGAATGTGTTACTCCGGGAAAATCAAACGGCTTGGGCGGACTTGACGCGCTTTTTTCTATCGTGCAGATGCCTCCTCAGATTCCTGTTGCGACTGTCGGAATCAATTCTTCAAAAAATGCCGCATATCTTGCAGTTCAGATTTTGTCTATAAAATATCCTGAGTTAAAAGAAAAGCTGCTTGCTTTCCGTAAAAAGCTTGCTGACGATGCTAAAAAAACTGGTCTTGATGTTGAGTTGTAAAAAATGACAGGCGACGAAATTAAAAACAAAGAATTTTTCGAGGCGGAAGAAGACAAGCTCCGTGATGAGTGCGGCGTTGCAGGAATTTTCCAGACTTTGAAAGCCGCTGAGTCTCAGAAAAACGGCGAAGACACAAATCCTTATTCGATTTCTGATTTTAACGCTGCTCAGAAAGTTTACTACGCGCTTTATTCCTTGCAGCACCGCGGCCAGGACAGCGCAGGAATTGCAGTTTCTGACGGAAAGGAAGTTAAAGTCCACAAGCAGATGGGAACAATCGCCGAGGTTTTCAATCCGCAGACTCTCGGAGACTTGCAGGGAAGAATCGCTTTGGGCCACGTGCGCTATGCGACTGCAGGCTCTTGCACGATTGACAATGCCCAGCCGCTTGTTCAGTCTTCAAAGCTCGGAACAATTGCTGTTGCCCATAACGGCCAGCTCATAAACTACGAGCAGCTTCGTGAAATGTTGGAGGATGCAGGCTGCACTTTCCAATCGACAAGCGACACGGAAGTTATCGTTAAGATGATTGCCCGCTCGTACAAGAAAGGCTTGGAGCGTGCCTTGACCGACACGATTCAGATGATAAAAGGAAGCTACGCTCTCGTTGTAATGACGGAAAAATGTCTGATTGGCGCGCGCGACCCTAACGGAATCCGTCCTCTTTGCCTTGGAAAAACTGAGAAGGGCTGGATTCTTGCAAGCGAAAGCTGCGCGATTGACGCTGTGAACGGAACTTTTGTGCGCGATGTGAAGCCCGGCGAAATCGTGATTATAAATGATGACGGAGTTCTTTCTTTTGAATTCGGCGAGCGCACTTCAAAGCGCACTTGCGTTTTTGAATATGTTTATTTTGCTCGTCCCGACAGCGTTATTGACGGAATTTCAGTTCAGGAGGCGCGGCACGCGCTTGGAGCGCAGCTTGCAAAGGAAAGCGGCGTTCCTGCCGATGTCGTGATTGGCGTTCCTGACTCGGGGCTTGGAGCCGCCGTCGGATATTCAAAGGCGACTGGAATTCCTTACGCGCTTGGAATCATCAAAAATAAATATATTGGAAGAACTTTTATCGCGCCGACTCAAAAAGAGCGCGAGAACATGGTTTTTGTAAAGCTCAACGCGATTTCATGCGATGTGAAAGGCAAGCGTGTAATCGTCATTGACGACTCGATTGTGCGCGGAACTACGGCGAAGCGTCTCGTTCAGATTTTGCGGCGCGCTGGCGCAACTGAGGTTCACTTTAGAATCTCGTCTCCGCCTGTAAAATTTCCGTGCTATTTTGGAATCAACACTCCGACAAGGGGCGAGCTGATTTCTGCCCAGCACGTTACAGACGAAATCTGCAAGATGATTGGAGCTGATTCTCTTGCGTTCCTTACTCCTGAAGGTCTTATGGAGGCGGTTAAGTCCGTGAATCCAGGCAGCTACGGATTTTGCAAGGGCTGCTTTACGGGCGAGTATCCTATGGCAGTTCCTGAGAATCGGGAAAATCATTGAGGCTGGCAAAATAAAAAGCCAGCGGCAACCGTAAAAAATAAAACAAACTGTTTATAAAAATAATAAGTGAGGAAAATTATGGCTATTGACTACAAAGATTCTGGCGTTGATGTTGAGGAAGGCTACAATGCAGTAAATGAATACAAGGTTCACGCGAAGAGAACTAGAATTCCGGGGCTTTTGACAGATTTGGGAAGCTTCAACGGAATGTTCGAGATTCCTGCCGGATTAAAGCATCCTGTAGCGGTTTCTGGAACTGACGGCGTTGGAACAAAGCTCGACATCGCTTTTCAGCTTAAAAAGTACGACACTGTAGGAATCGACTGCGTTGCAATGAGCGTGAACGACATCCTCTGCTCAGGCGTGAAGACTTCTTTCTTCCTTGACTACGTTGCTTGCGGAAAACTTGACGCGCACGTTGCAGGCGAGCTTGTGAAAGGCGTTGCGGACGGCTGCGTTGACGCTGGCTGCGCTCTTCTCGGCGGCGAGACTGCCGAAATGCCAGGTTTCTATGATGACGGAAAATATGACTTGGCAGGATTCGGAGTCGGATTCGGCGAGAAAGAAAATATGATTACAGGCGACAAAATTGAAGCCGGAGATGTTTTAATCGGACTTTCTTCAACTGGCTGCCACTCAAACGGATATTCTCTCGTCAGAAAACTTGTGAAAGATTTCAATGAGGACTTCAACGGAAAGCCAATCGGCGAGACTTTGCTTTTGCCGACACGCATTTACGTTCGCCCGGTAATGGATGCGCTTGAAACTTTCGGAAGCGCGATTCACGGAATGGTTCACATCACAGGCGGCGGATTCTACGAGAATGTTCCGAGAATGTACAAAAAAGGCGCGAACCTTGTAAGCGTAATCAAAAAGGACAGCTGGGAAAAGCCTGCGATTTTTGCCGA